>JBFLWR010000547.1:0-11546 GCA_040755925.1 Pseudomonadota bacterium
CGCTGACCTTGACTGACAAGGAATACCAGATGATGCGCAACGCCTCGATCGCGGTGCTGCGCGAGATCGGCGTCGAGACCGGCGGCTCGAACGTGCAGTTCGCCGTCAACCCGGCCGACGGCCGGCTGGTGGTGATCGAGATGAACCCGCGCGTCTCACGCTCGTCCGCGCTCGCCTCCAAGGCCACCGGCTTCCCGATCGCCAAGGTCGCCGCCAAGCTCGCCGTCGGCTACACGCTGGATGAACTGGAGAACGACATCACCGGCGGCGCCACCCCGGCCTCCTTCGAGCCGACCATCGATTACGTGGTCACCAAAATCCCGCGCTTCGCCTTCGAGAAATTCCCCGGCGCCGAGCCTGTGCTGACCACCGCCATGAAGTCGGTAGGCGAAGTGATGGCCATCGGCCGCACCTTCCAGGAATCGCTGCAGAAGGCTTTGCGTGGCCTCGAAACCGGCCTGACCGGCCTCGATGAGATCGAGATTCCCGGGCTCGGTTCCGCCAACAGCCCGGATGACCGCAACGCGATCCGAGCAGCACTTGGCACGCCGACGCCCGACCGGCTGCGCATGGTGGCGCAGGCGATCCGCATGGGCACCTCGCTGGAAGATGTGCACGCCATGTGCAAGATCGACCCGTGGTTCCTGGAGCAGATCGCCGGCATCATCGCCATGGAAGAGCGCATCCGCGAGCATGGCTTGCCGCAGGACGCCACCAATTTGCGCATGCTGAAGGCGATGGGTTTCTCCGACGCCCGACTCGCGTCGCTGACGAAGACCGACGCCGAAGTGATTCAGAAGACAAGGCAAAATCTCGACGTTCATCCGGTCTATAAGCGCATCGACACCTGCGCGGCCGAGTTCGCCTCGCCCACCGCCTACATGTACTCGACCTATGAAGTACCCTTCGTCGGCGAGCTTGCCGACGAGGCGCGCGTATCGTCGCGCAAGAAGGTCGTCATCCTCGGCGGCGGCCCGAACCGCATCGGCCAGGGCATCGAGTTCGACTATTGCTGCTGCCATGCCGCCTTCGCCCTGCGCGACGCCGGCTATGAAGCGATCATGATCAATTGCAATCCGGAGACCGTGTCGACCGACTACGACACGTCCGACCGGCTCTATTTCGATCCGCTGACGGCGGAGGACGTGCTGGAGATCCTGCGCGCCGAGCAGGCCTCGGGCGAACTGGTCGGCGTCATCGTCCAGTTCGGCGGCCAGACGCCGCTGAAGCTGGCCGACGCGCTGGAGAAGGCCGGCATCCCGATCCTCGGCACCTCGCCCGACATGATCGACCTCGCGGAAGACCGCGACCGCTTCCAGAAGCTGTTGCACAAGCTCGGCCTCAGCCAGCCGAAGAACGGCATCGCCTATTCGGTCGAGCAGGCGCGCCTCGTCGCGGCCGAGCTCGGCTTCCCGCTGGTGGTGCGCCCGTCCTATGTGCTCGGCGGCCGCGCCATGCAGATCATCTACAATGAAGGCATGCTGCAGACCTACCTGCTCGACACCGTGCCCGGCCTGGTGCCTGAGGACATCAAGCAGAAATACCCAAACGACAAGACCGGCCAGATCAACACGCTGCTCGGCAAGAATCCGCTGCTGTTCGACACCTACCTGTCGGGCGCCATCGAAGTCGACGTCGACTGCCTGTGCGACGGCAACGCGACCTTCGTCTCCGGCATCCTGGAGCATATCGAGGAGGCCGGCATCCATTCGGGCGACAGCGCCTGCTCGCTGCCGGTCCACTCGCTGCCGTCGGAACTCGTCGATGAGTTGGAGCGCCAGACCGCGGCGCTCGCCCGCGCGCTCAATGTCGGCGGCCTGATGAATGTGCAGTATGCGATCAAGGACGGCACGGTGTATGTGCTGGAGGTCAACCCGCGCGCCTCGCGCACGGTCCCCTTCGTCGCCAAGACCATCGGCCGTCCGATCGCCAAGATCGCCGCCCGCATCATGGCCGGCGAGACTCTGGAAGACGCCTTCGCCCACTACGGCGCCATGCCCGACCCGCGCAATCCCGGCCACATCGCGGTCAAGGAAGCCGTCTTCCCCTTCGCCCGCTTCCCGGGCGTCGACATCCTGCTCGGGCCGGAAATGCGCTCGACTGGCGAGGTCATGGGCCTCGACCGTGACTTCGCACTTGCCTTCGCCAAGAGCCAGCTCGGCGCCAACGTCGACCTGCCCCGCTCCGGCACGCTGTTCGTCTCCGTGCGCGACGAGGACAAGGCCGGCATCCTGCCCGCCGTGAAGCGCCTCGCCGGCCAGGGCTTCAAGGTGCTGGCCACCTCCGGCACCGCGCGCTTCCTCGCCGAAAACGGCGTGGTAGCCGAAAAGATCAATAAGGTGCTCGAAGGCCGCCCCCACATCGAGGACGCCATCCGCAACCGCCAGGTCCAGATCGTCTTCAACACCACCGACGGCCAGAAGGCCGTGTCGGACTCGAAGTCGCTGCGCCGCGCGACGCTGATGCAGAAGGTGCCGTATTACACGACGCTGTCGGGTGCGGCTGCAGTGGCAGAGGCGATTGCGGCGCTAAGGGCGGGGAACCTCGAAGTGAGGCCGCTGCAGGAGTATTTTGGGTGAAGTCGCGAACCGAACTCCTATCAGTTGGCTTTGCTCGTTTTTTGATCAGCGGGCGTGCGTTTGCGAGACAGCAGATTTACCTTCTTCATGCCAGTGAGGAATTGACTAGTTAGAGCGGTCTCCCATCCGATATCCTGTAAAAACTCCTCAAAATCGGCCTGATGTGTAATTTTTTCCAAAAAATCATCGACCCACCGATAGTATTGTATGCCAGATTTAGAAAAAACCTGAACTATAGAAAACATCACAGAAATCTCTATAGAAACCTTCTCCTGATCTATAGATTCAAATTTCTTAGACATATAATACTTTATGAAATTCCAAGGGATTGGATGAGATCCAAATTGCAAGTCACAGTCCACCTTTAGAGTGAAATTCTTCGTTGAAATGCTAAAAGACCCATGTTTGTCGCGCGATATTTTCGCTCCCTTAGGAAGAACGAGGTCAAAATGATCATACCGAGCCCCGCCCGGCCCAGAAGCCGACACTACTTTTCCGTAACCGGGGCCGACCGGAGTTTTTGAAAAGACTTCCCGTTCGTTCATGGGTCTTGAAAATAGATCCAAAAACCTGTTCTTAGCAAAGATCTCCGGGACGTCATCTCGCTCGAACGTCACCAATTTTTCCGGGTCGGCTGATGGCTCTTGATTAAAATAATCCGTTAAATGGGTGGATAAGCTATCTAATACAAAATACTCGGCAGCCTCAATCGCAATCTTCTTTGATTCTGTCGAAGACAGCTTCACGTCTCCTGTATCAAGTCCAGAAAGTATGTAAAACTTATTGTCAGACCAGACTTTTCCCAATGCTTTATTTTCAACGGAGAGCGCTTTTATATAAGAGAAAATTCTAGAGGAAAAATCATACCTTTCTATCGAAATGGGAACTCGCGTTCTTGAATCGATTAGAAGTGCCGCATCTATTTGAACTTTGCCCGCTCTTGCTGGAACAACGCGCCAGGCTGCGACAAGAAGGCCAACACACAAGAATCCAAACCCAAATAAGGTTACAGGTAACGCCTTGGCTGCAAAAATCTGCACAATGCCGGACGCGACGATACCCGCACCTAGAGCAATTATGACAGCACCTATAATAAGCTGCCCGAGCTCTGATCGGATCGCACCAAACTCGTTAGTTTTCCCCCCAGTTCGCATGGAAATCCCCGATTATTGGCCAGTTGGTACGCTCGAATCAGTTGCTTCGAACCACAACTATAACTACAACGCAGAAACTTAAGGTAATCGGCTAAATTGGAGTGTTAGCCAAGGCTGCTGGGATGCCCCGCCACCGCTACGCACTCAATCTCGATATCGAACTCCATCGGCCATAACGCTACCGGCACGAAACTCCGCCCCGGCGGGTTGGTCGAAAGATACTTTGTTAGAGCCAGTTGATGGCGGTGCAGAAGCCGAAATTGACGGCGGAGCTGCGCAACATCACCACCTTGTCCTATGAGGTGCCGGCCGCTTCCAGACAGTGTTTCAGCGCCTTCGGCGACGCCTTAAGCTAGGGTTTCGCGATGGATGACGAGATGCACGACCACGAAGAGATCGACCTGCGCTGCCCGCAGATCGTTGCCGACAACGCCGCCAAGGGGCTGCGGCTGCGCAAGGAATTCGGCCGTGGCGGCACCGAGATCGGCGTGGCGCGGGCGACGGAGCTTAAGAACCGGAGGAACCTCTCGCCCTCGACCATCCGCCGCATGGTGAGCTATTTCGCCCGCCATGAGGTCGACAAGCGCGGCAAGAACTACGGCAACGAGGAGAACCCGTCGGCCGGCTACATCGCCTGGCTGTTGTGGGGCGGCGACGAAGGCCGCGCCTGGGCGCTCGACATGAAGAAGAAGGTCGGCAACGCGCCCGACATCTGAGCATTGGCCGCGAAAGCGGGCGGGCTCCGAAACCCGCCGCCCCGGAGCCCGCCTTGGAGTGGCTGACGCATGCCGGCACAGCCTCCTCCGACGCCTTGCCAGCGTCGATCCGCCGATCGGCCGCCCGGCACGATCACGCATTAGCATGACCTAACGTCACCCTATGTGAAGCTGTTCACAATGGGACCGGTCACATCGAGTTGACCGAGCTGCCAGCGGATGCGGGAAAGACCAGAGCAATTCCAGGAAAGGTGTGAAGCGGTTTTCCGCCCAGAATTGCGTAAAAACAGAGACATAGAGCGGGTCGCCGTTTCCATGAAAACGGTGAAACGCCCTAGCCTTCCCAGTCGGTTGGAACCATGCCGAGCCGTTCGTAGAGCCGGAATGCGGCGGCGCCGTTCACGCTGTTGGTCTTGAGATCGACATGGGTGGCGCCCCTGTCCCGGAAGGCCAGGAAGACCTGGCGCATCAGCGCCTCGCCGATGCCGCGCCGCCGGGAGTCCGGATGGACCGCGAGATCCTTGACGAAGGCGGACGTCCAGCAAAGCGCGGCTCCCGCCAGCAAGCCTTTGCCGTCGATGGCCAGGAAACAGAGGGCGGGATCGAATTCGGCATCGCCGTGGACGCGCGGCCACCAGTCGTCGAACGGGTCGACGCCGTCGTCGAATGCCTCCTCCAGAAGCGCGTGCAGGGCTCGCGCGTCCCCGTGTTGGAACACGCGCGCGACAAAGCCTTCCGGCCAGTGGGGTGCGATCAGCGTGTCGTCGAGAAGCTTGCGCAGGCGAACATCGTTCGGCGCCGGTGGGCTGCGGCCTTCGTCTTCATGCATGGCTATGCATGCCCTGCGCTAACCCACGTCCCGATATCACCCGAGCGCTTTTGGCCGGCGCTCAGGCGCCCGGCTCCAGGCGGCGGCGGTCGACGCCGAGGCCGGTCGCCTCGAGCAGGCCCTTGCGCTTGGCGTCGTAATAATAGCCGGTCTGGTAGAGCATGTCGGCGCGCTTGGCGTTGCCGCCGGACACCAGCCAGGCGCCGCGCAGATATTTGACGGCGTATTTGAGGTTGGTCTCGGCGTCGAACAGGCCGGTGGCCGGGCCGTCATAGCCCATGCCGCGCGCCGTCGCGTGCTTGATCTGCATCAGCCCCCAATGGCCGTGATTGTAGGCCTTCGGGTTGAAGGTGCTCTCGCGGTTGACGACATGGCGCACCAGATCGACCGGCACCTCATAGATCACCGAATATTTCTCGATCAGGCGCTCGATCTCGGCGCGCGCGCCGGTGGGGTGCGGCTCGGGCTGGCCCGGCTGGACCAGCAGCGCCGGATTCTGCGGTATCACGTAGGCGACCTGCTGGACGCCGGGCATCGGCGCGATCTTCGCCGTCTGGCCGGTGACAGGCATGGCGACGCCCGCCGTGGCGTAGACAGCTGCCGGCTTGAGCGAACCCGAGCCGATCGGCGAAGCGCCGGCCATCAACAACGGCGGCGGCGGGAACTTTCCGGCGGCGGGTGTCGCACCCGCGAATGCGGCGACCGGCTGAGCTTGCGGAGGCAACTGCCCGCCAGGCTGGACCGGCGCCGGCAGCTGGGTAGTTGCCATTGCCACGGTCGCGGCATCGCTCGGCAACGCCGCGGTCTGCACCGGTACGAGGCCGGAAGATTCAGGCAGAACCGCAACAGTTTCGGGCAGCACAACGGTCGGCGTGTTGTCCTCGACGACAGGCGTCGAAGCCGCCGCAAGCGCCGGCGCGGCCTTCATCTGCGAGGTCGATGTGCAACCGCTGAGACCGGCGGCGGCAACGATCACGCCGATCGCGATGAGGGTGACTTTGACTGGCAAGCCGTGCGGGTCCGGTTTGTCGGGGTTGTTAAAAAGTCCTTACACCAGCGATTCAGCGTGGGCAATCAGGGCCGCCAGGTGGTTTTCGGGTGGCGGGAGTGCGGGCAAACTGCGATATTGTTCCCTATCTGTACCGAACATATTGCCGTTTTTCGCGGCTTTGCGGGAAGGAAGCCATCATGCAGAACACACCTTCGATCACGGCCGGCCACGCAGTGTTAGAAACAGTGATCGGCTTCATGGGCATCGCCTGGAGCGAAAAGGGCTTGATCCGGCTCTGCCTGCCCGAACGCAACCGTGAGGCGGTGCAGCGTCGGTTGCTGCGTCATCCCGGCGTGTCAGCCTCGACGGACCAGCCGTCTTGGGTGGTCGAGTTGATCGCGTCGATCAAGGCCTATGCCGCCGGCGAGGATGTCGATTTCTCCGGCGTGCCGGTCGATCTTGCCGGCGTCGACGACTTCCGCCTCGCCATCTATGACGCCGCGCGACGGCTGGGGTTCGGTGAGACCACGACCTATGGCGAACTGGCGAAGCGCGCCGGACATTCCGGGCTTGCCCGCGAAACGGGCGCCGCGCTCGGCGCCAACCCGGTGCCGCTGGTCATCCCGTGCCACCGCATCCTGGCCGCCGGCGGCAAGATCGGCGGCTTCTCCGCGCCCGGCGGCTCGTCCACCAAGGAAAAGATGCTGGCCATGGAAGGCGTGCGCGTCGGCCCGCCGCCAGCCGCGCAGGCGTCGTTCGGATTCTGAGGCGTCGGCAACTAGTGGCGCGGGAAGAGGCGGCGGTGGAAACGCCGGTCGAACTCGGGGCGCTTGCAGACATAGACGGCGCAGGATTTGGTGTCGGCGCTCGGCACATAGGCCCTGGTCCTCACCTCGCCCATGTTGCAGAAGCGCTCGTCCTGCACGTAGCGGTCATAAAGCGGCAGCCCCGGCACGCGGCTCGACTGATAGCGCAGGATGACGGCGCCCTGCCTGGCGATCGTCGCCTGCACCTTGCCGCAACTCATGCGCGTCGGGTCGTAGCGCGAGACGGCTTGCGCCTCGGCGGCGACCAGCAGCAGACAGGCGGCAAGCAGAATGGTTTTCATGATCCTCTCCCAGACTGTAACGCAAGCTGGACCCGGCCTTCACCCCCTGCCCCGCCGATCGCCAGCCGATAAAGGCTTTCATGCGATTGGAACACCCGTTGGACGATACGCGCAAGCCGGCGTTTCGACGCCGTCTTGTTTTCAAAGCAAAAGCAGCCTATATACGGCGCATTGAATTTGGCCGATCGATCGGGCCTCGCGATCTTCGCGTTTGCTGACGTCTCCAAAATTTCGATACCACCGGCTGGATTTCGGTCCAGTCATACAATGGCAAATGTGAAGGACATTTCTAAATGGCTACTGGTACGGTCAAGTGGTTCAACGCCACCAAGGGCTTCGGCTTCATTCAGCCCGATTCGGGCGGCGCGGACGTTTTCGTCCACATCTCCGCTGTCGAGCGCGCTGGCATGAGCACCCTCGTTGAAGGCCAGAAGATCAACTTCGAGATCGAGCAGGACCGCCGCACCGGCAAGTCCGCTGCTGGGTCTCTGAGCAAGGCAGCCTGATTTCGCTCAAGGCGCGCGCCGGACGAAGGTTCGGGGCGCGCGGCAAGTCACGGATGTACTGACGGTCGCGCGAGAAGCGCGCCGGAGCGAAAGAAACCGACAAGCTGGAACAGCAGATAGCTGCCAGCTCGGGTCAGACGCTCCCGATCAGGCTACCGGCACGGGAAGGCGGGCATTGCCCGCCTTTTTTGTTGTCTGGATTTCGGACGCCGGCGATCGGCGAAAGAATTGCTCAGGGCAGCCAGTCGAGCGGCACATGTCCCTTGTCCGCCTCGACACGCTCCAGCCATTCCACAACCGCAGGATACGCGTCGAGCTGGAAGCCGCCCTTCTCGGCGGTGTGCGTGTAGGCATAGAGCGCGATGTCGGCGACGCTGTATGATTTGCCGGCAAAGAAGGCGCTCTGCTCCAGGTGCCGGTTCATCACGCCGAGCGCCTTGTTGCCGCGTTCAAGCGTCACGGCAAGCCGTTCCGGAGTGGCGTCCCTGGCCCTTTCCGGGAAGGTGAGCAGCGCCTTGCGCACCGCGATATAGGGCTCGTGGCTGTACTGCTCGAAGAACAGCCACTGATATGCCAGCGCCCGCTCGTATCTGTCCGCCGGCAGGAAACGCGTGCCTTCGGCAAGATAGAGCAGGATGGCGTTGGATTCGGCGATGCGCCTGCCGTCGTCGAGTTCGAGCAGCGGCACCATGGCGTTCGGGTTCTTGGCGACGTAGTCGGCCTTTCGCGTCTCGCCGGTGTGCGAGCTTACCTCGACGCGGGTGAAGGGAATACCGAGCTTGGCCATCAGCAGACGCGGCTTGTAGCAATTGCCGCTGTCGATCATGTCGTAAAGTTTCATGGGCCTCACCTTGCAACACGGATCGGCAACGCTCTACCCGCCCGCGCGGGCGCTATCCAGTGATTTGTTTTTGGGTGAATCCATCAGCGGCGCTGATGCAAGGGCACGACCTTGTTGTCCATGCCAAGCAGCGCATCGATCGACAACGGCTCTTCATTGAAGATCGTGCCGGCAAGCGCCGGGCGCGCAAGGAGAAATCCTTGCAGGAGGTCCACGCCGGCGTCGAGCGCGACGCGCAGATGCGTGGCCTGCTCGATGCCTTCGACCAGGACCTTGGCGCCGCGGTCGTGCAGCGTCGAGACCAGCGGCCGGAAAAAGCGCTCCGCGGCCGCATGGCGACAGAATTCTGCGAACCATGTGCCATCGATCTTGACGATGTCGGGTTGCAGCAGGTCCATCCGCTCCTCCGTCGAATGGCCGGTGCCGAAATCGTCGATGGCGATGCGGATGCCGTCGCGCCTCATCTCGCGCACGAGCCGGGCAAGAACCTTGTTGTCGGCCGCCTGCTCAGTGATCTCGCAGACCAGCATGGCCGGCTCCAGACCGAAATCGCCGAGATGCCTGGTCATCAGCCGGATCTCGGCCAGCGCCCGCCCGAGATGATCGTTGATCAGCGGATCGTAGTTGAAGAACAGCGTCAGCCCGTCGACACCGATGTTGCGGTAGTTGCCGAGATGCAGCCTCCGGCACATCGCCTCGACGAACAGGCGATCCGATGCCGGTACGCCCCGGAAGAATACCGCCGGCGCCACCGGCCGCGCGAGCCGCCTCGGCTCGATCAGCGCTTCGACCGCCACGGCCTCGAGCGTCCTGCCGCGCGGCGCGAAGATCGGCTGGTAGGCGCTCCACAGCCGGAACTCGCCATAGACGCCGAACTGAAGACCGATCTCGTCGGCGAAGATAGCTTCGGCGACGTTGCGCCGCCTCTCCTGTCGCCCAGTCATGACGACACCTTTCGTCCGAACACCCGCGGCGGTCGCACCGACGGTCCCGCGGCCGGAGTGGCGGCCACCGGGGCTTTGCGCTCATCCACCAATGGCGGCTGCGCGCTCTTTGCGAAAACGCGAAAGCTTGTCGGGGCAAGCTCCGGCCGCGCCAGCACGTAACCTTGCACCATCGAGGCCCCGGACTTCTCCGCCAGCTCGAGCTGCCAGCCTTCCTCGATGCCTTCGAAGACGGTCCGGATACCTTGTTGTTCAAAGCCCCTGACCATGGCGGTCAGCAGCGCGAAGCCGGCGCCGGACTCCATCAACTGGGTGATCCAGTGCGCATCGAATTTGACGATGTCCGGCCTCAACTCCTTGATGCGGTTGATGTCGGAATCGTCGGCGCCATAGTCGTCGACCGCGATGCGGAAGCCGTTGGCGCGCAGCGCCTCGACGAAACTGTAGAGCGTCTCCTGCGAGGCCGATTTCTGCTCCGTCACCTCGCAGACGATGCGGCGTGGATCGATGCCCGCCTCGTGCAGCACCAGCCGCATGTCGCGCAACGCCTTGTCGGCAATGGCGCGGTTGGTGAACACCGACGGGTCGAAATTGACGAAGATCGACGCTTCCTGCGGCAGGCAAGCGCCGGCGTTCAACAGGTGCAGCGTGCGCGTCAACGCTTCGATATGCAGCCGGTCGGCGGCCGGACAGGTGCTGAAGAAGGTCCCTGGCGACTGCGGCTCGCCGTCCCGGAACGGCCGGATCAGCCCTTCAAAAGCCGCGACCGAAAGCTTGCCCTCATTGAAGGCAAAGATCGGCTGGAAGGCGCTCTGCAACGTATAGATTCCCCAGACACCGCTTGAGGTGCCGTCATCATGACGGATGATGTGGGCAAGCCCGATGCTGCGCGACAAGGGTCCTCGCTCCGCGAACACTGGCGGAATTCAATCTGCGATCCTGCCAGCCAAGGGTTTACCGGCCGTTGATGAATTTAAAGTTGCCGCTCACGCCGGCTTGACCCCTGGCTCATCCGACAATGCTTGCGCTTGGGCCGGCGATGCGACATGAGAAGCGCCGCGGCCGCTTCTGGCCGCGCCTTTTCTTGGAGACGCCCTGTCATGGCCTTTCTTGCCGACGCCCTTTCCCGCGTAAAGCCTTCCGCGACCATCGCGGTGACGCAGAAAGCGCGCGAGCTGAAAAATGCCGGACGTGATGTGATCGGCCTCGGCGCCGGCGAGCCGGACTTCGATACGCCCGACAACATCAAGAACGCGGCGATCGATGCGATCCGCCGTGGAGAAACCAAGTACCCGCCCGTTTCCGGCATCGTGCCGCTGCGCGAGGCGATCGCAAAGAAGTTCAAGCGCGAGAACAATCTCGACTACCGGCCGGAGCAGACCATCGTCGGCACCGGTGGCAAGCAGATCCTGTTCAACGCCTTCATGGCGACGCTCAATCCTGGCGACGAGGTCATCATCCCCCGCCCCTACTGGGTGAGCTATCCCGAGATGGTGGCGATCTGCGGAGGCACGTCCGTCTTTGCCGACACGTCGATCGGCAACGGCTTCAAGCTGACGCCGGAAGTGCTCGAAAAGGCGATCACGCCGAAGACCAAATGGCTCTTGATGAACTCGCCTTCCAACCCGTCGGGCGCCGCCTACACCGAGGCCGAGCTTCGCGCGCTTGCCGACGTGCTGCTGAGGCATCCGCATGTCTGGACGCTCACCGACGACATGTACGAGCACCTGACCTATGGCGACTTCGTCTTCAAGACCATCGCCGAGGTCGAGCCGAGCCTTTACGAGCGCACGCTGACCATGAACGGCGGGTCGAAGGCCTACGCCATGACCGGCTGGCGCATCGGCTACGCCGCCGGTCCGGTGCAGTTGATCAAAG
>JBFLWR010000548.1:0-6813 GCA_040755925.1 Pseudomonadota bacterium
ATATTGGACGCGGCCCGAGTCGCGCAGCCAGGAATGCTCCGGCCCGACGCCCGGATAGTCGAGGCCGGCCGAAATCGAATGGCCGTCGAGGATCTGGCCGTCGGAATTCTGCAGGAGATAGGTGCGGTTGCCGTGCAGCACGCCAGGCTTGCCGGCGCTCATCGAGGCGCAGTGCTCGATGCCGTCGAGGCCGCGCCCGCCCGCCTCGATGCCGATGATGCGGACATCCTTGTCGTCAAGGAAGGGGTGGAACAGGCCAATAGCGTTGGAGCCGCCGCCGACCGCGGCGATGATGACGTCGGGCAGCCTGCCTTCCTGCTCCAGCATCTGAGCGCGGGCCTCCGAGCCGATCACCGACTGGAAGTCGCGGACCAGTTCCGGATAGGGATGCGGGCCGGCGGCGGTGCCGATCAGGTAGTAGGTGTCCTCGACATTGGTGACCCAGTCGCGGAGCGCCTCGTTCATGGCGTCCTTCAGCGTGCCGTGGCCGGCGGTGACCGGCCGCACTTCGGCGCCGAGCAGCTTCATGCGGAAAACGTTGGGGCTCTGACGGGCGACGTCGGTGGCGCCCATATAGACCACGCAGGGATAGCCGAAGCGCGCCGCGACGGTTGCCGAGGCCACGCCGTGCTGGCCGGCGCCGGTCTCGGCGATGATGCGCTTCTTGCCCATGCGCTTGGCGAGCAGGATCTGGCCGAGACAGTTGTTGATCTTGTGCGAGCCGGTGTGGTTCAGGTCCTCGCGCTTGAAATAGACCTTGGCGCCGCCGAGATGTTTCGTCAGGCCCTCGGCGAAATAGAGCTTCGACGGCCGCCCGGCATAGTGGGTCGAGAGGTTCTGCAGCTCGGCCTTGAACTCCGGATCGTGCTTGGCCTTGTTCCACTGCTGCTCGAGATCGAGGATCAGCGGCATCAGCGTCTCGGCGACGAAACGACCGCCGAAAATGCCGAACATGCCCTGCTCGTCGGGCCCCGTGCGGAAGGAATTGGGCATAGCCGGCTTGTTCATCGCCGATCGCTCCTTGATTTAGTAATCATGTCCTTATCGGAAAACCGGATTCCACTTTCCGGGACATGCTGCATTCTAGTTCTGAGCATGCCCCTGTCGGAAAACCGGTTCCCACTTTTCCGGGACATGCTCTCGTTTGAGCCTGCTCAGGCGGCGCGATCGTCGCGCGCGGCCCTGACGGCCCGGAAAAATTGCTCGATCAGCGCCGGCTCCTTGACGCCCGGAGCGCTTTCCACGCCGGACGAAATGTCTATTCCGGGTGGGTTGGCCTGTCTCAGAGCGTCGCCGATGTTGGCGGCGTTGAGCCCTCCGGAAAGCATGTAATCGACTCCGGCGTCAAGGCCGGCAAGGATGCGCCAGTCGAAGGAGACGCCATTGCCGCCCGGCAATTGAGACCCCTTGGGGGGCTTGGCGTCGAAGAGGAAGCTGTCGGCGATGCCGATATATGGCTTTACCCGCTCGAGATCGGCAGCCTCGCTGATGGACAGGGCCTTCATGACCGGCAGGCCATGGCGGGCCTTGAGCTCAGCCACCCGCTCGGGCGTTTCCGAGCCATGCAGTTGCAGCATATCCGGCTGCATTTTGGCGACGATCGCGTCGAGGAAGGCATCATCGGCATCGACAGTGACCGCGACCGCCCTGGCCTTGCCGCGCGCGGCTTCGCGCAGCAGGCAGCCGGCCTCGGCCGGATCGACATAGCGAGGGCTCTTCGCGAAAAAAATGAAACCGACATGGCTGGCGCCGCCGGCAAGGGCGGCGGCCATCGCGGCGTCGGTCTTCAATCCGCAGATCTTGATGTCGAGCGTCATTGCGCGGGATTGGCACGAAACCGCTAAAGAGTCGAGAAAAAGCATGCTGTTGCCATATGCATCGGAAGCGCTACGTTTCAACTGGATATAAGGCGGGACCAGCAAGCATGGCAGACCAGACCGTCGCCGACCTCAAGCAGAAGATAGCGCAGGCACGCGAGGTGATCGCGCACCTTATGGACAAGGCCGCCTTCAACGGCGCCGAAGCACACCGGGCGCTAACCTATTTCGGCAGCGATACGTTCGACCGGAATTTCCTGCCGTGGCCGCATATCGAGGAAGGGCTGCGGCCGGAGGAGTTGAACGCGGCGAATGATGATTGAGGCGGCTTCTCGGGAAGCCGCGTTGCAAGCCTACTCGAAAACAATGGCCTGCAACGCGCCGCCATTGCGCTTGAGCCAGTCCTTGCAGCGGTCGGTGTCGGGGCAGAGCTTTTCGCACAATTTCCAGAATTTCGGGCCGTGGTTCATCTCCTTGAGATGTGCCACCTCATGCGCCACCAGGTAGTTTATCACCGCCGGCGGCGCCATCATGATGCGCCAGGAGAAGGAGAGATTGCCCTCCGAGGTGCATGAGCCCCAGCGGCTGGAGGTATCCTTGTAGCGGATCGCCTTGGCGCGCTTGCCGATCGCTTCGGTGTGCTTGACCACCAGCTTCTCGATGTCCTTCTTGGCCTCGCGCTTGAGGTAATCCGCGATGCGGCGCGGCAGATGGATGCGCTCGCCATGGACGACGAGCAGCGGTCCACGCTCGTCGCGCGAGACGGTGACGGTGCCACGTTTTGCCGGCTCATGGACGATGCGATGCGGCACGCCGCGTATCGGGATCTTGATGCCCGGGCGCACCTGCGGCCTCGTGGGCACCTTGGCCAGGCGCTGCTCCAGCCAGTCCTGATGACGGTCGAGGAATTTCTCCACCTCGCCCCGGCGCAGGCCCGGCGGCACGGTGACACGCAGGCCCTGGCCTCCGGAATCGATGCGCAACGTGAGCCGCCGCGCCCTGGCGCTCTCGACGATCTTGAGCGGCAGCGTGCGGCCGGCGACGCAATGCTCGCGCTCCACGACTGGCGTGGCCTTGGGCTTGGTCAGGTTGCGAAAGAAGCCGAGGGACATGGCTGGACGATACGCGATTCGAGAAAAACGGCCAGTGGAGGCAGGTCACATGGAGAACAAAAAAGAAACGGCGCCGCTTGCGCGACGCCGCTTTATCGTACCGAAGCCTGTCGCCTGGCCTCAGTTGTCGATGGTGCCGGTCGGGCCCTTCGTGGTGGGCGCGGTCGACTTGTTGCGGTTGGCCATGAAGCGGTCGAACTCTTCCTGGTCCTTGGCGCGGCGCAGTTCGCGGGCATAGTCGTCGAACTCGCTCAGCATTTCGTCGAGCTTGCGACGCTCCTCGGCGAGGCGCTCGAGCTCCTTCTCGCGCCAGTCGTCGAAAGCGACGTTGCCGGTGCGGGCGGAGCCATGGCCCCAGCGCGCTGCCCTGTCGGACCCGCGGCGGCAGCCGGCGAAGATACCATCCGTGGCGCGGTTGACGTCGCGCTTGAAGCCATCGAGCCGGTCGCCCCAGATGATGTAGGCGAGCATGGCGAAGCCGAGCGGCCAGAACACCATGAAGCCGATCACCATCAACGCGATGGTCGCCGGCGTCCAGGCCGGACGGATCAATGCAGTCGTATTCATTTCACCCAATCCTTCCATTGGAGACAGCCATACCGGCTGCGTGGAATCGAGATGGGAAGGCGAAATCGGCTATTCAAGGCAAGTCCGGCCAAAACCGGAGAAGCCGCTGAAATGATTATCGCTTTTTGAGATGATCGAGAAAAAGCACTGCCATTCCGGCGACAAGACCCCAAAACGCGGCGCCGACGCCGAAGAGCGTCAGACCCGAGGCGGTGACGGCAAAGGTGACGGTGGCCGGCATGCGCTCGGCTTCGTCCTTCAGCGCGATCGACAGCGCATTGGCGAGCGGCGCGGTCAGCGCCAGGCCGGCGACCAGCACGATCAGGCTTTGCGGCAGGACGGCGAAGATCGCCACCAGCGAGGCGCCGAAGATGGCGAAGATCAGATAGGCGAGCGAATAGAACGGCCCGGTCTTCCAGCGCTCGGCCGGGTCTGGATGCACATCCGGCCCGGTGCAGATCGCCGCCGAGATCGCCGCGAGATTGGTGGTCGCGGCGCCGAACGGTGCCGAAAGCAGCGAAAACAGGCCGGTGACGCCGATCAGCGGACCGGGCTCCGGATGGTAGCCGGCGGCCCGCAGCACGGCGAGGCCGGAGAGGTTCTGCGAGGCCATGGTGACCAGGTAAAGCGGCAGGGCCAGGCCGATGATCGCCGAAGCGGTGAATTGCGGCATTATCCAGGTCAGCGTCGACAGTTCCGGCGTCGGCAGGCCGCCGACCCGACCGGTGAGGAAAGCGGCAAGACCGCCGCCGATCAGCACCACCAGCACCGACACCGCCGGATTGAACAGCCGGATGACGAAGAAGGCGGCGATCAGCGGCAGGATCAGCCATGGATCGGCGGGGATTGCCTTCACCGCGTTGATGGCGAAGCCGACCAGGATGCCGGCCAGCATCCCGGACGCGACCGATGCGGGGATCTTTGCGATCAGCCGTGTCAGCGGACCGATCAGGCCGGTGGCGACAAGCAGGATGCCGGTGACGATGTAGGCGCCGACTGCTTGTGGCATGGTGAAGCCGCTGGAGGCGGCGATCAGCGCGAGGCCCGGCGTCGACCAGGCGGTGATGACCGGCATCTTTGTGCGCCACGACAGCCATAGGCATTCAACCACCATGGCCAGGCAGATCGCCGTCACGCCACTGGCGGTCTCGATCTGCGTCGCGCCGACGGCCTTGGCGGCGGCGATGACCAGGGCCAGCGTGCCACCGAAACCGACGATCGCAGCGACGAAGGCGGATATCGGGATGGAGATGCGCATGCTCAGGCGACTCTTGCGACCATGTCGCCCACCGCCCTGAGCAGCAGGTCGAGGTCCTCCGGTCGCGACAGACGATGGTCGCCATCCGGAATCAAGGACAGGGTCACGTCGTCGGACGGAAGCAGCGCCGCGAGCTTCAAGGCGTGACCCGAGGGCACGTCCGGATCGGCCAGACCCTGCAGGATATGCACCGGGCAATGGGTGTCGATCGGCCCGGACATCACGCGGTTCGCGCGGCCATCCTCGATCAGCGCGCGGGTGTAGATGTAAGGCTGGTCCGAATAGTCGGAAGGTTCGGCGAAGAAGCCTTTTTCCTGCAGATCGTGCCGCTGCGCGTCGGTCAGCGTCGGCTCGATCAGCTCGACGGTGAAGTCCGGAGCCGGCGCAAGCAGCACCAGGCCGGCCACGCGGTCGTCACCCGCCTTGCGCAGTTCCTGCACCATGCGTAGCGCGATCCAGGCGCCCATCGAGGAGCCGACCAGGATCTGTTTGCCCTGGCTGAAGCGGCGGAAGACGGCGAGGCTCTGTGCGAGCCAGCTGGAAATCGTGCCGTCGGCGAAATCGCCGCCCGACTCGCCGTGGCCGGAATAGTCATGGCGCAGATAGGCGCGGCCTTCGCGGATTGTCCAAGCAGACAGGGCCTCTGCCTTGGTGCCCAGCATGTCGGATTTATAACCGCCCAGCCAGACGATGCCCGGCGCGGCGCCGGGCGACTGCCTGACGGCGATGCTCGACCCATCCACATCGAGGAAAACTGGCGCGCTGGCGGTCATGACTTGGTCCTTCCGCCGGTCTTTTGGCACAGCCGGTGGTTCAACGAAAAGTGCTCGCGGCATTTCTTTGCTTGGTGCAGCAATGACAAGCGGGCAGGTGATTTCCTGGCAAGGCTATGCTATTGACTCCGGCCGCGCGCTCACCACATAGCGCGTCCACCTATTTGAAACCAAGCAAACCCTGAACGAAACGGCCGAGGAGACCACGACCATTCGCAGACCTTTCAAAGCAGCGGCACCCACGAAGGACGGGCCGCGCTCCAACCGTGACATCCGGGTACCCCGGGTCCAGCTTATCGACGCCGAAGGCCAGAACCGCGGCGATGTTTCCATCAACGATGCATTGCTGCTGGCCGAAGAGGCCGGGCTCGATCTCGTCGAGATATCGCCCAATGCCGTGCCGCCTGTCGTCAAGATCCTCGATCTCGGCAAGCTGAAATACGCCAACCAGAAGAAGGCGGCCGAAGCGCGCAAGAACCAGAAGGTCATCGAGATCAAGGAGATCAAGATGCGCCCGAACATCGACAGCCATGACTACGAAACCAAGATGAAGGCCGTGCGGCGCTTCTTCGAGGAAGGCGACAAGGTCAAGCTGACGCTGCGCTTCCGCGGCCGCGAGATGGCGCATATGGAACTCGGCATGCAGCTTCTGAACAAGGTCCGTGAGGAAGTGGCGCCGATCGCCAAGGTCGAGGCCGAGCCAAAGCTCGAAGGCCGCCAGATGATGATGGTGCTGGCGCCCCGTTAGGCACGGGCGCCGGTTCCTTCCCGAGCGGTCGTGCCATCACGGGCTCTACAAGCAAAATTGACCAGCTCTTATCTGCTTGTGTTCTAAAATCCGCCCGAAATGCGCAACAGGGCGATCCGACGATCGGCGGGGGCCTGTTATCTGTCCGATCGCCGGCACATCTCGACGATCGGATTTTAGTCATGGACGATGAAACGAAGTCCCCGGCCAAGCAAATGGCCGGCATGGCCAACTACCAGCAGATGCGCAAGATCGTGCTTGCGGTGCTGGTCGTGGTGCTGTTCGCGGCGCTGCTGTTCGGCCAGTCGACCTTCCCGCCCGACACGCCGGTGCACGAGACCATCGAGATGTTCGGTGTGCTCCTGATCTTTCTGGGCATCATCGGGCGGCTGTGGTCGACGCTCTATATCGGCGGGCGCAAATCCGCCGAAGTGGTCACTGGCGGGCCCTATTCGATCACGCGCAATCCGCTCTATCTGTTCTCGACGGTGGCTGCAGCCGGCGTCGGCGCGCAGATCGGCTCCTTCAGCGGCATCAT
>JBFLWR010000549.1:0-4258 GCA_040755925.1 Pseudomonadota bacterium
GAGGGTCGGTTGCGGTTAACAATTCGCTCATTGGGTTAGGCGGGGATGTCGAGTTGGTACGCCACCCAGGCTTGCGCATATCGACAAGTGCCCCCCGCCAGCGGGCAAGTGCCGAAATCATCAAGGACGAGGAACTTCTCTTCGCGAGACGTGCCTTAGACGACTGATGGAGGTTCAGGGTGTACTGTAGGCGGATATTTGTGGTCGATGACCACCCGATCGTGCTGTCCGGCGTGGGGGCCATGATCGAAGGCCAGGACGACATGACGATCGTCGGACTGGCGGCGAACGCAGATGAGGCGCTTGTCGGTATCGGCAGGGCTCTGCCCGACATCGCGGTGGTCGACATCTCGCTCCCCGGCATTAACGGCGTGACCCTCATCGAGCGGCTCGTCGAACGGTTTCCCGAGCTCAGATGCATTGCGTTGACGGCGCATGAGGATCCCGGCTGCCTGCGTCAGGTTCTGGCAGCGGGCGCCCAGGGTTTCGTGGTCAAACGGTCGACGGCGACGGATTTGTTACAGGCCATCAGATGCGTGGCGTCCGGCCACAACTATGTCGATCCGGCGCTCGCCGCACGATTGCTGAATCCGCGCCATAGCGTACAGAGCGATCCCGGGAATCTCAGCGATCGCGAGCGATCCGTCATCCAGCTTGTCGCGCTCGGCTACAGCAACAAGGAAATATCCTCGCGGCTCAACCTCAGCATCAAGACCATCGAAACCTACCGGACCAGGGCGACCGACAAGCTCGAGCTCCGTTCCCGGGCGGCCATCGTGCGTTTCGCGCAATCGAACGGCTGGCTGGCGGAGCTTCAATAGCGGGCTGGAGCGGTTCAGCGTTTCACGGAATCGCCGAACCGCTCTAACTCTTTGTTTTTACGCAGTTCCGGACGGAAAACCGCTACGCACTTTCCTGGAATTGCTCTAAGCGACCCGCCGCCGCTCAAAGATTGTAGAAGCGGCGGATGATGTCCCAGGCCTCGTCGGCGGTGTCGACGAAGTCGATGATGTCCTGGTCGCCGGGCGAGATCGTGCCCTGCTCGGCGAGGAAGTCGAGATCGATCGCCCTTTGCCAGAACGCCTTGCCGAACAGGATCACCGGCACGCGCTCCATGCGTCCGGTCTGGATCAAGGTCAGCGTCTCGAAGAACTCGTCCATCGTGCCGAAGCCGCCGGGAAACACCGCGACGGCCTTGGCGCGCATGACGAAATGCATCTTGCGGATCGCGAAGTAGTGAAAGTTGAAACAGAGCTCGGGCGTCACATAGGCGTTTGGCGCCTGCTCGTGCGGCAACACGATGTTGAGGCCTATCGATGGCGCACCGACATCGTCGGCGCCGCGATTGCCTGCCTCCATGACACCCGGCCCGCCGCCGGTTACGACGACGAACTCGCGGTAATAGGAGGTTGCCGATTGCTGCGAGCAGAGGCGGGCGAACTTGCGCGCTTCCTCGTAGTATTTGCTGTTTTCCTCGAGGTTCTTTTTCTGCGTCTCGTTCTTCGCCGCCCAGGCGACACCGCCCGGCTCGGGCAATCTTGCGCCGCCGAACAGGATGACCGTCGAGCGGATGCCGCGCTCGGCCAGGATCATCTCGGGCTTCAGCAGCTCCAGTTGCAGGCGAACGGGGCGCAGTTCGCGCCGGGTCATGAAATCAGGGTCGTTCCAGGCCAGCCGATAGGTGTCGGCGCGCGTCTGCGGCGTGTCCGGCACGCTTTTGGACCGCTCCAGATCCTCGTCAGAATGCGGCAGCGGCGTCCAGCCGGCCTTTTCCATGGGAGTCATCGAATCCACCGTCCTAATTCCTTCACTTGCGTCGTCCCGTGACGCAGCCGCGATTGACCCTATCCAAGCCTTCACATAGGGTCCGCGCGATTTCAAAACAGGTTAAGGCTGAGCCCTTAACAGCTTTGTAATGGAGCAAATTCATGTCGAAGCCCGATCTGGCGAGCCTCGAAAAGACCATCGAAAAGGCCTTCGAGGAACGCGACACGATTTCGACCGCTACCCGCGGCGAAACGCGTGACGCCATCCAGTCGGCGCTCGACCTGCTCGACCGCGGCGCCGCCCGCGTCGCCGAGCGCCAGGCCGACGGCAAATGGCATGTCAACCAGTGGCTCAAGAAGGCCGTGCTGCTCTCCTTCCGCTTGAACCCGATGCAGATCATCAAGGGCGGTCCGGGCGAGGCGGTGTGGTGGGACAAGGTGCCATCCAAATTCGACGGCTGGGGCGCCGTCGATTTCGAGAAGGCGGGCTTCCGCGCCGTGCCGTCGTCGGTCGTCAGGCGCTCGGCCTATGTCGCGCCGGGCGCCGTGCTGATGCCGTCCTTCGTCAATGTCGGCGCTTATGTCGATACGGGCACCATGGTCGACACCTGGGCTTCTGTCGGCTCCTGCGCCCAGATCGGCAAGAACGTGCATCTGTCGGGCGGCGTCGGCATCGGCGGCGTGCTGGAACCGATGCAGGCCGGCCCGACCATCATCGAGGACAATTGCTTCATCGGCGCGCGCTCCGAGGTGGTCGAAGGCTGCATCGTGCGCGAAGGCTCGGTGCTCGGCATGGGGGTGTTCATCGGCCAATCGACCAAGATCGTCGACCGGGCCACGGGCGAGGTCTTCTACGGCGAGGTGCCGGCCAATTCGGTCGTCGTCGCTGGGTCGATGCCGGGCAAGCCGTTTCCAAACAACGAGCCTGGGCCCAGCCTCTACTGCGCCGTCATCGTCAAGCGCGTCGACGCCAAGACCCGGTCCAAGACCTCGATCAACGAATTGCTGCGCGATTGATCTTTTCCGGAAACGGACGCACCTTCCGCCAGCGCGACATTCCGTCGCGCTGGTTCAACACGGAGGGGCGTCATGGACTGGAAGTATCTGCTGACGAGTTTCGACGGTCGCATCAACCGCGCCAAGTTCTGGGCCGGCATCGGCGTGTTCATCGTCATCGCCATCATTGCCTTCATTCTCGACTCGATCCTCGGCACACGTTTCACCACCGCCAGCGGCGCGCAGGTCGGCGTCATCGGCATCCTGGTCGCGCTGGCATCGATCTATTTCGCCATTGCTCTCTATGCCAAACGCTGGCACGACCGTAACAAGTCGGGCTGGTGGACGCTGATCGGCCTCGTACCCTTCATCGGCGGGATCTGGCTGCTGGTCGAACTCGGCATCCTTGAAGGCACCAGAGGCGCCAATCAATACGGACCGGACCCGCTTGCCTGAACAATCAGACCTCATCTGGCTCTTTTTCAAAAACTCGGGCCGCGTCAACCGCGCGGCCTATTTTCTTGGCGTGATGCTGGTGACTATCGTCCAGGCATTTCCGATCTATCATTTCGAGAGAATGCCCGAAGGCAGCCCCGAAAGTCAGGTGTGGTGGCTCATCTCCGCTGTGGTCTTCATCGGCTCGCTCTGGCCATTTTTCGCGCTTGCGGTGAAGCGGCTGCATGATCTCGACCGGCCTGGCATCGTTTCGCTGGTCCTGTTCGTGCCGGTCCTGTCGATCCTCGCCTTTCTCGTGTTTTGCCTCTATCCGGGACAGCCGGGGCCGAACCGCTATGGCAGGCGCACCAACGCGCCGGCTGAATCCTGAGAGCGGGGTCGCGCGATGCGCTACCGCACGCTCGATCCGACGCTGATCATCGACACCGCCGAAAGGCTGGAAAGCCGTATCGCAGAACGGTTCCCCGAGGCCGGCCTGCGCGGCGTCGCCGGGGAACTCGTGTCGCTGTCGCGCGACCTGGCGCAGGCGGCGAGGGAGCTGGAGGCGCCGATCTGGTGGCTGCGCGGCGTCATCATCGCGGCCTTCGTCGCCGGCGTGGCGATGTTCCTGTTCGTCGGAACCATCCTGCCGCTCGATCGCATTTCGGGCGCCGACGACGCCGTGCAATCCATGCAAGGCATCGAGGCGACGATCAACACCGTGATCCTGGCCGTGCTTGGGCTTCTGGCTCTGGTCCGCACCGAGGAGCGGATCAAGCGCAAGAAGGTCTTCCGGCAATTGCATGGCCTGCGCTCGCTGATCCATGTCATCGACATGCACCAGCTGACCAAGGACCCGGCGACGCTCTCGGCCAGTTTCAAGCCGACATCGCACTCGCCCTCTCGCATCACCAATGCCGCGGACCTCGCGCGCTATCTCGACTATTGCTCGGAAATGCTGTCGATCACCGGCAAGATCGCGGCCCTGTTCGCGCAGTCGGTCAACGATGATGTCGTCATCGACGGCGTCAACGACATCGAGAACCTGAGCTCGAACCTGT
>JBFLWR010000055.1:0-37008 GCA_040755925.1 Pseudomonadota bacterium
GGAGCGAAGCTTGTCCTGGCAGAGCGCGAAAAGGGAATCGTCGGCGCCGATGGTTCGCAGCCCGTTCAAACGCGCCAGCGCGGGCGATGCACCCCCGCGGAAATAGGCGATGCCGTCGGTCAGCGTCCAGACCAGCGTCGTCCCGGGATCGGCCTTCGCCAGAACCGGCGCGGCGTCGTCGAGTTCGACGGGCTTGAAAGCGAGGCCGCGCTTCTCGCACGCCGCCGCGAGCAGGTCGAATTCCGGAGCGAGGTCGGTCGACTGCGCCAGGTAGGACGAGATTTCGATGGCGCGCTCTGTCGGGTAGCCCTGTGCGATCAGCCGGTCCAAACAGGGCTTTTCCGGTTCGTAGATCAGAACCAGCGTCGGCGTGTTGTGCGGCATCGAATGCTCCAGACGAAATCGGGCGCTACCATCGCATGGCCGCCGCAATCGGCTTGCGGGAAACCGACCGGGCCAGGGCGGTTGCGCGACAGTCGAAGCAATTCCACGAAGGGCGGGCGCGGTTTTTTGCCGGCCGGGATTGCGGAAAACGTGCCCTCAGGCGATCAGCACGCGCGGCTCGAAGCGGCCCTTGACCGGGATGTCGAGGAGAAAGGTCATGCCGGCCTGCGGATCGAGCTTGCGCTGCTTTTCATCCTTGCCCTTCCAGGCCGACGTGACCGCGAGGCGGTCCGCCTTCCCACCAACGAAGGCCGGGCAGGAGGCCTGCGTGACCGGCATGGCGATCTCGTGCAAAAGCGCCCCGTCCGGCGAATAGGCTTTGACCGCCTTGCCGCCCCAGACCGCATTCC
The DNA here is from genome assembly GCA_040755925.1 of Pseudomonadota bacterium. Lineage (GTDB taxonomy): Bacteria > Pseudomonadota > Alphaproteobacteria > Rhizobiales > Rhizobiaceae > Mesorhizobium. Next base: position 795 of record JBFLWR010000055.1, read on the forward strand.
ACAGCACGCCGTCGCGGTCGACGACCGAGCCATCGACGAAACCTTTCGAGGCGCGATGATCGACGAACACCTTGGGATCGCCGGTCGGCAAGCCGGTCGCCGGATCGCAAGAAGTCCGCATCAGCAAACCGGTGGCGGTGTCGGTGTAGTAGGCGATCGAGCCATCCTGCGAGAAGCAAATAGAGTTCGATACGGTGATCCCCGAGAAAAGCCGGCGCAGTTCGCCCTTGAAGAACCAGTAGATGGAGCCGGCGCCCTTCTCCTCGTCCTTGCCCATCGTGCCGGTCCAGAACGCTCCGCACGGGTGGACGCGGGAATCGTTGGAGCGGGTGAGCGGATTGTCGGCCTCGATGGGGGTGTTCAGCGTCAGCTTGCCGCTCGCCACATCGCGGATGTAGAGGCCCTTCTCGGTCGCGATGAGCTGGCGCGCATCGTCGATGATCGCGATGGCGCTGGCCATCAGCCCCAGGTCGTGGACTTTCAGGGCGCCGCCGAGCGGTTTTTCAAGAAGCTTGCCGTTGACGATGTCGAACCAGAACAGTGTATCGGTGCCGGGATCGTAGCTCGGGCCCTCGCCCAATTCGCAGATATGGTCGCTGAAAACCGAAACCCCGTCCATCATTGCCCCCCGAAAACTTCGTCCCAGGCCGCGACCGCGGCACGGGCGCGTTGCGCCACGTCCTCGACGCTGGCGCCCGGCTTGTACAGGCTCGACCCGAGACCGAAGACGCTGACCCCGACCGCCTTGTAGCCGGCAAAATCCTTGTCGGAAACACCGCCGACGGCGCCGATCAGCGTCGTTGGCGGCAGCACCGCGCGGATCGCGGCGATGCCGCCGGCGCCGAGCACGCTGGCCGGGAAGAATTTCAGCGCCGAGGCGCCGAGCCGGACGGCCTGGAAGGCTTCGGTGGGTGTGAAGACGCCTGGCATCGTCACCATGCCGTGGTGCATCGCGCGACCCATGACCTCGGCATCGATGTTGGGGCTGACCAGCAGCCGGCCCCCCGCCTTGTGCAAGGCATCGACATCGGCCGCCGTCAGCACGGTGCCGGCGCCGACCAGCGCGGTCTTCGGAAGCGCGGCGACGATACTGGCGATGGAGGCGAACGGGTCCGGCGAGTTGAGCGGCACTTCGATCGCCTCGATGCCGGCGTCGTGGATTGCGTGGCCGATCGCCACGGCCTCCGCCGGTTTCAATCCGCGCAGGATGGCGACGAGGCCTCGCTTCAACCTGGGAAAGGGTGCTGTCTCGGTCACGCGACACCTCCAATCATGCCGTTCTCGCGCGCTGCCTCGACAAGGCCGGCACGCACCGCTTCGTCTGCATCGACGGTCCTGAAGGCGAGCCCGGCAAGGCCAAGCACTTGGCCGTAAAGGGTAGCGAGCGCGCCGGAGGCGATCAGGACGACCGGCGCCGCGCCTGGACTGTAGCGGCGTTTGGCCGAAGCGACCTCACCGCCAATCAGGAGCCCGGAAAGGCAAGCCGCCGCATCTTCGGATTTCAGGTCCTGCAAGAGACCGGCGGCCCGGATGGCGAAGAGTTTCGAGGTGACGTCACCACCCTCGCCCAGCGCCCGTTCGCACCATTGGCGGAAGAACGGGTTGTCCGCCGCGACAGCTGCCGGGTGCTCGCCCAGCGAATGCTTCAGGATCGAATGCGTGGCGAGCACGGAGAACAGCTCGCCGGTCGGCCAGGTGCCGAAGCCGGCGACGGCGCCGTCCTCGACCGCCACCCATTTCGAATGCGTGCCCGGCATGCAGACGAGATGTCGCCCCTTTGCCGGCAAACCGGCGCCGGCAAGTTGCGTCTCCTCGCCGCGCATGACGTCAGGCGCCTCGGCAAGGCGCTGGGCAAGCCCCGGCACGATGCGGATGTCGCGACGCTCGCCCTCAATGCGCGCCGCGCCGCGCAGGATGGCGCCGATCGGCGCGGGCACGGTGACGTAAGGCGCCTCGATCCAGCCTTGCCGGGAGCCGGCCATGCCGCAGATGATGACCGGCAGTCCTTCGGGCGCGCCCGTGGCGGCAAGGTGGCCTTCCAGCACCTTGGCAAAGCCTTTTTCGCGGGCCGTGATCAGGCCATCGTCGCCGCGCCGCTCGGCAAGCACCTTGCCCGAACCATCGAGCAGCCAGGCCCTGAGCCGCGTCGTGCCCCAGTCGAGCGCGGCGACCGCCGGAGCGCCGCTCACAGGAAGCCCCCATCGACGATCAGCATCTGCGCCGTCAGCATGCGCGAGGCGTCCGACGCCAGGAACAGCACCGTGCCGACCATGTCGTCAGGCTGCATGACCTCCTTGATGCATTGCTTGGCGACATGGGCGGTGAGGCCTTCGTCCGTGACCCAGAGCTCGCGCTGCCGCTCGGTGATCACCCAGCCGGGCGCAAGCGCGTTGACGCGGATGCGGTCGGGACCGAGCTTGCCGGCGAGACCCTTGGTGAGGCCGAGGATGCCGGCCTTGGCGGCGGTGTAGGCCGGCATGTCCGGATGATTGATGAGGTAGGAGGTGGAGGTGAAGTTGATGATCGAGCCGCCGCCGGCCCGCTTCATGCCTGGAGCCACCGCCTGCGCGGTGAAGAAATGCGGGCGCAGGTTGATGGCGAGGTTGTTGTCCCAGAACTCGACAGTCACGTCTTCCACGGCGTGGCGATCGTCGAGCGCGGCGTTGTTGACGAGCACGGTGGGGTCGCCATGCGCTTGCGCGGCTTTGGCCACCGCGGCGCGCAACGCCGCGATGTCGCGAAGGTCGGCGTTGAGGTAGAGCGGGCGCCGGCCAAGCTCCTTCTCCAGCCTGTCGGCAAGCGCCGTGCTGGGCTTGTCGGCGATGTCGACGAAGGCGACCCTGGCGCCTTGCCGCAAAAAGCCTTCGGTCAGCGCTGCGCCTATGCCGGAGCCGCCGCCGGTGATCAGTACCGAGGCGCCGTCGAGGTCGGCAAAACGCGCCGATGGCATCATGGTCTTTTCTCCTTTTTGGCCGGCGCGCATCCTATCCGCGTCGGCCCCCGGAGCAAGGGCGAAAAGCGGTTTTCGCGGCTTATGTCTGACAAAATGCCCGCGACACTTCCGCCGCGAAGCAGACAGGAGCCGGTCGGCGAAGTGGGTTGTGCCGTCAGATCGCCTTGGCGTGCAAGGCGCCGCGATAGGAATCGCGCAGATAGCCCAGCGTGGCGTCGGCGTCGACCGGCTTGCCGAACAGGTAACCCTGGCCGCCGGCGCAACCGAACTGGACGAGGCGGTCGGCCTGCGCCTCCTCCTCGATGCCCTCGGCGACGACATCCATGCCGAGCCCTTCGCACATGGCGAGGATGGCGCGGATGATGTGTTCGGAAGGCCGGTCGTCGAGAATGGAAGAGACGAAGGCGCGGTCGATCTTGAGCTTGTCGAAATGGAACTCGCGCAGGCGTCCGAGCGACGACTGGCCCGTGCCGAAATCGTCGAGCGAGACGCGGATGCCGACGCGGCGCAGATCCTCGACGATCTTCTCGGCCGAGGCCGGATCGTTCATCAGGCCGGTTTCGGTGATCTCGATCTCCAGCCGGCGCGGATCGAAGCCGGTGCGGTCGAGGATCGCCAGTATGTGCAGGCCTGTGTTCTGGTCGACGAGCTGCGACGGGGACAGGTTGAAGGACAGGAACAGGTCCTTCGGCCAGTTGCGCGCCGCCTCGGTCGCCTTGCGCAGCACGAGCTGCGACAGCGGCCCGATGATGCCCCGCTCCTCGGCGATCGGGATGAAGACGCTCGGCGGCACCATGCCGAGATCGCGATCGGTCCAGCGCGCCAGGGTCTCGAAGCCGATGGTGCGGCGGGTGTTGAGGTCGACGATGGGCTGGAAATGCGGCTCGACCTCGCCGGCCGAGACGGCGCGGCGCAATGCCTGCTCGATGCGTGTGACGCGCTTGGCGGCCTCCTCCATCTCGCGCGTGTAGACGACGACGCGGCCGCGCCCGGAGCGCTTGGCGTGGTAGAGTGCGGTCTCGGCCTTGTTGATGAGGATCTCGGTGGTCTCGTCGCCTGAATAGAACAGCGAGCAGCCGACCGACGCCGAAAGCCTTGCGGTGCGCTCGCCGACGTCATAGGGCGCCGACAGTATCTCGATCAGCATGCGCGACCTCTCGGCCGCCTGCTCCTCCGAGAACACCATCGGGTAGAGGAAGGCGAACTCGTCGGCGCCGATGCGGCAGACGGTGGAATAGCTGTCCATCGAGGCGCGCAGGCGCATCGCCACCTGGATCAGGATGTCGTCGCCGGCCTTGTGGCCGAACAGGTCGTTGATCGGCTTGAAGCCGTCGAGGTCGAGGATGCCGACGGTGAAGGGCGCGGGATCGTCGGCGCGGTCGCTGATGAGGCGATCGACCTTGTCGAAGAAGCGACGATGGTTGCCAAGCCCCGTCAACGGATCGGTGAAAGCCAAATCCGTGTTTTCCCTGCCTGGCTGACCGGTGCCAAACGTCGTTTGCATCATGTCCCTGTTCTGACGGCGGTATTTCTGACCAGACTGGCAGCAAAGCGTTTAGGAAAAGTATCGGGAAAACGATTTTTCCGCCGCCCGGAAATAGAGCGCGATCGCGGTCGAAAAACGGGCCCGTTGCCTGCTATATTTTAGCCGGCTTGCCTGACGCGATACAACTCGATCGGGTTGCCCTTGGTCTCCGCGACCGGTTCGAGCCAGTCCGGAGCCGTGCCCCGCAGCATGCCGGCAAGGAAGCCCTGCGGCGCGGTCCTGACCAGCAATTCGGTTTCGGGACTTCCAGAACAGATGGCCACCAGGCCCACATGATGCGCCACCACGATCCGCCGTGCGTCGTCGGCGGAGCCGAGGAAGGCATCGAGCGTCACGAGGTTGCCGGCGGCGTTGCGATGATAGGTACCGGCCAGGACGCGGTGCCCCGTATAGGCGAGGATCGACGATCCGAGATTGGAGATGGCAAGCACCGTGGTACCGGGCATGCCGGCGAGCGGCGCGAAGCTGGCCTTTTTCTGGCAGAACTTGTCAGCCTCCCAATCCGCGACAGCAGTCGTCTTGGTCTCGAATGCAAGCGAGGCGGCGGCGGCGGCACCTGTCCAGGCGGCATTGACCGACAGCAACCAGACCGCCGCAAGGCGCAGCCCCACGCCGAGGGAGGGACTGACTTTGGCGCGCTCGCGCCATTGCGCTATCCAGGCGGACAGGGGGATGACGGCGAAGGCGATCGAGAATGTCGAGCCGCGTATCTCCCAGGCGCTGACGAGGAATGCGACGCCGAGCAGCGTGCCGACGATGCTGTCCTGCCGGCGCCAGCCGCCACGGAAGAGGCGAAGCGCCATCAGCACCATGGCCACCAGCGGCGTCGCGTAGCGGGCCGGCACGCGGGCCGGGTTGTTGGCCAGGAGGGTGAGCAGCGACTGGGTCTCGTTGATGTGGCTGATCAAAAGATCCTTGAGGCGAGGATCGAGGTCTGCATAGGGCGCCGCCAGGCATTGCGGGAACAGCACAATGACAACGGCACCCAGCACGGCGGCGAGTACGCCGAGCGAGACAAGACGCCGCTGTCGCGTGCCACTCGCCGCGCCGATCGCGGCAATGGCGGCGAGACCCGTGCCAGCAAGCATGGCGACGGCGAAGTGAACCACCGAGAAGGTGTCGCATTGCGCCTGGCCCCAGGCCGACATGGGAACGGTCGCGAAGAAAGCAAAGGCGGAGACGCCGGCGAAGCCAATGCCGAAGTTCCTGGCAGCCAGCCTTTCCCGCGCCCCGTCGATCAGGAACAGCACCGCGACGAGGACACCCAGCATCCCGGCATAGGGAGCGCTTTCCATGCCGATCGCGATCGTCAACGCGGCGCAGATACCTGCCGGCAAGGCAAGCCATGGGCGATTGGGCGCGTCGAGCAGCAGGCTGAGGCTCGCCATGGTGAGCATCAGCTGGATGTTGTGATGGTCGAGCGCGCCCGGCGAGTAGATGCCGATGAAATGGTAGGCGGCGGCGCCTATGACCAGCGCCGGAAGCAGGGCGCCTTCGTCGCCAAAACTGCGAGCCGCGCGGGCTGTGAAGAACAGTGTCAGCCAGAAAAGCAGCGCCGGCCAGAGCACCTGCACGACCTGCTCGGCAAACGGGACGTTGCCGGTGACGGCCGACGCGGCCAGGATGGCGAGGGCCTCCGGCGCGTCAAGCAGCCGCGACCAATGCATGACGAAGCCGCCCTCCAGCCCCATGCGGTACTGATGCAGGTCGAACCAGCCCTGGCCGGCGAGCAGGTCACGCACCTGGACCAGCTGCAGCAGGCTGTCGTTGTCGCCGCCGGCGTCGAACAGTCCGCGAAAGCCAGTCGCCGCATTGATCGCCAGGACGACCAGCGTGGCGATCAGCGCAAGCGCGAGGTCGCTCTGCCATGTCGTGCGTGGCTGGGCCTTTTCGGAGATCTTGGCATCAATGGGAGACACGGGCGGCCTTCGGTTGCTCTCTCGTGAGATGAACCTTAGCGCGGACTCGCTGCGCAAACCTTAAGCTGGCCCGCAAAAAGGGCGTCCCGTTTCGCGAAACGGTTTGTTTGCCAATCGCAAATATGTTGCCGGAACAGAAAACGAATAGCCGATGCGGTCCTGGAGCTGGGCATGAGTGTCATGGCGATCGAAAAAAAGATACTGAACGCCGCCCACGACCGGGCCGTGTTTCAGCGCCGCATCCGGGTCCTGTCCGAGCATATCGGAGCCATGCTGGACGCTAACGGGACGGTTCTCGATCTCGGCTGTGGCGATGGCTCTCTGGCCAAGGCCGTAATGGACAGGAAACCCGGGCTGACATTTCGCGGGATCGACGTTTTTGTCCGCCCGCGCACAGCCATCCCGGTCGAGGTTTTCGACGGCAACACGATACCGGCTGCTTCCGGATCGTTCGACTGGGTGACCATCGTCGACGTTCTCCACCATACCGACAATCCCGACCGTCTCGTCGCCGAGGCCGCCAGGGTCGCCCGCAAGGGCGTTGTCATCAAGGACCACCTGCGCGACGGATTCCTCGCCCAAGGCACACTCAGGTTCATGGACTGGGTGGGAAACAAGGGGCACGATGTGCGGTTGCCGTACAATTATCTGTCCAAAAGGGAATGGGACGCGATTTTCGGGCAGGTGGGGCTCAAAGCCAGGGCCTGGCGCGAAAACCTGTCGCTTTACCCCTTTCCGGCAAATCTCCTGTTCGACAGGGGTCTGCACTTCGTCGCATCGCTTCGTTAGCCAACCGACCGTGTTCGACCCGCCTTCACGCGGTCCGTCGATCGTCTCGAAACACCCATAGCGATGAAAGCACATAGCTCGCGGCGCCCGCGGCGAGCGTGATGATGGCCGACATGACCAGCGGCGGCGCGGAGAATATCGATACCGCGACATGGGCGCAGAGGCCCGCAAACGCCGCGCAGACCAGCTGGGTGACGAGATAGCGCGGGAACGCGCGACCATGGCCGTGCCGTCCCTCGAAGGTCCAGCTGCGCTGTGCCGAATATGCCATCACGAACGCCAGCAGATAGGCGATGACGCTTCCGGCAAACGGCGGCAGCCCGGCTGAAACCAAGGTCCAGGACAACACGAAGAACAGCAGCGCCGCGCCAATGCCGACCACGACGAACCGGACGAGCCGTGCGGCGGTGAATTTTCGAGCCGGTCCGTTCATCTTTCGGCAGGCGCGGCGGAATCGTGCGATTGGCCGGGCTGGGCCGCCTTCAGCCGTTTTACCGGTATCTCCAGGACGCCCAGCAAGAACGCCGAGAAGAACGCCTGCAGCGAGATGACGATCAGGCTGAGGCCCAGCACGACGACGCGCGGAATCTCGGGATCCTTCAGGGGACCGAATCCGAGGCTGGCCCAGCGCCATATGGCGTAGCCAAAGAAAAGGGCGCCGCCCGCGAAGCAAATGCCGGCATTGCCGGCGAGACGGTCGGTGCTAAGGGTCCTGGTCAGCCAGTCCGACCGCCGGTTGCGCGGCAGGATGCCCGTTATCTCGGCATAGTAGCGCGATATGGCGCCGGAGGTGATGAGCTGAACACCCACCACCACCATGAAGCAGGCAGCGACGAATGTGTTGATGTCGAGCGACAGGTTATCGACCACCTTCAGCGGGCCCAGCATCAACAGCGTTACCAGCAGCGCGCCAAGGCAGAGCAACACCGTGCCGGGTATGAAGAACATCCAGCGAGGATTGTGCACCAGCAGGAACTTCAGATGGCGCCAGCCATCGCGCCAGGTGCGCAGGTGCGGCGGGCGGCTGCGGCCATCGGGTTTGAGCGTGGTCGGAACTTCCTCGATGCGCAGGCCGGCAAGCGCGCTGCGGACCACCATCTCGCTCGCGAACTCCATGCCGTTGGTCTGAAGGTCGAGCTTCCTGATGCGATCGGCGTTGAACCCGCGCAGGCCACAATGGAAGTCACCGGTCTTGATGCGGAAGAACAGACGGCCAATGAAGCTCAGCACGGGGTTGCCTAGGTAGCGATGCAGCGGCGGCATGGCGCCGGGCTCGATGCCGCCCTTGAACCGGTTGCCCATCACCAGGTCGGCGCCACCGCGCAGACGCGAAACGAACGCTTCGAGCGAACCGAAATCGTAGCTGTCGTCGGCGTCGCCCATGATGATGTAGCGGCCCCTGGCGACGGCGATGCCGCCGAGAAGCGCCGCGCCGTAACCCCTGTTCGTCACCGGCACGACACGGGCGCCGTTGTCCGCCGCGATCTGCTGCGAACCGTCGGAACTGCCATTGTCCGCTATCAGGACCTCGCCGGAGATGCCTGCCCTGTCGAGAAAGGACCGGGCCTTGCCGATGCACACAGCCAGCGTCTCGGCCTCATTGAGGCACGGCATGAGGATTGTGAGCTCGATTTCCTCGGCGGCGCGGATGGCGGTGAAAGCATTCATGCCCATGATTCCATCAACAGCCCGGCCGGCACGACCCGACCTGACACTTGATGCCACCGTTGCACGGCAAAGCTTAAGAAAACGATGATGCAATCGCTAGGACACGGCGCAACTCCCAGGAACGGAGCTGGCTTAAACCCAGCCTTAACGGCTTCGATAAATAGTAAAGCCGCCCGAGTGCAGGGCACGGGAGAGAAGATGCCGCACGAAGTCCGTGACGAGCCGGCCATCGCCGTGCTCCTGCCTTGCTACAACGAGGAGCTGACGATCGGCGAGGTCGTGCGCCGCTTCCGCGAAACCCTGCCTTCGGCCGCCGTCTACGTCTACGACAACAACTCCAGGGATCTGACCGCTCTAAAGGCCCGCGCCGCCGGCGCCATCGTCGTGCGCGAGCCGCGGCAGGGCAAGGGCAACGTGGTACGCCGGATGTTCGCCGATATCGACGCCGACATCTATGTGATGGCCGACGGCGACGGCACTTACGCGCCCGAAGACGCGCCGCAGCTGATCAACGTATTGCGGACCGAGCGCTCCGACATGGTCGTGGGAACCCGGCGCGGCGTGGTCGACGATGCCGGACGCTCCGGCCACGCGTTCGGCAACCGTATCTTCAACCGGCTCTACAAGGGCCTGTTCGGCGCCGATTTCACCGACATCTTCTCCGGCTACCGCGTCTTTTCCCGCCGCTTCGTCAAGAGCTTCCCGGCCGTATCGGGCGGCTTCGAGATCGAGACCGAAATGTCGGTGCATGCCTCGCAGCTCAAGCTGCCGGTGAACGAGATGGAGCTCGACTACGGCCGTCGGCCGGAAGGTTCGTCGTCGAAGCTTTCGACCTTCCGCGACGGCGCGAGGATCCTTTGGATGTTCGCCATGCTGGTGAAGGAGACGCAGCCGCTGCGCTTCTTCGGCACATTCGCGCTGTTCTCGCTTTCCGCCAGCATCGGCCTGATGATCCCGGTGCTGATCGAATTTTTCGAGACCGGACTGGTGCCGCGCCTGCCGACCTGGGTGCTGTCGGTCGGGATGCTGCTACTTTCGATGCTGGCGGCGATGACCGGACTGATCCTCGATTCGGTATCGCGCGGCCGGGCCGAGCAGAAGCGCATCTTCTATCTTTCGATCCCGTCCGGCGGCGTCGACCGGCGCGAGCGCGGAGCCGGGCAGTCACCCGTCAAGAGCGGGCCGGGCAAAGCGCCGCGAGCGGCATAGTGGCCCGGCTCCTCCGTTTCGTGCTTACCGGCGGCATCGGTTTCGTCGCCGACGCGGCGGCGCTCTGGCTGCTCATTCATACGACGCCGCTCGGCCCGCTGGCGGCGCGCGTGCTGTCGATCGGCTTCGCGCTCTGCGTCACCTGGCAGATCAACCGGCATCTGACCTTCTCGCCGTCGAGCCGGGGCATCGCGCGGGAAGGCGCGCGCTATGGCGGCGTCGGCATCGCCACCAGCATCGTCAACTATCTCGTCTACTGCGCCGCCCTCATCGCGATACCGGCCGTACCGCCGCTCGCGGCGCTGGCCTTCGCCTCGCTGATCGCGATGACGCTGTCGTTCCTCGGATATTCGCGGCTGGTCTTCGACCGGTAGAACACTTCCAGGAAAAGTGTGAAACGGTTTTCCGTCCGGAATTGCCTCGAAACAAAAGGATTGAGCGGTTCGCCGTTTCCAAGAATGAGACGGTGAAACGCTCAGGCCTCTGGCCGATTGGCATAAGTCGCCGAGTTCCGTATATCAGCGGCAAACAGGATCGCCGGAGACCGCAGATGCCGCTCAAGATCGCCGTCCAGATGGACCATGTCTCCACCGTGTCGATCGCCGGCGACACCAGTTTCGCGCTGTCGCTGGAAGCGCAGCGGCGCGGCCACAAGCTTTTCCATTACACGCCCGACCGGCTGTCGATGCGGGACGGCAAGGTGTTCGCGCGCGTCGAGGAGATGCAGGTGCGCGACGAGAAGGGCAACCATTTCTCGCTTGGCGAGAAGGTGCGCACCGACCTTTCGGAGATGGACGTGGTGCTGCTGCGCCAGGACCCGCCCTTCGACATGAACTACATCACCACCACGCACATCCTCGAGCGCATCCATCCGAAGACGCTGGTGATCAACGACCCGGCCTGGGTGCGCAACAGCCCGGAAAAGATCTTCGTCACCGAATTCCCGGACCTGATGCCGGAGACGCTGATCACCAAGGATCCGCTGGAAGTGGCCGCCTTCCGCAAGGAGTTCGGCGACATCATCGTCAAGCCGCTCTACGGCAATGGCGGCGCCGGCATCTTCCATCTGCACGAGGCCGACCGCAACCTCGCCTCGCTACTCGAAATGTTCGGCCAGCTGTTCCGCGAGCCCTATATCGTGCAACGCTACCTGAAGGATGTGCGCAAGGGCGACAAGCGCATCATCCTGATCGACGGCGAGCCGGTGGGCGCCATCAACCGCGTGCCGGCCGAACATGATTCGCGCTCCAACATGCATGTCGGCGGCCGCGCCGAGAAGACAGAGCTGACGGCACGCGAGCGCGAAATCTGCGCCCGCATCGGGCCGTCGCTCAAGGAACGCGGCTTCATACTCGTCGGCATCGACGTGATCGGCGATTACATGACCGAGATCAACGTCACCTCGCCCACCGGCGTGCGCGAGGTGCGGCGCTTCGGCGGCGCCGACATCGCCAGCCTGTTCTGGGACTGCGTCGAGGCGAAGCGGAGCTAGCCTCGCGCCGCCGGCAGGCCGGGAATGGGAACAGCCGGGTAAGCGAGCCCTTGGCCGACGAGCCCGCGCGGGCCTGCCTTTGCATGATCGAACCCTCCCAAAAATAGTAATTGCCAGACAAAGCCTTAGCCTGCACGAGAGTGTCGGCACTTTTTGATTTTCTCCGTAAGTCAGGTGGGTTGCGACGGCATGAACTGGAGCGCGATCGCGTCCTTCGGCCCGAAGGTTTTGCACGGCCTGAGCCTCACCGCGCAGGACCTGGCCACGCGCCAGCGCGCCGCCCCGCCGGGCCTGGCGGAAACCTCGGCCCATGATCTCTACCTTGCGCCCCACTGCGACGACATCTGCTTTTCGCTCGGGGCTTTCGTGCGGCGGCGGCGGCAGGGCATCCTGCTCACGCTGTTCTCGAATTCGGGCTATCTGGCCCGGCCCTGGACGGTCACGACCCAGGGCGACGAGCGGATCGCCGCCATTTCCAGCCTGCGCCAGCGCGAAGACCTGGCCTTCGCGCGGGAAGTGGGGCTGCGCCGCTGTCTGGGCGGCCTCGACGAAGCGCCACTGCGCGGGTTCGATCCATTCGAGACCGCCAGGGCGGAGAGCGAAGCGCGGCGGTTCGACGGCGCCGTCGCCGCGGCCATCCTCGCGGCTGCGGGGAAAGCGTCCGAAGACCGGCGACCCTGGCTTTTCTGCCCGATGGGCATCGGCGGCCATATCGACCATATGGTGGTGCTCAAGGTCGTGCTGCGACACTACAAGGCGCTGCAAGTGCGCTGGCGCATAGCCTTCTACGAGGACCTGCACTACGCCGCCACCTGGCGGGAGCGCGCGGCCGGGCTCGCGCGGTTCCAGGACCTTGCCGCGCCGCTGAAGCCGAGGCGCTCGCTATGGCCCATCGGCGAGGAGGCCGACAAACTGGCCCTGGCCGCGCTCTATCCCAGCCAGTTCGCCACGCCGCCGGCCTCGATCAAGCCGTTCACGCCGGCGCAGCGCATTCCCGCCCCCGCGCATGAGGCGCTGTGGACCGCCGAACGGCCATGAGAACGGTGGCGTCGTCGACGCGGCCCGTGCGCACGGCCCATCGGGCGATGACGGAAAGCCGGTTGCGCGGTTTCCCCTGGTGGCGCCGGCTGGTGGCTCGCCTGCGACGCCGCAATCATGACCCGATTTCCACCTTGGCCGGGTTGCCGCGCGACGAGGTGGACGCGCGTCCGCATCTTCTCGTCATGGTGCCCTGGCTGCCGATCGGCGGCGCCGAGGTGTTGCTGGCCGATATCCTGGACAGCTTGAAAGCGGACTGGCGCTTCAGCATCGTCACGACAGAGCCGGGCGACCAGGCGCTGGCGTCGGCCTTCGCGGCGCTCACCCCGGAGATCTACCACCTGCCGGACCTGCTCGACCGCCGGCATTGGTTCGAGTTCGTCGCCGCGCTTCTGGCGGCGCGCGGCTCCAGGGCGATCCTGTCGAGCGGATCACGCTTCCTCTATGCCAATCTGGAGGCGATCAAGTCGCGCTTCCCGGCAATCACGAGCTTCGACGTCCTGCACAACGACGCTGCCGAGGGGCATCTGGGCCGGGCTCTCGGCGCACGGCGCCACATCGATCGCTTCATCGCAGTCAGCGAAGGAATCGGACGCTCGCTCGCCGCTGGCGGCGCCGACGCCAAGGCGGTGACGGTCATCCCCAACGGCATCGACTACGAGGGCGCCTTCAACCCGCAACGGGTCGATCGCCAGGCCCTGCGCAAGCGCCTAGGAATCGAGGAGGACGCTTTCGTCATCGGTTTCGCCGGGCGGATGAGCGAGGAAAAGCGGCCACTCGCCTTGCTGGCAGTGGCCGCGCCGATCCTCGCCGCTCATCCCCGCGCATGTCTTCTCGTGGTGGGCGATGGCCCAATGAGGGCCGCGTTCGCCAAGGCGGCCCATCGCGCCAGAATCGCGAGTCGCCTGCACCATCTGCCGAGCCTCGACCGTGCGGCGATGCCGCAGTTCTACGCCGCCTGCAGCGCGCTCGTGCTGCCGTCACGCATCGAGGGCACGCCGCTGGCGATGCTCGAAGCACTGGCAATGGGCTGCCCGGTGGCGGCCACCGATGTGGGCGAGGCGGCGCTGATGATCCGCGAGGGCATCAACGGCTTTATCGTGCCTGTCGAAACCCCCGAGGCGCTGACGCCGCGCATCGCAGGGCTGGCCAGCGACGATGTGATGCTCCATCGTATGCGCGCGGCGGCGCGGCAGTCGATCATGGAAGCCGGACGCTCGGCCGAAGCGATGCTCAACGCTTACAGGACGAGTGTAGGCCAGGCGGCGGAGCGATGAACCGGAGCGTCATGGCAGGCACGGCGCGATTGAAAGTTGCGATCGGGATATTCCGCCTCCACCCACGGGGCGGCATCGAGGACCACGCGTTCCGTATTTCGGCGGCGCTTTCCGAACGCGGCCACCAGGTGGACTTTTATACCACCGGGGAGGTGTCCGCCCAGGGCTTCACCACGCATGTCCTGAAACGCCGAGGATTTTCCAACCATGCCAGGATGCGGGCGTTTGCCTCGGATTTCCGCCGTGCCACCGAGAACCGCTATGAAAGGACCATCGCATTCCACCCCTCCCCAGGGTGCGATATCCTCATCCTTGGCGACTACCCTCGCAATCGACGCGGCGCAGGTCTTTGGCGGCGGATACTGCCCCGCTTCATCACCTACGCGGAACTGGAGGCCGGCTGTTTCGAGGCTGGCGCCCGGACACGCGTCATAGGCCTCGCATGCCGCCAGATGGAGATGCTCCTCGAGCGATATCCGTCGCTTCGTTCCAGGAGCGCGCTCCTGCCGCCGTCGATTTCACCGGAGCTTTGCCAGCCGGACCGCCGAAGCCCGGATATCCGCGCCGCTGTGCGGGATCGCCTGGGCATCAAGCAGCATGCCCCGGTCTGGCTCTGGGTTGGGCTGCAGCCGCGCGTGAAAGGGCTCGACAGGGCGATCGAGGCGCTGGCGCGCTTTCCGGACGCGGTTCTCCTGGTCGCCGGGCTGCCGCCCGACAGCCCCCGGGCCGCCTTGTTGGCGCGGACAATCGAACGGGGCGGATTGGCCGCTCGGGTCCGGTTCCTGGGATACATGTCGAAGCCGCAGCTGGTCGATCACTTTGCCGCCGCTGATTTGATGGTGCATCCGGCGCGCGTGGACGTGACGGGCGCGGTGATCCTGGAGGCCCTGATCAACGGACTGCCTGTCGTCGCCACGGATGTCTGCGGCTTTGCCGCGCATGTCGCGCAGGCTTCGGCGGGCAAGGTTCTTGCGGCGCCATTCGATCCTGAAAAGCTCGTAGAGGCGATCACGGAGGTGAGCGGAGCCCGAAATGCCGCCTATTCCGCCAGCGGCATCGCCTATGGGCGCCAGGCCGATCTCTATTCGGGGATCGCCGCCGCCTGCGACCTGATCGAGGCGGATCGCCTGCCCCAAAGGGCTGGCGAGCAGTCAATGGACCAGCTGGCGGGTCGTTTCGCGAGCAGCGGTATCGACGAATGCGCCTTCTCATAGACGCATCGCCAGCTTGAGCCTCAGCGCCGCGACTGAATGCTGGTTCGCGGCCAGCAGCGCCAGCATGCCGCGCCGTAACTTTGCCGGCAAAAGACCATGGCGATGGCTGGCGCGAAGCAGGATCGCGATGTCCTTCATCTCCGGCTCTGGAATTGGCAGGGCGAATGAGTGCCGGCGTTCAAGATAATCCAGAATGGCTTCGGCGGGCGGGGTCGCGCAAGGATCTCGGCCACCTGTCGACGGGCCGAAGAAGCACAGACGCGCAAGCGCCGCGGCTGCTCGCTGATCGAACCGGTTGACCGCCGATGTCTGAGCGGGATGTGTTCTCAGCCGCATCAGCCGCTGCGGCAGATTGCCGAGTTCACCCATACGGGAAAGCCGCAACCACAGGTCATAGTCTTCCGCATGGGCGAACGCCCGCCGGTAACCGCCGGCCCGTTCGACGGCGGCACGGCGCATCATCACGGTCGGGTGCAGGATGGGGTTCTGTCGGCGCAGCAGGCCGCTGACCCGCGCTGGGTCTGGCTCCATATCCATCGCCGCCGTGCTTTCGCCAATCGCAACCGCTGAGGTCCCCAGGACGACCAGCTTTTTATTTGCCTTCATTGCCGCAAGCTGGCGCTCGAGCCGCTCCGGCTCGGCGACATCGTCGCTGTCCATGCGGGCGATGAAATCGGCATCGGTGTGCGCCAGCCCATGGTTGAGCGCGTCCACGATGCCACGGCCGTTCGACCTGATGGCCCGGATGCGGGGGTCCTCGGCCGCGTATTCCGCCGCGATCGCCGCGCTGCGGTCCATGGAACCGTCGTCGACGACGAAGATCAGGATGTCCCACAGGCTTTGGCGCTGGATGCTGGCAAGCGCCTCGCCAAGGAATTTTCCGCCGTTGCGAGCCGGCATGATGACGGCGACGGTCATGCGGGCACAACCGAGGTATGCTGGCCTATACTCCAATGGCGAAGCAACTTCTTCAGACGAGCTCCCGATTTGCCGTTGTCATAGCTTATAGAAAGTTCGATTTTCAACCGGCTGAGCCTGATATTGCAAACCCTCCCTGAAATGGCCACGGAAGCGGCGCCTGGATTGGTCGGCCGATCCGCGATCGGCACCTCGAAAGTGCGGCGTGTTTTGATATGGCGTCCATGTTCCTGTAATGTTCTTGCCTAAGCTCAAAATCTGTGGTTGTCTGACCTGACCTCGCTCGCGGCCTGATCGCAGCGGCGCGAGCGGGCCGATATCCGGGGGCGGAAAATGGTGGCGCGAGTTCGCACGGTGGCTTTCCAGGGCATCGAGGCCGTGCCGGTCGATGTCCAAGTGATGATCGCGCCGGGCAAGGTCGGGATGCAGATCGTCGGGCTGCCGGACAAGGCGGTGGCCGAGAGCCGCGAACGGGTGCAGGCGGCGCTTCATGCGTCGGGCCTGTCGATGCCGTCGAAGAAGGTAACGGTTAACCTTGCGCCGGCGGACCTGCCCAAGGAAGGCAGCCATTACGACCTGCCGATAGCGCTCGGCCTGATGGCCGCGCTCGGCGCCATTCCGGGCGACATGCTTGCCGGCTATGTAGTGCTCGGCGAATTGTCGCTCGACGGTACGATTGCCGCGGTGGCCGGGGCGCTGCCGGCGGCGATCGGCGCCAACGCAGAGGGCAAAGGCCTGATCTGCCCGTTCGCCAGCGGACCGGAGGCGGCCTGGGCAGGCAAGGACTTCGACATTCTGGCGCCGCGCAGCCTCATCGCCATCGCCAATCATTTTCGCGGCACGCAGGTGCTGTCGCGGCCCGAGGCCGGCATCCAGGTCGCGGCGCGCGACCTGCCGGACCTTGCCGACATCAAGGGCCAGGAAAGCGCCAAGCGGGCGCTGGAGGTGGCGGCGGCCGGTGGGCACAATCTGCTGATGGTCGGGCCGCCCGGTTCGGGTAAGTCGATGCTGGCGCAGCGGCTGCCGTCGATCCTGCCGCCGCTGGCGCCGAAGGAGCTGCTCGAGGTCTCGATGATCGCTTCCGTCGCGGGCGAGCTCGGCGAGGGCAAGCTGACCGACCGGCGGCCGTTCCGAGCGCCGCATCATTCGGCCTCGATGGCGGCGATGGTGGGCGGCGGCCTGCGCGTGCGCCCAGGCGAAGTGTCGCTTGCGCACCACGGCGTGCTGTTCCTCGACGAATTCCCGGAATTTTCGCCGCAGACACTGGATGCGCTGCGCCAGCCGCTGGAAACCGGCGACTGCATGATCGCGCGCGCCAACCACCGGGTCACCTATCCGGCGCGCATCCAGCTGGTGGCGGCGATGAACCCGTGCCGTTGCGGCATGTCGGGCGAGCCGGGTTACCGCTGCCTGCGTGGCGAGCGCTGCCGGACCGACTATCAGGCGCGCATTTCCGGTCCGCTGCTCGACCGCATCGACTTGAGGATCGAAGTGCCGGCTGTTTCGGCAAGCGACCTGATCCGGCCCGATAAGGCCGAGCCCAGCGCGGCGGTCGCGCAGCGCGTGGCGCGCGCCCGCTCGATCCAGCGCGAGCGCCTCGAGCGGCTGGGCATCTCCAGCGCCACCACCAACGCGCATTGCCCGCCGGCGGTCGTCGAGGAGATCGCCAGGCCGGATGCCGCCGGGCTGACGCTGCTCAGGGACGCCAGCGAGAAGCTCGCCTTCTCGGCGCGGGCCTATCACCGCGTGCTGAAGGTGGCGCGCACGCTCGCCGACCTCGACGCCAGCGAGACGGTCGGCCGGATCCATCTCGCCGAGGCGATTTCGTATCGGATGAGCGCGGAGCGGATGGCGCAGGCGGCATAGGCGGTATTCCAAAACCGGTTGCAATATTAAATCGGTCAGTCTAGCTTTACGCCTGGTTGCAAAATGCAATCGGATTCGCATGGATGTGGCTTCCAGGCAAAGGAAGTGGGCATGGCTAAGCTCGTGTTCGGAACAAACCAGCCCCGGACGGCTACGTCGATCATGACGGCTACGCCAAGCCCCATGCTCTTCCGTCACATCCGCGGAGACATGCGCGGCCTGGCCGGCAGCGTGCAAAAATGTCGACGGAGATGAAAAGATGAACGCCCGCGCGTCGATCACCATCACGCCCATTCTCGTTGCCGACTTGCATGTGGAGGGCGAGCGGATGCCCGTCTATGTGCATGTCATCGACCATCCCGACGCGCGCGTACTCGTCGACACCGGCATGACAGAGCTGCACCCGGCGATGGCCGACCTTGATCCCCGTCTCTATCCACTGAGCAAGCAGGACTTCGACGTCGACGGGATCGACATCGTCGTCAACACGCATCTGCACGGCGACCATTGCGGCGGCAACCACCTCTTCACCAACAAGCCGATCTACGTCCAGCGTCGTGAGCTGGACGACGCGCGCAGCGGGGACGGCTACATCCGCGAGTGGGTCGATGCACCCGGCGCGCGGTACGTGCCGATCGACGGCGAACTCGAACTGCTTCCCGGGCTTCGGCTCGTCCCGGCGCCGGGTCACACAGCCGGCCTGCAGATCGTCGTTGTCGAGACTGGCGGGCGCCCGGTCGTCGTTGGCGGCGACGTGGCGGTTTGGTTTGGCGAGCTCGACGAGCCGCACTCCGAAGGCCAGTTGCGGGTTTGCGCGCTGGATCCCGAACTGGTTTGGCTCGCGCACGAGCACCAGCCGTGGCGGCCCCGCACCGTATGAGGCAACACGCCAGCGCTCTCCGAGAGAGCGAGGCAGCACATGCCGAACCTGACCGTGGCTCAAGCGAGGCCGCGCAAATCCTGTCGGCCAATTCGTTCAGCATCGATCGCCGATCACATCGACATCTCATTTATGTGATCGGTATCTGCTTGCACCCGTGGGATTGCAGGCCATAAAAGATGACTACTTTTGACAAGTTTTAGCTCGGAGGAGCGCCTTAGGCGGGCGTGGTCACCTCCCCGGCGCGGCTCAACTCAAGAAAATGCTGGTACCGTTCCTGATCATGTTTCGCGAGGGCGTCGAGGCGGCGCTCATCGTCGGCATCATTGCCAGCTACTTGAACCGCACCGGCCGCGGCGCCTGGATGCCGGTGGTGTGGATCGGCATTTTTCTCGCTTTAGCCTCCTCGCTCGGCGTGGGCGCCATCCTGCAATTTGCGGCAGTGGAATTTCCACAGAAGGCGCAGGAGCTGTTCGAGGCGGTCATCGGCCTCGTCGCGGTCTGCGTGCTGACCTCGATGGTGTTCTGGATGCGCAGGGCGGCGCGCTCGATCAAGGCCGAGCTGCATGACTCTATCGACGCCGCCTTCGCCGCGCCGACCAGCAAGGGTTTCGGGCTGATCGCCATGGTTTTCCTCGCCGTGGCGCGCGAGGGAGTCGAATCGGTCTTCTTCCTGCTGGCGGCCTTCCAACAGGCCAATGCCTATGCGCCGCTCGCCGCGCTCGCCGGCGTGGTGCTGGCCGGCTTCGTCGGCTACGGCGTCTATGCCGGCAGCGTGCGCCTGAACCTGAGGCGCTTCTTCCGCTGGACCGGCGCCTTCATCCTGATCGTCGCCGCCGGGCTGCTCGCCAATTCGGTCAACGCCCTGCATGAGGCCGGCCTCTGGAACCATCTGCAGGCCGTGGTCTTCGACATCAGCGGCGTGCTGCCGATGGACAGCCCGCTCGGCTCGGTGCTGAGCGGCATCGTCGGTTACATCGACGCGCCGACGGTGAGCGAGCTCGTCGTCTATGTCGGCTTCCTGCTGCCCTCGCTGTGGCTGTTCCTGGCGGACCGGCCAGGCGGCGCCACGCGGGGCAAGCCGTCCGAGAGGCCCGCGTCGTGAGCGCGACCATGCAATCGCGCGAACTTCCGCGCAACGCGGTGCGCGCCGGCCTCGCGCTGTCGCTGCTGCTGCTGATCGCGGCTGCCGCGGCTTTCTACTACGCGACGCTGGCCGCGCAGAAAGGCCGCCATGCCGCAGCGGCGGCGACCATGGTGGCGATCACCGGCCAGGCCTGCGATCCGAACGAGCTGACCGTCACCGCGGGACATAACGTCTTCCAGATCGCCAACCGATCGGACTGCGCCGTGGAATGGGAAATCCTCGACGGCGTGATGGTGCTGGAGGAGCGCGAGAACATTGCGCCGGGCTTCACTCAAGAGCTGGCGACGCGGCTCGAACCCGGGAACTACGCGATCACTTGCGGCCTGCTCAGCAATCCGCGCGGGAAGCTGCACGTGCTGCCGGGGGCCAATGCCGGCCCCGCCGCGAAACCGAACCTCACCGCCTTCATCGGCCCGCTCGCCGAATACAAGGTGTTTCTGGCGGCCGGAACCGATGCCTTCGCCGACGCCGCCAACACTCTTGCCGACGCCGTGAAATCGGGCGACCTGGCGGCCGCGAAGGCGGCCTACCTGCCGGCCCAGCTCGCCTATGCCCACATCGCACCGGTGTCGCCACTGTTCTCCGACCTGGACACGGCGATCGACGGGCGCGCCGATGCCTTTGGACAAGGCGAGGCCGATGCGGCATTCGGCGGGCTGCACCGCCTCGAATACGGCCTCTTCAACCAGGGCAGCCTCGCCGGCCTGGCGCCGGTCGCTGGCAAGCTCGCCGGCGACGCGGCCGCGCTCAAGGCCCGCGCCCATGACCTGCGCATCATGCCGCAGAGCATGGTCAGCGGCTCGGCGGCGATCCTGGAGCGGATCGCCGGTCCCGGCTTCGGCGACAGCCCTTACGCGCATGGCGATCTTTCTTCCTTCGAAGCCACAGTTGCGGGCGCGCGCAAGGCGTTCGACCTGCTGCGGCCCGTGGCGATCAAGACCGCGCCCGGCATCGTGGCCGCGATCGACGCGGATTTCGCCGGCCTGGACAAGATGATCGCGGCCCACCGCAGCGACGGCTCCGACGCGCTTTCCGATCCCGCCAAGGCCGAACTCGGCAAGGCTGCAATGATGATCGCCACCGACCTTTCGCGGTTGCGTGAGACAATGGACCTCAGCCAATGACGACCAAGCCAGAACAGCAGTTGCCGAACACGACACGCCGATCGCTCCTGATCGGCGCGGTGGCGGGCGCGTTGACGCCGCAGCTGGCTACAGCCGCCAGCAGCGGCAGCGCGGCCGTCGCCGATGCGCCGGAGAGCGACAGCGTACATCAGCGGCAACCTTTCTACGGCGAGCATCAGCCGGGCATCGTGACGCCGCGACCGGCGGCCGGTCTCGTCGCCTCCTTCGACGTGCTGGCCCAGAACCGCGCCGGCCTCGAGCGGCTGTTCAAGACGCTGACCGAGCGCACGGCCTTCCTGATGGCCGGCGGCACGCCGCCTTCGCTCGATCCGAAATTCCCGGCCGCGGATTCCGGCATTCTCGGCCCGGTGGTGACCCCGGACAATCTGACGATAACCGCCTCGCTTGGCGCCTCGCTTTTCGACGACCGCTTCGGCCTCCAGCCCTTGAAGCCCAGCCGCCTGATACGGATGACGTCGTTCTCGAACGATGCGCTGCAGGAAGAGTTCTGCCATGGCGATCTGCTGCTGCAGTTCTGCTCGAACACGCCCGACACCAACATCCATGCGCTGCGCGACATCGTCAAGAACACGCCGGATTCGCTGCTGTTGCGCTGGAAACAGGAAGGATCGGTGCCGGTGCGGCCGCCAAGCCCGGGAAAGCCGAAGGAGAGCGCCCGCAACTTCCTCGGTTTCCGCGACGGCTCGGCCAATCCGGATTCGACGAATGCCGCCCTGATGAAGCAGATCGTGTGGGTGCAGCCGGGCGCTAACGAACCCGCCTGGACGGCCGACGGCACCTACCAGGCGGTGCGCCTGATCCGCAACTTCGTCGAGCGCTGGGACCGCACGCCGCTGCAGGAGCAGCAGACCATCATCGGCCGCATGAAGGCGAGCGGCGCGCCTTTCGGCGGCGCCACCGAGGCTGATGTCCCGAACTTTGCCAATGATCCGGCGGGCAAGACCACGCCGCTCGACGCCCATATCCGGCTCGCCAATCCGCGCGACGCCGAGGCCCTGAAACACCTGATCCTGCGCCGTCCGTTCAATTACTCGAACGGCGTCAGCAAGTCCAACCAGATGGACATGGGCCTGCTGTTCATCGCCTACCAGTCCGATCTCGAACAGGGCTTCATCGCCGTCCAGAACCGGCTCAGCGGCGAGCCGCTCGAGGAATACATCAAGCCTTTCGGCGGCGGTTATTTCTTCGCGCTGCCCGGCGTGAGGGATGAGAACCACTATCTCGGCCGCGCGCTGATCGAGGCGGCCGCGTCATCCAATACCCATAGCTGATCCGCAATTCCCCAAGGACAAGGAGAGACCCCCATGAAGTTCCAACGCCGCGTTGCCGTATCGCTGGTCGCGCTGTCGGCCAGCCTCGCGCCGGCCTTCGCCGCCGTGTCGCCGCTCGACCTGGTGCAGCCGATCGCCGACTACAAGATCTACGTGCAGGGCAAGATCGACATACTGGTCGCCAAGACCAAGGAATTCACCGACGCCGTCAAGGCCGGTGATCTGGCCAAGGCCAAGGCGCTCTATGCGCCGGCGCGCGCCAACTACGAGGCGATCGAGCCGATCGCGGAGCTGTTCTCCGACCTCGACACCGCCATCGACTCGCGCGCCGACGACCATGAGCAGAAAGAAAAGTCGGCCGACTTCTACGGCTTCCACCGCATCGAATACGGGCTGTTCAGCCAGAACACGGCCGACGGCCTCGGCCCGCTCGCCGACAAGCTCAATGCCGATGTGCTCGACCTGCAGAAGCGTGTCGCCGGTCTGACGGTGCCGCCGGAAAAGGCGGTCGACGGCGCCGCCAGCCTGCTGGAAGAGGTAGCCTCCTCGAAGATCTCCGGCGAGGAGGACCGCTACAGCCACACCGACCTTTGGGACTTCCAGGCCAACATCGACGGCGCGCAGAAGATCGTGGCGCTGGTCGAGCCGCTGGTTTCGAAGGAAAACCCGGATCTGAGCAAGACCGTGACCGACAATTTCGCCACCGTCGACGGCATTCTTGCCAAGTACAAGACGGCCGATGGTTTCCAGACCTACGACAAGCTGTCGGACGGCGACCGCAAAGCGCTGGCCGGCCCGGTGACGGCGCTGGCCGAGGACCTGTCGAAGCTGCGCGGCACTCTGGGCCTGAACTGAGCTTTCGGGAGAGAGCAATCGCGAAGATGGCGAACCGCTCTCTCCCGGCTTCGCGCAATTGCGGACGGAAGCCGCTTTGAGGCGTTACCTGACGTTCAGATAGATTGTGGTGAAGCTTCTATTGCCGGCCGGATCGATCACGTAGAAAACTGCTTCGTCTGGCCCTTTGTAGCCTGCATTGGGCCGATAGAACGCTTTAATCCCACTTGCAACCACACGGGGGCATTTGGATTGAAGCATAAATTTGCTGTAAGTATTTTTCACCGTGCCCGTTGAAACCTGCAAGGAGCCATGCTCCGGATAGGTCCATACTTTCCCCTTGAGATGCGCAATCGTACAGTCCTGGTGCAGCTCTTCATTCTTGTAGATATAAGTGCTAACGCCAGACCTTACGTCTTTGTGAAAGAAGGTGCGCGTAACGCGAGCTTCCGCAGACGTATGCGCAAGAATTACTGATATAAATATAGAAATACCCAAATAGATTCTATTTGATACAAGTACCTTGCTCATTGTTGTTCCCCAAGCCGAACATCGGCTCGTAGCCCTAGCATGGGATTTCCTGAGGTGATACCGGTTTGGCATATGGACAAGCCGCCAGAGACGGTCAGCTCCATCAAAACCACGTGAAAATGGCCAACTGCGCGACGACGCAAGGCGTCGAGCACCTATTGATCGGTGTCTTCACAGTATCGCATCAACAAAGTGCCACAGCGAACGAACAGAACGTTTCACCGTTTCATTGAGGTGGCAAACCGCTCTATCTCTTTGTTTTGCGCAATTGCGGACGGAGAGCCACCCACACTTTTCCTGGAACTGCTCTAGCCGGCCTTCAGCTCCAGCCGCCGGGCATGCAGCACCGGCTCGGTATAGCCGTTCGGCTGGCTCGTCCCCTTGAACACCAGGTCGCAGGCAGCCTGGAAAGCGATCGACTTGTCGAAGTCCGCAGCCATCGGCTTGTAGAGCGGATCGCCGACATTCTGGAGGTCGACGATGGCCGCCATGCGCTGTAGGGAGTCACGCACCTGGATCTCCGAGCACACCTTGTGGCGCAGCCAGTTGGCGATGTGCTGCGAGGAGATGCGCAGCGTGGCGCGGTCCTCCATCAGGCCGACATCGTTGATGTCAGGGACTTTCGAGCAGCCGACGCCCTGGTCGATCCAGCGCACGACGTAACCCAGTATGCCTTGCGAATTGTTGTCGAGCTCGCGCTGGATCTCGTCCGGCGTCCAGTTCGGCCTGACCGCAACCGGCACCGACAGAATGTCGTCGAGCTTGGCCTTCGGCCGGCTCTTCAGCGCCGCCTGCACGGCGTGGACGTCGACCTTGTGGTAGTGCGTGGCATGCAGCGTCGCGGCCGTCGGCGAAGGCACCCAGGCGGTGTTGGCGCCGGCCTTCGGATGCGCGATCTTCTGTTCCAGCATCGCCGCCATCAGGTCGGGCATCGCCCACATGCCCTTGCCGATCTGGGCATGGCCGGCCAGCCCGCATTCCAACCCGGTGTCGACGTTCCAGGCCTCGTAGGCGGAAATCCAGGCGGCCTGCTTCATGTCGCCCTTGCGGATCATCGGGCCGGCTTCCATCGAGGTGTGGATCTCGTCGCCGGTGCGGTCGAGGAAGCCGGTGTTGATGAACACCACGCGCTCCCTGGCCGCGCGGATCGCCTCCTTGAGGTTGACGGTGGTACGCCGCTCCTCGTCCATGATGCCCATCTTGATGGTGTTTCTGGCCATGCCGAGCAGGGCCTCTACGCGGTCGAAGATCTCGACGGCGAAAGCGACCTCTTCCGGCCCATGCATCTTGGGCTTCACGACGTACATCGAGCCGGCACGGGAATTGGCGCGCCGGCCGTTTTCACCGACATCGTGCAAGGCGATCAACGCGGTGATCGCGGCATCCATGATGCCTTCCGGCACTTCATGGCCGTCGCGATCGGTTATCGCCGGATTGGTCATCAGGTGGCCGACATTTCGCACCAGCATCAGCGAACGTCCAGGCAGCAGCAGCTGGCCGCCATTGGGCGCGGTATAGCGGCGGTCGGGATTGAGCTTGCGGACAAACGTCTTGCCGCCCTTGGCGATCTCTTCCGCCAGATCGCCCTTCATCAGGCCGAGCCAGTTGCGGTAGATGACGACCTTGTCCTCGGCATCGACGGCGGCGACCGAGTCCTCGCAGTCCTGGATGGTGGTCAAGGCCGACTCCAGGATGACGTCGGCAATGCCCGCCGGATCAGTCCTGCCGATCTGGTTGGCGCGGTCGATGACGATCTCGATATGCAGGCCGTTCCTGACCAGCAGCACGGCTTCCGGATTGGCGGCATCGCCGCGATAGCCGGCGAACTGCCTCAGGTTGGCAAGCGTGGTGGCGCCGGCGCCCTCTCCGAGCTTCAATGCGCCGTTCGCGACCGAGAGCCCGTTGACGCCGACCCATTTGCCGGAAGTGAGCGGCACGGACTGGTCGAGGAAGTCCTTGGCCCAGGCGATGACTTTGGCGCCGCGCGCCGGGTTGAAACCCTTGCCCTTCTCGGCCCCGCCGGTCTCGGGAATGGCGTCGGTGCCGTAGAGCGCGTCGTAGAGCGAGCCCCAGCGGGCATTGGCGGCATTGAGCGCATACCGCGCATTCATCACCGGCACGACGAGCTGCGGTCCGGCCACGACGGCAATCTCCGGATCGACATTCTCGGTGCCGACGCTGAAGGCCGGGCCCTCCGGCACGAGATAGCCGATCTCCTTCAGGAAGTCCTTGTAGCCGGCCATGTCGATCGGCGCGCCGTTGGCGCGATACCAGTCGTCGAGCTTTTCCTGGATGGCGTCGCGCTTGGCGAGCAGCGCGCGGTTCTTCGGCGCGAGGTCGTGGACGATGGCCGAGAAGCCGGTCCAGAAGGTTTCCGGATCGATGCCGGTGCCGGGCGAAGCCTCGTTCGCCACGAAGTCATGGAGCTCCCGGGCAATTTGCAACCCGGCGATCTCAATGCGGTCGATCATCAGCGCTTCTCCAGATGGTAAGCTTTGCCGGGCGTGTGGCATGTTGAGGCGCAAGGGTCAATTCGGCTTAGGGTGAAGGCTGCGGCCCCCTCCGTTCAAACCGCAATCCTCGGCCGCCCCGACGCCACCGCCACCACATGCGCCTCGATGAACATGCGCTGGCCCTCGATGGTCGAAACCTTGAACTCGGAGACGACGTCGATCTCGGCGCTGTCGGTGCCGGCATCCTTGGCGCGCTGGGCGGCGATCGCCCGCACATCGGCCTCGGCGGCGGCGATCGCCTTGGCCTCGTCGGTGAAATCGCGCACGGTCTGGCCGGAGGCCAGGCGGAACAAGCCTTCCTTCGGCTGGCTGACGCGGGCTTCGGCCGAGACGCGCACCTGGCCGACCACGGCGCCGAGCGCATTGGCGACATCGGTGTCCTCCGGCACGACACAGCCATTGCCGATGAGCGGCGGCAGGCCGGCATAATGCAGCGGCGCCGAAGCGCCGAGACCGATGACCGGGCGGTCGAGCGCAACGGTGAAGCGCGCAATACCGGGGTGGGCGTCAACGGCGCGCTGCACCAGCGCATGCGCGACGGTCGCCGCGCCGTCCAGTCCGTCCTCGGCAAAGGCGGTTTCGAGGATATATTCGGCCGACCAGCGCGTCAGCGTGACGAGAACGCGCTCGGCAAGCGCTTCCGGCGTCGCCGCGATCGCCTGGCCCCGGCCGTCGCGCCGGCGGGCGAAGAGCTCGGCGCCGAGACGCGCGGCGGCAGGGTCCCAGTTGGCCTGCTTGCCCAGCACATGGGCGGCATCCGAAGGCGTGAAGCCGCAAATATGCACCAGGCCGCGTGACACCAGCCGGTTCAACGTGGCGTTCTGGGCATTCGAGGTGAGCAGCCTGTCGAGCGCCAGCGGTGTCGCGCCGATTGCCTCATAGAGCTTTGCCTCGGGCGCGGTGAGGCCCGCGGCCAGCCGGTCCGGCACGCCGGTGCGAACGGCGAAGCGCCCGTCCATGCGCCCCGGGTTCGGCGCGCGCAACTGCCGTTCCAGCTCCGAAGTCACCGCCTCGCCATGCACCATGCCGGCCAGCGCCAGCGGCACAAGGCGGCGCGGGCCGAGCAGGATTTTCGGGTTGAGCGCGCCGTCCTCCAGCGCGACTTCGGAGTCGCCGCCGAGGCCGAAGGTGCGCATGGCCACCGCTTCCACCATGGTGCGGAAACCGCCGACGGTGGCGCCCTCCGGATCGAGGCGCGGGCGGCCCTGATCGAGAACGGCGACGTCCGTCGTGGTGCCGCCGATGTCCGACACCATGGCGTCGTCTAGACCGGTCATGTGACGGGCGCCGACAAGGCTGGCGGCGGGGCCGGAGAGGATGGTCTCGATCGGCCGCTGGCGAGCGAAAGCCGCAGACACCAGCGCGCCGTCGCCGCGCACCACCATCAAGGGCGCCGCAATGCCGCGCTTGGCAAGAAACCCTTCGGTCGCGGCGACCAGCCGGTCGATCATCGAGATCAGCCGGGCATTGAGCAGCGTGGTGAGCGCGCGGCGCGGGCCGCCGAGCTTGGCCGACAATTCGTGGCTCGCGGTTACCGGCAGGCCGGTTTTTTCGCGGATCAAATCGCGGGCGGCGAGCTCATGCGCCGGGTTGCGGGTGGCGAAATAGGCGCAGACCGCAAAGCCCGACACGGAGCCGCCGAGTTCGGGAAGCGCCGCCTCGAGGCCGGAGAGGTCGAGCTTTGTCGCGTTGCCATGCACGTCATGCCCGCCTGGGCAGAAGACGACAGGATCGGTGCCGAGCGCGGTCTTCAAACCGTCCCGTGCGAGATCGGCCTCGGAGAAGCCGATCATGACCAGCGCCACGCGGCCGCCCTGGCCCTCGACCAGCGCGTTGGTGGCCAAGGTGGTGGACATCGAGACCAGCTTGATCGCCGCCGGATCGGTGCCGGCCTTTTCCAGCACCGCGTCGACCGCGCCGGAAATGCCGACGGCAAGGTCGTGACGCGTGGTGAGCGCCTTGGCCTTGGCCAGAACCTTGCCTTTCGGGCCGCCTTCCTCCGACCACAGCACGGCATCGGTATAGGTGCCGCCGGTATCGATACCGAGGAAGAGAGGCTTTGGCTTGGCGGTCATTTTGGGCGGACGTCCGGGGCAAGAGATCGTTGGCTGCCCCTTAGCCGATAAGGATGGATGGATAAAGGCGGGAGCGGTGGGCCAGGAAGACGTGCTGGGACGCTGGCGCCCAGCCACCCCCCTCTGTCCTGCCGGACATCTCCCCCTCAAGGGGGAGATCAGATGTCGCTGACGGTTTCGCCCAATCGCCGACGTTCGCAGACTGGCTGTTGCAGAAGGAGCGCCAGCGCCGAAGCCGTCAATCTCCCCCCTTGAGGGGGAGATGCCCGGCAGGGCAGAGGGGGGGTGCCTCGCGCCAACCTCAGCGATTGCCTACCCCTCAAACCCCACCCGCTTATGGCTGCCGTCGCAAAACGGCTTGTTCTGCGAATGGCCGCAGCGGCAGAGGAAGACTTTGGTGGTGCGGGCGATGGTGTGGCCGGTGCCGGTGACGATCTCGGCATTGCCTTCCACCTTCAGCGGGCCGTTGACGGTTGGCGTCACGTTGAGCGGACCGTCCCGCGCTTCCAGCACCTGCGCTTCCTTCAGCGGCGGCTCGCCGGTGGCGGAAAAGCCTGCCTTGATATGGCTGTTGTCGCAGAACGGCTTGTTCTGCGACAGGCCGCAGCGGCAGAGCGTGGCGCGGTAGATGGTTTCACCATTGAGCACGATCTCGGCATGGACCGCGAGTGGCCCGTTCTCACGCACGCGCACGGTGTTGACCACGGGCGGCTTCTCTTGCGGTCCGCCGTCCTTGCGACGATAGGTGATGGCGCCCGACGGGCAGTTCTCTGCCAGCGCGACGACCTTTTCGACACTCGCGGCGTCGGGATGGATCCACTCGCCCGGAGCGTTGGGCACGAAGACATGCGGGTTGCCGAGCACGCAGTTGCGCGAATGGATGCAGCGCTTGCCGTCGAACCCGACGTCGATCTTCTCGCTTTCGACCGTGCCTGACATTTGGGTGGGTCTCCTGTTTTGGGGGATGGAGACAAGGCTAAGGCGGGGGCGAGAAGGGCGTCAAGCTGGTCGATAGGATGGGCTGGCTTCTCCCGTGACGATAGAAGCCGAAGCCTCATGCATTGCCAATCAGCACGCCTGCCGTGAACACCAGCGCGCCGCCCAGCACCACCTGGAAGGCGGCGCGCCAGAACGGCGTCTGCATGTAGCGGTTCTGGATGAAGGCGATCGCCCAGAGCTCGAAGAACACCACGATCGCGGCAACGATGGTGGCGGTCCAGAAATTGGGAATGAGATAGGGCAGGGCATGGCCGAGCCCGCCCAGCGTGGTCATTATGCCGACGGTCAGTCCGCGCTTGATCGGCGAGCCACGCCCCGACAGCTTGCCATCGTCGGAGGCGACTTCGGTGAAGCCCATCGAGATTCCGGCGCCGATCGAGGCGGCAAGGCCGACCAGGAAGGTCTGGAACGTCGCATGCGTGGCGAAGGCGGCGGCGAAGATCGGCGCCAGCGTCGACACCGAACCGTCCATCAATCCGGCCAGGCCCGGCTGCACATAGGTGAGGATGAACTGGCGCTGCTCGGCGGAGGCCTCCTCCTCCTTCACCGAACCGGGAACATGCTCCTTTTCGAGCTGATGCGCCGATGTTTCATGGCCCTGCTCGGCCGCCGCGAGGTCGCCGAGCAGTTTTCGCGTCGAGGCGTCGGTGGTGCGCTTGGCCGCCTCGACATAGAAGCGATAGGCCTGCTGTTCCATGGCCTCCGCTTGGCGGCGCACATGCTCGATGCCGAGCGGCCTGACCAGCCAGTCGGGCTTGCGCTCATAATAGCCCCGCACATGGTCGCGCCGGATCAGCGGAATGCGATCGCCGAAGCGCCTGCGGTGCTGCTCGATCAATGCGTCGCGATGGCCGTCCTCTTCCTCGGCCATCGCCTCGAAGACCTTGGCCGATTGCGGAAAGCCTTCCGCCAGCCCGTCGGCATAGGCGCGGTAGATGCGTCCGTCATCCTCCTCGGACGAGATCGCAAGCGCCAGGATTTCCTGTTCGGACAGCGAATCAAAGGAGCGGCGGCCGAAGCCGAAAACACGGGAAAGCATGATGGTGTCACTCTAGTTTAGAATTATTCTAAACTAGAGACTGGTGTGAGCCGGGTCAATTGCCGACGCCGCCGCGCATGCACAAATCGTTGATCCAGCCGACC
The DNA here is from genome assembly GCA_040755925.1 of Pseudomonadota bacterium. GTDB lineage: Bacteria > Pseudomonadota > Alphaproteobacteria > Rhizobiales > Rhizobiaceae > Mesorhizobium. Next base: position 31,222 of record JBFLWR010000055.1, read on the forward strand.
GTCGCGGCCTCTTCATTATTGCTGAATGTTCACCTATATGATGCGTTATCCAGCCGACATGAAAAAGGAAGCAGGGAATGACGGACAACAAGCCCCCGCATGCATTCGACCCGACACCCATTCTGGATCTCATCGCCGGGATCGAGGCGGAGCTGCAGCGCCTCAAGGCCCTGGTCGAGCAGCAGATCGAGAAGTTCGACCCCGCCAATCCGCACAACAAGACTCCCGACGGCAAGCTCACCGAGGAGGGCGTGGAGTGCTGCTACCGGATGTTCGACGATGGCAAGTCGCGCTATTCGGTGTCCCAGCAGATGAAGATTTCCTTCGCCGCCGCCAGCCATCGTTTCAACAGCTGGCGCAAGCTCGGCGGCAAGAAGCGGACGAAGGCGCTGCTCGGGTGAGGGGCGCCTCCGTATCCTCGGGCTTGACCCGAGGATGCGTGTCAACTGCGCCGGCGCCACAGCACCAACCTTGTGACCCTTACATTTTTTCGTTGGCGCGGCGCCGCGTTTTCCGTGCACGATACGCGCAGATTGACCTTCCGCGAGATCATGCTCATGACCGCCACGCCCGGCATTTCCGATATCCACAGCGCCGCCGCGCGCCTCGCAGGCCTGATCGTCGAGACGCCGCTCATCGAGTCGCCCGAGCTCAATCGGCGCTATGGCGGCCGCATCCTGTTCAAGCCCGAGACGCTGCAGCGCACCGGCTCCTTCAAGATCCGCGGCGCCTACAACAAGCTGTCGTCTCTGAGTGAAGAGGAGCGCAAGCGGGGCGTCGTTGCCTTCTCCTCTGGCAATCACGCGCAAGGCGTCGCGGCCTCCGCCGCGATGTTCGGCGTCAAGGCGGTCATCGCCATGCCCGCCGACGCGCCTGCGCTGAAGGTCGGCAATGTCCGCAAGATGGGCGCCGAGGTGGTGCCGTTCGACCGGTTCAAGGACGACCGCATGACGATCGTTCGCCCTTACATCGAGAAAGGCATGGCGCTGGTGCCGCCCTTCGACGATCCGGCCATCATCGCTGGTCAGGGCACGATCGGCCTGGAGCTGGTCAAGCAGGCGAAGGCGCTCGGCGTGACGCTCGATGCGGTCGTCGTGCCATGCGGCGGCGGCGGCCTGTCGAGCGGCATTTCCGTCGCGGTCAAGGACGCCTCGCCGAAAACAGCGATGTGGGCGGTGGAGCCGGAGCATTTCGACGACACGCGCCGCTCGCTGGCCAAGGGCGAAAGGGTGGCCAACGAGCCCGGCCATTCCTCGATCTGCGATGCGATCCTCACCGCCGAGCCCGGCGCCATCACCTTCGAGATCAACCGCCGAAACCTTGCCGGCGTCGTCGCCGTGTCCGACAAGGCGACGGCGCAGGCGATGCGCGACGCCATGGCCTATCTCAAGCTGGTTGTCGAACCCGGCGGCTGCGTCGCACTTGCCGCGCTGGCGTCAGGGGAGATCGACCTCGCCGGCAAATGCGTCGCCGTGGTGCTGTCGGGCGGCAATGTCGATTTCGGCACCTATGCTGAAATCATGGCCGCCGCCTGAACTAGTCCAGCGTCCGCCGGAAGCGCAGCAGCGCGGTGCCGGCGAACACCACCACGAACACCGCCAGCCAGCCGACTTCGGTCGCGATCGCGTTGAAGTCTGCGCCCTTGAGCATGACGGCGCGCGTGATGCGCAGGAAATGCGTCAGCGGGAAAATCTCGCCCAGCGCCTGCGCCCAGCCCGGCATGCCCCGGTAGGGGAACATGAAGCCGGAAAGCAATATCGACGGCAGGAAGAAGAAGAAGGTGAGCTGCATCGCCTGCATCTGCGAGCGGGCCATGGTCGAGATGGTGTAGCCGAGCAGCACCAGCGACAGAACGAAGATGAGGACGGAGGAAAGCAGCAAGGTCAGGCTGCCTATGAATGGGACGCCGAACAGAAGCTTCGCCGCCACCAGCACCACAGTCATCTGCACCGCGCCGACGACGAGGAAGGGCAGCACCTTGCCCAGCATGATCTCGACCGGGCTGGACGGCATGGCGAGCAGGTTCTCCATCGTGCCGCGCTCGGTCTCGCGCGTCAGCGCCATGGCCGTCATCATCACCATGGTCATCTGCAGGATGACGCCGAGCAGGCCGGGCACGATGTTGTATTGCGAGATGCCTTCCGGATTGTAGCGCTGGTGGACCACCACCTGCAGCTGCTGCTTGGCTGTCTCGGCAGCTGTGGCCTGCATGCCTTGAGCGCGTAGCAGAGCCTGGCTTGCCACGGTGCTCAGCGTGGAAATGGCGCCGCTCGCGGCGGAAGGGTCGGTCGCGTCGGCCTCGATCAGGATCTGCGGGCTGTCGCCGCGCTCGACGCGCCGGGCGAAATCGGCCGGGATGGTGACGACGAAGGAGACGTCGCCCTTGGCCATCAGCGCCTCCGCCTCCTCCGCGCTTTGGGCCACATGGTCGAACCGGTAGTAGCCGGTCATCTGCAAGGCGGAGACCATGGCGCGCGTGTACTGGTCGTTGCTCATCGCCACCAGCGCCGTCGGCAGGCTCTTCGGATCGCTGTTGATGGCGAAGCCGAACAGCACCAGCTGAATCAGCGGCACGCCCAGCATCATGGCGAAGGTGACGCGGTCGCGCCGCATCTGGATGAACTCCTTGATCAGCAGCGCGCCGAGCCTGGCGAAGGAGAAGAGCCCGTTCATGCCATGTTGTCCTTCGAGCCGGACATGAACTGGATGAAAACGTCTTCCAGGCTGGTCTCGCCGGGCGTCACCGTCACCCCCTTGTGGTCCTTCTCGACATCGGCCAGCGCCTTTTCGAGGGCGACCTTGTCGGAGCCGACGACGTGCAGCGTGGCGCCGAACGGCGCCACCTGGTCGACACCCGCGCGGCCCTGCAGCGCTTCCGCCACCCGATCCAGCCTTGGCCCCTGCAGGACGAAGGTGGTCAGTCCGGCGTTCTTCACCACTTCGGCCACGGTGCCGGTGGCAAGCATCTTGCCGTAGGAGATGTAGCTGATGCGGTGACAGCGCTCGGCCTCGTCCATGTAGTGGGTGGAGACGAGCACCGTCAGCCCGCCGGCGGCCAGCCGGTGGATCTCGTCCCAGAACTCGCGCCGCGCCTTCGGGTCGACGCCGGCCGTCGGCTCGTCGAGCAGGAGCAGCTTCGGCTCGTGCATGATGCAGGCGGCAAGCGCCAGCCGCTGCTTCCAGCCGCCGGAAAGCGTGCCGGCCAGTTGGTTGCGGCGCGTGGTCAGGCCGAGCTCCTCCAGCGTGCGCACCACATATTGCTCGACCGGCTTCAGCCGGTAGAGCCGCGCCACGAATTCGAGGTTCTCGCCGATCGTCAGATCCTCGTAGAACGAGAATTTCTGCGTCATGTAGCCGACTTCGCGCTTGATCTTGAGGCTCTCGGCGCGGATGTCGAAGCCAAGCACGGTGCCCTCGCCCTCGTCAGGCGTCAGCAGCCCGCACATCATGCGGATCGTCGTCGTCTTGCCCGAGCCGTTCGGCCCGAGGAAGCCGACGATCTCGCCCTCGGCCACGGTCATCGTCACATGGTCGACGACGGTCTTGTCGCCAAAGCGCTTGACCAGCCCGCGGACGTCGATGGCGTTCATTTTCCGATATCCGCGAGGTCGACGTCGACGATCTGGCCGGGCTGAAGCGGGCCGGCATTGCCCTCGGGCCGCGCCTCGACGAGATAGACCAGCTTCTGCCGGTTCTGCAGCGAGTAGATCACCGGCGGGGTGAATTCCGGATCGGGCGAGACGTAGCTGACGCGGGCCTTCAGGTCCGGTCCGCAGCCATCGCAGCGCACGCTGAGCAGCGCGCCGACCTTGACCGACGAGAAGGCGGCTTCCGGCACGAAGACGCTGAGCTTGACCGCGTTGTCGGGCAGCATCGAGATCACCGGCGCGGTGGGCCCGGCGGTGTCGCCGGGGTTGCGGATCACGTCGTCGATGCGGCCGGCGGAAGGCGCGGCCAGCACGCGCTTTGACAGACGCCATTGCGCCTGCCCCAGCGCCGACTGCGCCTGCTGGACCTGGTTCTCGGCCGCCTTGATCGTCTCGGGCCGCGCCGGCAGGCCGCCGACGGCCAGATTGGCCTCGGCCTGGCCGACCTGCGCATCGGCGGTCTCCATGGTCGCCGAAGCGGTGTCGTAGTCGGCCTGCGTGCCGGTGCCGCGCTTGTAGAGGTCGCTGGCGCGGTCATATTTGCGCTTGGCGTCAGCGGCCTGGGCCTTGGCCATGTCCACCGCGGCCTTGAGCACGGCGATCTCTTCCGGGCGCTTGCCCACCTTGAGGTCGGCAAGCTGCGCCTCGGCCTGCGAAAGGGCGGCCTGTGACTGCGCCACGGCGATCCTGGCGTCGTCATCTTCCAGCGTCGCCACCGGCATGCCGGGCGTCACCCGGTCGCCGCGCCTGACGCCGACGGTCGCCACCTGCGCCACTTCGATCGGCGCCATCAGCACATATTCGCCTTCGACATAACCGACGGCCAATGGCGGCGGCGGCGCGCAAATGCCGAACAGCTGGGCCGCGAGCGGCAGGGAACAGAGAAGACTCATGGCTTGACCTCCTTGCCGGCCCCGTCGCGGGCCGCCAGCATGGCCTTGAGGTTGTCCGTCACGACCGCCGTCACCTTGGCGGCCTCGGCATTACCGATCTCGGGCCAGCCCATCCTGCGCATCACCGCCTCGCGGCCGATGCGGAAATAGATGACCTGGCCGATCATCGTGAACACGGTGAGCCGGGTTGCCTCGCTCTCGGCCGGCTCCCCGGTCGCCTGCTCCCAGATCTGGCAAAGCCTGCGATGCGTCGGCTCGAACACGCCGGCATAGATGCGGTCCAGCGCCGCCGTCGGATGGGAAAGCTCCCGAAGTACGAATTGTACGATCTCGCCGGCCTCAGGTGTCGCGACGACGAATGTGACCATGCGCTCAAGGGCGATGACGAGCTGCGCCCGCGCCGCCTCGCGGCTCGACGGACCGGGCGCCGCCCCGATCACCTGGCCGGCGATCGCCTGGATGGTGTCGACGATATAGTCCGCGGCGGCGGCGCGCAGGCCTTCCTTGCCGCCGAAGTGATAGGCGATGGAGCCTATATTGGCATTGGCCTCGGCGGCGATCTCGCGCGTCGAGGTGCCATCGAAACCCTGCCGTCCAAACAATCTGAGCGCGGCCCGCACCAGCGCGGCCCGCGTCTGATCGGCGGGAGAAGCTTCTCGTTGCCCCGTCTTGGCGTTCGTCGGCTTGCTCATCCCATGACTTTAATCAATCGATTGATTAAAGTCAAATTGATTCCGGGATCGGCTTGCCATCTCGACCAGCGCAGTCTTTAGTGCGCGGCCATGGGCAAGGAAGTCGAGCGTAAGTTCCTGGTCGCCAGCGCCGGATGGCGCGACCTCGTCGAAGCGGAGATCCGCATTCGCCAGTTCTACCTCGCCGCCGCGCCCGGACGCACGGTGCGTGTGCGCATCAGCGACGGCAGTTCGGCGAAGCTGACGTTGAAATTCGGCAGCGCCGCCAAAGAGCGCGACGAATACGAATATCCGATTCCGCTGGATGAAGCCGAGGAGATGATGGCGTTCGCCATTGGACGTGTCATCGAGAAGACACGCCACCATGTTAGATACCGGGGCTATCTCTATGAAGTCGATGTCTTCGGCGGAGTGCTCGCGGGGTTGGTAGTGGCGGAGCTCGAGACGCCGGAGGATGTGCCAGACGAAATGCTGCCCGACTGGCTCGGTCGCGAGGTCACCGGCGAGTCGAGGTTTTATAACGCGTCGCTCGCCCTCGGGGGGATTCCGGAGATC
>JBFLWR010000550.1:0-8208 GCA_040755925.1 Pseudomonadota bacterium
AACCGCCTGGCCGAGCTCGACGCCGAAGCGGTGCAGGCGACGCTCGCCGTGCGCGAGGCCGAGGAAGCGCTGGCGCGGGCGGAGCAGGCGATGCGCCAGGCAAGCGAGGCAGAACGCAACGCCCGCCAGGCTGGCCGCGATGCGCAGCACGGGCTGGACGCTGCCCGCAACGCGCTGGCCGCGGCCGAGAAGGCCGGCGGCGAGCTGGTGAGCCGGCGCGCCGCGCTTGATGAGGCGCGCGCTCGCGTCGTCGACAGCCACGAGGAAACCCAAGCCGCCTTCCTCGAAGCCGAGGAGATGCTGAAGGACGCCCCCGATCTCGGCGACCTGCAGTTGCAGCTGGAGCAGGCTTCAGCCAACGTCTCACGCGACCGCGCCACGCTTGCCGATGCGCGCGCCGTGCACGAAGGACTGCGGCGCGAAGCCGAGGCACGCATACGCCGGCTCGACGCCATCGGCGCCGAGCGCAGGAACTGGCTGGAGCGCGCCGAGAACGCCTCGACGCAGATCGCGGCGCTTGCCGAACGCAAGGCCGAGGCCGAGGCCGAGCGCGAAAGGCTGGCCGACGCGCCGGACGAGATCGACGCCAAGCGCCGCGCGCTGCTGTCGCAGCTGTCCGAGGCCGAGGCACTGCGCCAGACGGCGAGCGACCGCCTGCAGGAAGCGGAAAACCGTCAGGCCGAGTTGGACAAGGCCGCGACCCTGGCGATCCAGTCGCTGGCTGAATCGCGTGAGACCCGCGTCCGCGCCGAGGAGCGGCTTAGGGCCGCCGACGAGCGCCGTGCCGAGGTCGAGGCGCGCATCCAGGAAGCGCTGAACACGCCGCCGCACCTCGTCATCAAGCACACCGGACTGGAAGCCGACGATCCCATGCCCGACATGGCCGAGATCGAGCGCCAGCTCGACCGGCTGAAGATCGAGCGCGAGCGACTCGGCGCCGTCAATCTGCGCGCCGAGGAGGAGCAGAAGGAACTTTCCGACCGCCTGGAGACAATCGTCTCCGAGCGCGAGGACATCATCGAGGCGATCAGAAAACTGCGCCAGGCGATCCAGAGCCTCAACCGCGAGGGCCGTGAAAGGCTGCTGGCGGCCTTCGAGGTGGTCAACGGTCACTTCCAGCGGCTCTTCTCGCATCTTTTCGGCGGCGGCACGGCCGAGCTGCAACTGATCGAGTCGGAAGACCCGCTCGAAGCAGGGCTCGAAATCCTCGCCCGCCCGCCCGGCAAGAAGCCGCAGACCATGACGCTGCTTTCCGGCGGCGAGCAGGCGCTGACGGCGATGTCGCTGATCTTTGCCGTCTTCCTGACCAATCCGGCGCCGATCTGCGTGCTCGACGAAGTCGACGCGCCGCTCGACGACCACAATGTCGAGCGCTTCTGCAACTTGATGGACGAGATGTCGAAGACGACCGAGACGCGCTTCGTCATCATCACCCATAACCCGATCACCATGGCGCGCATGGATCGGCTGTTCGGCGTCACCATGGCCGAGCAGGGCGTCAGCCAACTGGTCTCCGTCGACCTCCAGGCCGCCGAGGCGATGCGCGAGGCGAGCTGAGCTCGCCATTCTCCTGAAGTCATCGCTTCAAGCTCATTTCCGAAGGCATGAAGCGAACAGTCGCGGACCGGGTCTCGCCTGGGCCAAGCACCATGCAGCCGCTTCCGCTGTCGCCCGGTCGGTTGAAAGCGTCGGTGATGTTGCTCACCGGCTCGGCGCAGAAGAACGGCTCGCCGGGCGGCGTGTAGAGCACCAGGAAGTCGAGCGGCGCTTCGGCCTCGATGTCCAGCAGCCTTCCTTCGTCGGGCTAGGTGATCCGCGCCCGGCGCGACCATCCGGTGAAGACAGTGTCGAACGCGGCCTCGGCGACGTCGAAGCCCGTGGCCGGATTGGCGCCTGCCGGCGGCGGCAGATGGCGCGTGGGCAGCACCTCCGCATCGGTTTCCCACATCCCGGTGACATCGGCCTGCACATGCGTCCATGGCGTCGCCGGGAAATAGGGATGTAGCCCGAACCCGGCCGGCATCGGCGCGTCGGAGAGGTTTCTTAGCGAAATCCGGATGGTCAGGCAGCCCCGCGCCAACCCGAGCACCTGCTCGGCTTCGTAGTCCCAGGGCCATGCATCGGCGGCGTGGCGGTAACGCAGGATGGCTTTGTCGGCACAGTGCTCTTCCACGGTCCACGGCTTTCGCCAGCCATGGCCATGTTCGTAATGCGGATCGTCGGCGCTTGTCGGCAGCTCGACGCTCCGGCCGGCAAAGGTGAAACGACCGCATCTTATGCGATTGGAGTAGGGGACCAGCGGAAAGCAGCCCATGGCGCCCGCGTCGCGGCGGTTGAGCGCACCTGCATCCGCCCGCCGGAGCCAATTGACGACATGTCCGTTCCGCGGCCCGCGGTATGAGGCCACGGCGCCACCGGCGGCCGGCGCTAGCTCGACGGTCGCCAGCTCGTCGGCGATCGAGACCAGTCCTTCCGCGCGCACGGTTTCAAAATTCCTGTCCATCCGAGCCCCAAATGCCTTGACTCTGGTCGTTGCATGGCTAAAGACATATCATATGAATAGTATGAAGAATATGAAACCCCTCAGGGCGGCGCGCAACTCGCCGCCTTTGGCCGCGGTCGCCAGCGGTTCGACGGCCCTCCATGCGACGGTTGTCGAACAGATCGGCCTGCGCATCCTGCAGGGGCATTTCTTGCCCGGCGAGGCGCTGCCCAATGCCGACGATTCCAGCGAGATGCTGGGCGTCAGCCGCACCGTGCTGCGCGAGGCGATCAAGGTGCTGGCGGGCAAGGGGCTGGTCGAGTCGCGGCCGAAGACCGGCACGCGGGTGCGTCCGCGCTCCGACTGGAATTTCCTCGATCCGGACGTGCTCTCCTGGCGATATGCCGGCGGCGTCAACGCCGCCGACGTCAAGGAGCTTTTCGAGCTGCGCCGGGCGATCGAGCCGATGTCCGCGGCGCTTGCCGCCAAGCGCGCCACGCCGCCGCAACTCGCCGAGCTGAACGCTGCTCTCGACGAGATGGAAGCAGTGGGCGACGACGGCGACCGCTTCGCCAAGCCCGACCTTGTCTTCCACCAGACCATCCTGCGCATGACGGGCAACGAGCTGATCGGCTCGCTGGCGGCGCTGGTGGAAACCGCTCTGGTGATGAGCTTCCGTCTCTCCAACGACAATCCCGAAGGGCAGCGTCATTCGCTGCCGCTGCACCGGCAAGTGGCACAGAGGATCGCCGCCGGCGACGGACCCGGCGCGCAAGAAGCGCTGCTCGTGCTCATCGACAATGCCGAGGACGACGTTCGCCGCAGCGTCGAGAACCGCAACAAGCGCCGCAAGGAACATGCATCGTGAGTGACGAAAAGCGCAAGCTGCGCTCGGCGGCATGGTTCGGCGGCGAGGGCAAGAACGCCTTCATGCACCGCAGCTGGATGAAGAACCAGGGCATCCCCGCCGATGCGTTCGACGGACGTCCGGTGATCGGCATCTGCAACACCTGGTCGGAGCTGACCCCGTGCAACGCGCATCTGCGGGCGCTGGCCGATCACGTCAAGCGTGGCGTCTATGAGGCCGGCGGCCTGCCGGTCGAGTTTCCCGTGATGTCGCTCGGCGAGAGCAACATGCGTCCCACGGCCATGCTGTTCCGCAACCTGGCCAGCATGGATGTCGAGGAATCCATTCGCGGCAATCCGATCGACGGCGTCGTGCTTCTGGTCGGCTGCGACAAGACTACGCCGGCGCTGCTGATGGGCGCGGCCTCATGCAACCTGCCGACCATCGCAGTGTCAGGCGGCCCGATGCTCAACGGCAAGTTCCGTGGCCAGGACATCGGCTCCGGCACCCATGTCTGGAAGTTCGCCGAGGAGGTGAAGGCCGGCCGCATGAAGGTCGAGGATTTCCTCGCCGCCGAACAGGGGCAGAGCCGCTCGGCCGGCAGCTGCATGACGATGGGCACGGCATCCACCATGGCCAGCATGGTCGAGGCGCTGGGCATCGGCATGCCCGACAACGCGGCCATCCCCGCGGTCGACTCGCGCCGCGGCGTGCTCGCGCAGCTTGCCGGACGGCAGATCGTCGACATGGTCCACAAGGACGTGACGATGTCGCAGATCCTCACCCGGCAAGCCTTCGAAAACGCCATCCGCGTCAACGGCGCCATCGGCGGATCGACCAACGCGGTGCTGCACCTGATCGCCATCGCGCACCGCGTCGGTGTCGATCTCAGCCTTGACGACTGGGATCGTCTCGGCCGGGACGTGCCGACCATCGTCGACCTGATGCCGTCAGGACGGTTCCTGATGGAGGATTTCTACTATGCCGGGGGGCTCGCCGCGGTCATGGCGTCGCTTGATGAAGTGGGGTTTCTTCATCGCGACGCCATGACCGTCAGCGGAAAGACCATCGGCGAGCTGGTCGACGGCGCGCCGAACTACAACAGCGAGGTCATCCGGCCACTCGACCGGCCACTGACCAGGGAAGGCGGCATATCGGTGCTGCGCGGCAACCTCGCACCCAATGGCGCTGTCATCAAGCCGTCGGCCGCGACACCGGAGCTCATGCAGCATCGGGGCAGGGCGGTCGTCTTCGAGAACATCGAGCACTATTACGCCCGCATCGACGATCCCGACCTCGATATCGACGCCTCCTCGGTCATGGTGCTCAAGAATTGCGGGCCGCGCGGCTATCCCGGCATGGCCGAGGTCGGCAACATGCCGCTGCCGGCGAAGCTGCTGAAGCAGGGCGTCTCCGACATGGTGCGCATCTCCGATGCGCGCATGAGCGGCACCGCCTATGGCACCGTGGTCCTGCATGTCGCCCCTGAGGCGGCGGCGGGCGGCGCGCTTGCCCTGGTGCGCGACGGCGATCTCATCGAGCTCGACGTGGCGGGCCGGCGTCTCGAATTGCTGGTTTCCGAGGAAGAGCTCGCCGCCCGCCGCAACGACTGGCAGCCGCCGGCGCCGCCGCAAGGCGGCTACCAGAGCCTTTACGTCGAACGTGTGTTGCAGGCCGACCGGGGTTGCGATTTCGATTTCCTCGTCGGCCGCCGTGACGCCGGCATCCCCCGCCACTCGCATTAGGTGCCGCGATGACCAACGAGATCGCCAGCTACGCCATCTACCCCAGCCTCAAGGGCCGCAGCGTCTTCATCACCGGCGGCGGCAGCGGCATCGGCGAAAGCCTGGTTCGCCATTTCTGCGCGCAGGGCAGTCGCGTCGCCTTTGTCGACCTGGCGGTCGAGCCTTCGCGGAAGCTGGTTGCGGCAATCGCCGAGCAAGGCCATCCGGAGCCGCTCTTCATTCCTTGCGATTTGCGCAATGTCGAGGATCTGCAGGCGGCCATCGAGCAGGCGAAGACGCATAACGGCCCGATCCAGGCGCTTTGCAACAATGCAGGCAATGACGACCGCCACCAGACCGCGGATGTCAGCGTCGCCTATTGGGACGACCGCATGGCGGTCAATCTGCGCCACCAGTTCTTCGCCGCGCAGGCGGTGCGCCCGCAGATGAAGGCGCTCGGCGGCGGCTCGATCATCAATTTCGGTTCCATCACCTGGATGGTCGGAGACCCGGATTGCCCAGCCTACGTGACCGCGAAGGCGGCCGTCTACGGCATGACGCGGGCGCTCGCCCGCGAGCTCGGCCCCGAGCGCATCCGAGTCAACTGCATGGTGCCCGGCTGGGTGATGACCGAGCGCCAGATGCGCCTGTGGCTGACACCGGCCGGAGAACGCCAGATCGAGGAAAGGCAGTGCCTGCCGGACCGGCTGCAACCCTCGGACATCGCCCGTATGGCGCTGTTCCTGGCCGCCGACGACAGCCGCATGTGCTCGAGCCAGCAATTCATCGTCGACGCCGGTTGGGTGTGACCGCGTCGGACCGCAGGAAAGGGTGCATCATGCGTCTCGTTCAGTTCCAACTACCCGATGGCAGCCGCCGCGTCGGTCGCGTCAGCGCCGACGGCAATCACCTTCACGTCCTGACAGGCACGGATACCGTGCTCGATCTCGCCAATGCGGCCATCGCTACCGGCAGATCAATCGCGTCGCTGGTCGAAGAGCGGACCGGCGCCGAACAGGTCGACTACGACCAGCTGCTGCGCGAAGGCCGGGTGCTTGCTCCGGTTGATCACCCGGAACCGGCGCGCTTCCTCGTCACAGGCACCGGCCTGACCCATACGGGAAGTGCCGCCGCCCGCGACAAGATGCATGTGCTGACCCACGGCAAGGACGCCACCGAATCCGACTCGCTCAAGATCTTCCGCATGGGTCTGGAAGGCGGCAAGCCCGCGCCTGGAAAGCTCGGCGTCCAGCCTGAATGGTTCTTCAAGGGGGTCGGCACCTGCGTCGTGCCACCCGGCGCGCCGTTGCCGATGCCAGCCTTCGCCAAGGCAGGCGCCGAGGAGGCCGAGATCGTCGGCCTCTACCTCAACGGGCCGGACGGCCGCCCGTATCGCATCGGCTATGCGCTCGGGAACGAGTATTCCGACCATGTGACCGAGGCCGAGAACTATCTGTATCTCGCCCATTCCAAGCTGCGCTCCTGCTCGATCGGTCCGGAGCTGCTCGTCGGCGAGCTGCCGCAGGAGGTGCGCGGTTCTTCCCGCATCCGCCGCGACGGCGCGGTCATCTGGGAACAGGAATTCCTCTCGGGCGAGGCGCACATGTCGCACTCGATAGGCAATCTCGAGCACTACCACTTCCGCTACCCGATGCATCGCCGTCCAGGCGACCTGCACGCCTATTTCTTCGGCGCGGCGGTGATGAGCTACGCCTCGGGCATCAAGACGCTGCCGGGCGACGAATACGAAATCCAGGCCCCCGCATTCGGCAAGCCATTGCGCAACCGGATGCAGTCGGCGCCGGACGAGGGACTGGTCGCCGTCACGGCGCTGTGACGGCCGCGGTCCGAAAGCTGCAATCCACCACAACAACAATGGGAGAAATGGTGATGCTACTGAAAAAACTGCTTCTCGGAATAGCGGGTGTCGGCCTCGGCATCGGCCTGATGGCGTCGTCGGCGCTCGCGGCAAACCTGCGCGTGCTGGCCTGGGACGGCTATGCAGACGCCGACTGGGTCAAGGAGTTCACCGCCGAGAGCGGCATCGGCGTCGATGTCGTCTTCATCGGCAGCGATGACGAGATCTGGGCCAAGATCAAGGGCAGCGAAGGCCAGGACTTCGACGTCTTCGCCGTCAACACCGCGCAGCTGCAGCGCTACATCAAGGCCGAGCTGGTCAGCCCGATCGACCTCGGCAAGCTGCCGAACCAGAAGGACGTGCTGCCGCGCTTCCGCGACCTCACGCAGGTCAGCGGCGTGACCAAGGACGGCAAGGTCTACGGCATTCCGTTCTGCTTCGATTCGATCGGCCTGATCTACGACACCGACAAGGTGAAGCCGGCGCCGACCTCGATGTCGGTGCTTTGGGATCCGGCCTACAAGGGCAAGGTGCTGGCCTATGACAATGGCGAGCACAATTTCTCCTTCACCGCGCTGACGCTGGGCTACAAGGACCCGTTCAACCTGACCGCCGAGCAGATGGCCGCGGTCAAGGCCAAGCTGGTCGATCTCAAGCGCAATGTGCTGAGCTTCTACACCACCGCCGACGAGGCCCAGCAGATCTACCAGAACAATGACGTCGCCCTGATCTGGGCCAATTACGGCCAGCAGCAGGTCAAGGCCCTGCAGAAGATCGGCGCCCACGTCGCCTACATCAACCCGAGCGAGGGCGCGCTTGCCTGGCTCGACAACTGGGTCATCTCCAAGGGCGTTCGCGACAACGACGCGGCGCAGAAGTGGATCAACTTCATGCTGTCGAAGAAGGTCAGCGGCGCTCTGTCCGAACGCACCGGCTTCGGCAACACGGTGGTCGAGTCGAGCAGCGCCGGCAGCAACGACAAGCTGGTCTGGCTCAACAATGTCGAGGACCCGACCAAGCGCTCCGACCTGTGGAACGAGATCAAGGCGACGCCCTGATTTCCATTTCGCCAAGCTTTGAAGGACCTGGCGGTCCGGGCACCGGGCCGCCAACACCGTATTTCTGAAAGTCCGCCATGAACCAGAACAGCGACCTGCTTACGCTGCGCTCCGTCTCGAAATCCTACGGCACGGTTCCAGTGCTGCACGATATCGACCTGGCGATCCGCGATGGCGAGTTCCTCACCGTGCTCGGGCCGTCGGGTTCGGGCAAGACCACGGTGCTCAGGCTTATCGGC
>JBFLWR010000551.1:0-2081 GCA_040755925.1 Pseudomonadota bacterium
GCGCCAGCAGCAGGGCTTCGTGCAGGATTTCCTGCTCGAGCAGTTTTCCGGCCCGGGCGAGTTCAACATCGTCACGGTGGTCGAATGGGAAAGCCAGGCGGCGGTCGACAAGGTGGTGCCGATCGTCAAGGCCGCGCATGAGCACGTCGCCTTCAATCCTCAGGAAACGATAGCCCGCCTCGGCGTCAAGGCCGATATCGCCAACTATCAGCGTGTGCCGGAGCTATAGGATGGCCATCCCGCGCCCGGCGCGGGAACAGCGACGCTCAGCACCTGACCGGTGCGGGCGTCGCTCACCATGTGCTCGAAGCCGCGCCATTCCGCCGCCGCGATGAACAGCGTTTTGCCGTCGGCGCCGCCCAGCATGCAGGCAAAGCAGCCACGATCGACCTCGACCTTGTCGATCTTCACACCGCCTTCGCGTACCCTGACGCAATGCCGGTTGGGCACGTCGGCATACCAGACGCAGCCTTTGGCATCGAGCGAGATGCCGTCGGGATAGTCGCCGCCCAGATCGGCCCAGATGCGGCGGTTGGCGAGGGAGCCGTCGGCCGCGATGTCAAAGGCGGTCAGCCGCCTGGCATGCGATTCCGCGACGATCAGCGTCTTGTTGTCCGGCGTCACCGCCATGCCGTTGGCGAAGGCGATGTTCCCGGCTACCTGACGCACCGCGCCATTCGACGTGATCAACACGATGGAGCCCGGGCCGAATTGCTCGCCGGGCGCCGGTGCCGGGCCGCCGCCGTTGACGTAGATGTTGCCGCGCCCGTCGACGACGATCTCGTTCCACGGGCTCTTCGACAATTGCCCGAGATCGGCATGGGTGGTGAGCGTCCCGTCGTTTTCCTGTCTGAGCAAAAGCCCGTCACTTCCGCAAACCACCAGCAACCGTCCGTCGGGCAGCCAATCGATCGAGTAGGGCAGCACGGCCGGCACGGTGAGCATCACGTCGCGGCGGCCTGTCTCGTCGATTGCGACGACCTCTCCGGTGCCCCAGTTGCATAGCCAGAGCCGACCGTCATGCCAGCGCGGCGACTCGCCGAAAGCGAGCCCTTCGGTGATGATCCTGGCATTCAGCGTGGCGGATTTCGGCGATGGCATCGGCTTGGCTCCCCGCGCGTGGCTTTGCCCAAGGACGTACGAGGAAACCGCTTTCCGACAGCGAGCGCGGACCAATCGTCATCTCATCTCGTTCGCCTCGGCTGCTCTGGCGCCCTCCGTCCCGCTGGACGAGCCCAACGGCCGCCTGTCTCGATCCTCCCATTGTTGCGTTGCGGGGAGGGGGGCTTTCGGCTATTGAGGCCAGACCTGAAACAGGGACCGCCCCAGCCCGATGAGCCTTCTCGACTCGGTCAAGAATACGTTCGTTCCGATCCATCGCGAGGGCTATCCCTTCATCGCTGTCTTTGGCGCGGCAACGCTCGTTCTTGGCTACTTCTCCTCGGTCCTGTTCTGGATCGGGCTCATCCTCACAGCCTGGTGCATCTACTTCTACCGCGATCCCGAGCGCGTCACCCCGGTCGACGACCGGCTGGTGGTGAGCCCGGCCGACGGGGTGATTTCGGCGGTCGGCCCGGCCGTGCCGCCGAGCGAGCTTGGGCTGGGCGCGACCGAGATGACCCGCATTTCGGTGTTCATGAATGTCTTTTCCTGCCACATCAATCGCGCTCCCGTACGCGGCAGGATCAAGCGGATCGAGCATCGTCCCGGCAAATTCCTCAATGCCGAGCTCGACAAGGCCAGTTCCGAGAACGAACGCAACGGGCTGGTCATCGACAGTCCCAACGGCACCATCGCCGCCGTGCAGATCGCCGGCCTGGTAGCGCGCCGTATCGTCTGCTGGGCCGAGTCCGGCGGCACGATCGCCATCGGCGAGCGTTTCGGGCTGATCCGCTTCGGCTCGCGCGTCGATGTTTTCCTGCCGACGAACGCCGTGCCGCGTGTTGCCGTCGGGCAGACGGCGGTGGGCGGCGAGACCGTGCTCGCCGAGTTCGGCGGCGTGGCGGTCGCGCCCTTGGTCAGGATTTCCTGAACGGTGGGCGCGCCCTTCAAGAAGTTCGAGGCCCACGCCAGCGGCGGCC
>JBFLWR010000552.1:0-9176 GCA_040755925.1 Pseudomonadota bacterium
CTTCGACCTCATGCATGAGGGCAAGTCGATCCGCAGCGTCGTGGTTTACTGAGGCAAAGCCGCTTTTTGAGGAAAGCCATGGGGCCGCGGGCCGAACGCCCGCGACCTTCGTGGTCAAACAGGGAGGAAGTGTAATGGCGGAAAAACTGCATCACTCGATCGACAATGGCCTGCCGAAGGAAAGCGCAAGCTTTGCCGGCGGCACGCTGGTTTGCCTGTGCACCAGCAAGCCGGTGAAGGTGAAGGTCAAGGGCCAGATCGCCCACAACCACGCCTGCGGCTGCACCAAATGCTGGAAGCCGGATGGCGCGGTGTTCTCGGTGGTGGCCGTTGCCGGCAGCGGCGACGTCACGGTTGCCGAGAATGGCGACAAGCTGAAGGTGGTCGATCCGGCGGCGCTCATCCAGCGTCATGCCTGCACCGGCTGCGGCGTGCACATGTACGGCCCGGTCGAGCGCGATCATCCCTTCAAGGGCCTGTCCTTCATCCATCCCGAGCGCTTCGAGGAAGACGGCTGGTCGCCGCCGGGCTTTGCCGCCTTCGTCTCCTCGATCATCGAGGCCGGTGTCGACCCGAACCGCATGGCCGGCATTCGCGGCCAGCTGAAGTCGATCGGGCTCGAGCCCTATGACTGCCTCAGCCCAGGCCTGATGGACTACATCGCCACCTGGACCGCCAAGAAATCCGGCGCGCTTCCGGCCTGAGGACGATTATCCGGACGGCAATCTGCTGTCGTCCGCACTGAATCGCCAGGCTTTTCGCAGGGCTCCGCCTCCCGGCTCGCCCGCGTGTTCCCAGAGCCTAGCGTCGGCCGGCGGCGTGATCGAGTTGCGCAGCTCGATCGCGCCGCCGGTATCGTTTTTGCGAGCCGCAAGGTTGCGGGCGCCGGGGCCGGCAGCTATGCCGGTCCGAGATTCCTGACGAGAGGCATGACCGATGAACGTCCTATCCACCTCCAAATCGCATGGCGGCACTCAGGGCGTTTATTCGCACGCCTCAGAGGCCTGCGCCTGCGACATGACCTTCGCCGTCGTCGTGCCGCCCCAGGCCAAGGACGGGCCGCTGCCGGTTCTGTGGTACCTGTCTGGCCTGACCTGCACGCACGCCAACGTCATGGACAAGGGCGAGTATCGCCGCCTGGCGTCCGAGCTTGGCCTGGTCGTCGTATGCCCGGATACCAGCCCGCGTGGCACGGACGTTCCGGATGAGAAGGACAACTGGCAATTCGGCTGCGGCGCAGGCTTCTATGTCGACGCGACACAGGCGCCTTATGCAAGAAACTACCGCATGTACTCCTACATCACCGAGGAATTGCCGGCGCTGGTCGCCGCCAATTTTCCGGTCGACATGACGCGCCAGGCCATCTTCGGCCACTCCATGGGCGGGCATGGCGCCCTGACGATCGCGCTGAGGAACCCGGAGCGCTTCAAGAGCTGCTCGGCCTTCGCGCCGATCGTGCAGCCGACGACGGCCGCCTGGTCGCGGCCGGCGCTGGAGAAGTACCTCGGGCCGGACGAGAAGGGCTGGCGCGCTTACGATGCCACGCAGCTCATCGAGGACGGTCACCGCTTCGGCGAACTGCTCGTCGACCAGGGCACCGCCGACGGCTTCCTGCAGGACGGGCTTCGCCCCTGGCTGCTCGAAGAAGCTTGCGGGAAGGCCGGCATCGCGCTGACGTTGCGCATGCAGGAAGGTTACGACCATTCCTACAATTTCATCTCGACCTTCATGGACGACCACCTGAAGTGGCATGCCGCACGGCTGGCCAGGTAGGACTGCCGGGTTCGCGGTTCTCTTACTCGCCGACGATCGAATTCACCTCCGGCAGGGCCATGCCATAGGCCGTGTCGGCGGCGCCTTCGGCGATGTCGCTGGCCAGCCGGTAGCCCTTGTTGGCGCGCACGTCGCGCGGCGACATGCCGAACTGGTCGGTGATCTGACGCGAGAAGTGGAAGGGGTTCTTGTAGCCGCACTGATAGGCGATCTCGGAGATCGACAGCCCCGTCTGCAACAGCAGCGAATGGCCGTGGTTGGCGCGCACCTGCCAGAGATAGCGCACCGGCGTGACGCCGATATGCTTGCGGAAGGACGAGACCAGGTGCTGCGGGGTCACTCCCACCAGCGCCGCCAGCCTTTCGACGGTGATCTCTTTCTCGTAATTCTCATCGATGTAGAAACGGGCCCGCAGCACCGAGCGCGGTGTCATGCGCTCCTGCTCGGACATCTGCGCTTCGTGAAAATAGGCGAGGAAGATCGTCTCGCCGAGCGAATTGCGCAGCGTGTTGAGGTTGGAGCCGGAGCCGGCGCCGAGCTCGACGCCCAGACGCTGCATGGTCTCGACCCGCTGCGACAAGGGAATGCGCGGTGACACCGAGCGCAGGCGCATGGCCAGCGTCTCCGGCAGATCGCCTGCATAGCCTTCGCACCAGCTGACGCGGGTGTTGCGGCCTTCGGCATATTCGATGAATAACCGCCGCTCGTTGCGGAAGAAACCGCAGCTGCGCGGCCCCATCACCGTCTCGTCGTCGTCGCAGAAAACCCGCGCCTTGCCTTCGTGGATGATGAGCAGCGTGACATAGCGCTCCTTGAGCGGACCGTAGACGCCGCCGGCCGGATATATCGCCTCGCCGAATATGTAGCCCCGACCACCGTCGATGAATGCGTGCATGGCCAAATCCTGCTCGCTTTGCCCCGCGGCTTTTGTAGCACGGCTAACCAGCGCCTCAAAGGTTACACCGCACGGACCTTAACTGCAGATATGCATTCCGATACCGCAGGCATTCCGCAGAAAAGGTGGCTGCGGGATACTTTCCAGCGTCCGGGCGAGATCGTCGCTCTTGCCCCTGGACAAGCCAGCGAGACTCGTCCCGAGGAGCAAGCGTTTGTTTCTGCCAGCCGATCATTCCAAGACCAAGGACGACCTGCCGCGCGGCTGCACATTCTCGCCGGGCGACTGGCATATCCTCGCTTCGTTCTGGCATCCGCTCGCCTTCGTCCACGACATCGCCGACAAGCCGGTGCGGGCCAGGCTGCTCGATGTCGACCTGGTGATCTACAAGACCTCCGCCGGCATCACCGTCGCGCGTGACCTCTGTCCGCATCGCGGCACGCGCATCAGCGCCGGCTGGATGGCCGACGACCAGATCGTCTGCCCTATGCACGGCCTGCATTTCGCGCATGGCGGCGCTTGCTCGAAAATACCGTCGATCGCCAATTCGGAAGGGCGCATACCGCCGAAGCTGAAGCTCGAGACCTATGCCTCCGTCGAGCGCTACGGCATTGTCTGGGCTTGCCTGAAGAGCAATCCGATCTGGCAACTGCCGGAGTGGGAAGGCATTTCAAACCCGGATTTCCGGAAGGTCTATGTGCCGAGCGGGACTTGGTACGCGGCGGCCAGCCGCCATGTCGAGAACTTCAACGATGTGGCGCATTTCCCCTGGGTGCACACCCAGAGTTTTGGTGGCAGTACAGCGGATCCAATTCCGCCGTACGACGTAGAGCAGACCGACTACGGCCTGCGTTTCGAACTGCCCTATCACGAGGGCTTCAACCGCTTCGACGACGGTGTCGAAGGCGAGGAGCGCGACGTCGTCTACACCTACGAGCTGACCTATCCGTTCTCGACCATCATCAAGATCGCGCCGCAGGGCTCGGACTACGTCGTCTATTTCGCCGACACCGTGTGCCCGGTTTCGGCGCGGGAGACGCGCATCTTCCAGATGATGACCGACACGACCGGCGATCCCGACGACGATTACTGGATCAAGGATGCGCTGCTTATCAATGACGAGGACAAGCCGATGGTCGAAGAGCAGCATCCGGAAGAATTGCAACTCGATCTCAGCGAGGAAATCCATGTTCCCTCGGATCGCATGTCACTCGAATACCGTCGTGGACTTGTGAAACGCTTTGGCCTCGGCGCCCCGATCGCGAGTTGATTGCGGAGCGGCATCGTAACTGGAGACATCGGTTCGACGTCATGATTGTCCCATTTGAAACAGCATTCCTGCCTTACCGCGGGCCGAGGAGTTGACCGTGGACATGCTGGGCTACGACACTGTGCAGGCGAACCGGACCGGCGCGCATCTCAGGCTTCGCGTTGCGGAGAGGCGGAACTGCGCGGAAGGCATCGCGGCCTTCGAACTGGTTGCCGAAAGCAACGCTCAATTGCCCGCATTCACCGCCGGATCGCACATCGATCTCTATCTGCCTGGCGGCATGACGCGTCAGTATTCGCTACGCAACGATCCTGCCGAACGTCACCGCTATTGCATCGGCGTGCTGCGCGAGGTCGCCGGGCGTGGCGGTTCGGCCTATGTGCACGACCGGCTGAAGGCTGGCGACGTGGTGGAAGCCAGCATGCCGCGCAACGCGTTCGCGCTCGACGAGGATGCTCCGTTCTCGCTGCTGCTCGCCGGCGGCATCGGCATCACGCCGATCCTGTCGATGGCGCACCGCCTGTCGGCCCTCGGCCGCGACTTTGCCTTCCACTACTGCGCGCGCAGCCGTTCGCGCATGTCCTTTCGCGACGAGATGCTGGCCGCCCCCTTTGCCGACAAGCTGCGCTTCCACCTCGATGACGGACCGGCGGAACAGAAGCTCGACCTTGCGGCGTTGCTATCGCGTCGTGCGCCCGGCGCGCATCTCTATGCCTGCGGGCCGGCCGGCTTCCTCGACGCGGTGATTGCCGCGGCAAAAAAGGACTGGCCGTCCGAGGCGGTCCATCGCGAGTACTTTGCCAATGCCGGCCACGCCAAGGTCGCCGGCGACAAGCCGTTCCGCGTGACGCTTGCCGGCGATGGCCGCAGCTTCGAGGTGGCGCCGGGACGCAGCATCGTCGAAGTGCTCGCCGAAAACGGCGTCGAGATACAGGTATCCTGCGAGCAAGGCATCTGCGGCACCTGCGTGACGCGTGTCGTCTCGGGCGTGCCGGACCATCGCGACCTGGTGTTGACCGACAAGCAGCGCGCGACAGGCAACCGCATCACGCCATGCTGCTCGCGCGCTCTGTCGGATGAGCTAGTGCTGGATTTGTAAGGAGGGCGGAGCCGATGACATTGGACGTATTCGCAAAGGCGCTGCCGAAAGCCGAGCTGCATCTGCATCTGGCCGGCGCGGTGAAGGCCGACACTTTCCTCAAGCTGGCGAGGAAGAACGGCATCGCCTTGCCGCCATTCGGCGAGGTCGAGGAACTCTACCGCTATGACAATCTCGTCGACTTCCTGCAGATCTACGATCTTGTCGCGCGATCCGTCGTCACCTCCGACGATTTTCACCTGATCGCCTACGAAGCGCTCGCCCATGTCGCCAATGCCGGCGGACGCTATGTCGAATTCTTCTTCAGCCCGCAGGTGCACCAGGACGCCGGCATCAGCTACCAGACGATGTTTTCCGCGATCCTGAAGGCCATGGACGATGCCGAGACCGATTTCGGCCTGGTCTCGCGGCTGATTCCGGCGATCAACCGCGAGCTGACGATCGATCGCGCCTTCGAATTCCTCGACCTGGTGCTGCCGTTCCGCTCCGACAAGGTGATCGGCATCGGGCTCGACTACGACGAAGAGCCATTCCCTCCGGCGCCCTTCAAGCCTGT
The DNA here is from genome assembly GCA_040755925.1 of Pseudomonadota bacterium. GTDB lineage: Bacteria > Pseudomonadota > Alphaproteobacteria > Rhizobiales > Rhizobiaceae > Mesorhizobium. The sequence goes on from JBFLWR010000552.1 coordinate 5,594, forward strand.
CTATGACAGGGCGAAGAAGGCCGGGATGCGGCTGACCGCGCATGCCGGCGAGGGCGGGCCGGCGGCCAATGTGAGCGACGCGCTCGATTTGCTCTCGGTCGAACGCATCGACCACGGCTACCGGGTCATGGAGGATCCGGCGCTGGTGAGGCGCTGCATCGACGAGGACATTGCCTTCACCGTCTGCCCAAGCTCGACGGTGATCCTGACTCACTGGCGCGATTTGACGGCGGCCGACCATCCGATCCGCGCCATGCTCGACGCCGGGCTCAAGCTGGTGGTCGATACCGACGATCCGCCGATGCTGCAGACCGACCTCGCCAAGGAATATCGTTTACTGGCCGAGACCATGTCGCTCGACCGCGGGACACTCGCCGACCTCGCGCTCAATTCTCTCGACGCGGCCTGGCTCGATGATTCAACGAAGCGCGCCTGGCGCACCTCGTGGTCCCAGGAGATCGACGCGCTTCTGGCCAAGGAGGCTTCTCAAGGCAACTGAGAATACCGCCCGGGAGAGGTGGACCGGAAGACAAAACAAAAAAAAACGGGATGCAACCCAAAAATGACCCCAGAGGGAAAGGCACGATCCTATGTTCATGATCTTCATCAGAAGAGTTGCGGCGCTTTGCGCGCTAGCCATCGCCTGCATCGCCATCGGCACCGGGCTAGCCAGGGCCACGGAGCCTGACAAGCTTCGCATTGCGGTCATCCTCTCCGCAGGAATAGAAAACGCTTGGGATGGCACCCTGATCCAGGCGCTGGAGCGGGTGAAGGCCAAGAAGCCGCATGGCCTCGAAATCACTTGGAAATACACTGATCCCCTCTGGGGCGACGATGCCGGAGACGCCATGCGGCTGTTCGCCGAAAGCGGGCAGTACGACATCATCTGGGCCCACAGCACCTTTTCAGACCAAGTGAAGAAGCTCAGGGACGAGTTCCCCGACATCCTGTTCGTCGTCGTCGGCTCCGGCAATGAAGGGCTCGGCGGCAACCAGTACTGGATCTACAAGCGCGTGCACGAACCGGCCTATCTGCTCGGCACCATTGCCGGCAAGATGACCAAGTCGAACAAGCTCGGCGCCGTCGGCACGTTCCCGGCTGACGACGTCAACGACGAGATCAACGCCTTCTTCGACGGCGCCAAGGCGGTGAACCCCAAGATCGAGCGCAGCGTAGCCTTCATCGAATCCTGGTACGATCCGGCCAAGGCGGCCGAGTACACCTCGGCCCAGATCGCCACCGGCGCCGACCTGATCTTCCAGCTCACCGGCAACTTCAAGCCGTGCGAGGAAGCCAAGATCCTCTGCTTCGGCAATTTCCAGGATCAGCACTCGTTCTCGCCGTCAACGGTGCTGTCGAGCACGGTCGCGCAATGGGATCCCGACGTGAACCACGTCATCGACGCCTGGTGGGCCCACAAGGCCGAAGGCAAGCCCTATGCCGGCAACACCGAAAAGCACTGGTTCTCGATGAAGGACGGGGGCTCGGCCATGGCGCCCTATGGCGAGCTCGAGTCCAAGCTGCCGGAAAATGTCCGGAGCGATGTCGAGGCGCTGAAGGCCAAGATCATGGCTGGGACGTTCGAGGTGCCGGTCGACGTGTCCGATCCGAAGGCGCATTGATCTTCGAGAGACCGTCCGGCCGCGACGTTCCGCCAGGATCGCCGCGGCCACTTCCTCCAGCCTTTCGGAACCTGCCATGTCCACTGCCTTGCGCGTCGAAGGCCTGACCAAGCGCTTCGCCGGCGTCGCCGCCAACGAGGATGTCCATTTCGACCTCCGCCCCGGTGAGATCCACTGTCTCTTTGGCGAAAACGGCGCCGGGAAATCCACGCTTTCGTCGTGCATCTTCGGCCTCTATCGCCCCGACAAGGGACAGATATTCGTCCGCGATCAGCCGGTTCACATCGCCTCTCCCATCGACGCGATCCGCCACGGCATCGGCATGGTGCACCAGCATTTCGTCCTGGTCCCGGAATTCACCGTGCTGGAGAACATCATCGTTGGCACGCAACGTTCGGGCTGGCGGCTCGATGCCGCCGAGGCCAGGCGGAAGCTCAAGGCCATATGTGACGGCTACGGCATCGACATCGATTTCGATGCCTATGTCTGGGAGCTGCCGGTCGGCCGCCAGCAATGGGTGGAGATATTGAAGGCGCTCTATCTCGGCGCCGAGATCCTCATCCTCGATGAGCCGACGGCCGTGCTGACGCCGGCCGAGTCGCGCATCCTGTTCGACATCATGCGCAAGATGTGCGCCCGCGGCCTGTCGATCATCCTCATCACCCACAAGCTCGTCGAGGTCATGCAGTCGAACCGGGTCACGGTGTTGCGCAAGGGCAAGGTCGTGGCCACGCTTAATACCACTGAGACGTCTCCCGACGAACTCGCCCGGCTGATGGTTGGCCGCGAGGTATCGTTCGCAGTCACCAAGCCGGAATTGCAGCCGGGCGAGACGGTGCTTTCCGTGGAAGGGCTGACAGCCCATGGCTATTGGGGGGAGGCAGTGCTGAAGGACGTCTCCTTCGCGGTGGCGCGCCATGAGATCCTCGGCATAGCGGGCGTCGCCGGCAACGGTCAGAAAGAGTTGTTCGAGGTCTTGTGCGGCGTCCGCAAACCGCGCGCCGGCTCGATCAGGCTTATGGACGAGGAGGTGGCTGGGCTGACGCCGCGCTGCATGATGGACCGAGGCGTCGGCCACATCCCGGACGATCGCTTCCGCGAAGGCCTTGTGCCGGAATTCAATGTCGCGGAGAACCTGGTGCTTGGCTGGCAGCGCAGCGCAAAATATCGCAGTGGCCCGCTGATCAACGGCAACGCGATCGCCAGGCTGGCGCGGGAGATGATCGCCGAATACCAGATCGCCACCCGCGACGAGAAGGTGTCCGCCGGCAAGCTGTCGGGCGGCAACGCGCAGAAGATCATCATCGCGCGCGAATTCCTGCATGCCTCCGGCCTGATGCTCGCCAACCAGCCGACGCGCGGGCTGGATGTCGGCGTCATCGAATATGTCCAGGCGCAACTGCTCAGGAAGCGCGCGGAAGGTTTCGCGGTGATCCTCGCCTCGGAGGAGCTCAGCGACCTGTTCGGCCTCGCCGACCGCATCGCGGTTATGTTCAAGGGCGAGATCATGGGCATCGTCGATCCGAAGAAAGTCACCGTCGGTGAGGTTGGCGCCATGATGGCGGGACGCCGGGAAGGGGCCATTCAATGATCCGTTTCGAACCGAGAACCGAGCGCGACGGACTGTGGACGGCGGCCTCCTTTGCCATGGCCGTTACAGCAGGGCTTGCCGTTTCGGCGTTGCTGCTTGCCTCGACCGGCGCCGATGTCGGCCAGGTCTTCGCGGCGCTGGTGCAGGGCGCGGTCGGCTCGCCCAAGGCGATGGCCACGACGCTGGTCAAGGCGACGCCGATCATTCTCACCGGGCTTGCCACCGTCATCGCTTTCCGCGCCCAACTCTGGAGCATCGGCCAGGAGGGCCAGGTCTTCGCCGGAGCCATGGGCGGCTACCTCGGTTCGCAGCTGCTGGCGGGAATGCCGCCGCTGCTGTTCTTCCCGGCCGTGCTCGTCTTCGGCATGGT
>JBFLWR010000553.1:0-2871 GCA_040755925.1 Pseudomonadota bacterium
GTAACGTCAACAATCGCTGGCGAGTGTCTCCCGTGCGTTATACGTTCGGGAGACAGTCGTCGCCTTTCGAATTCCGCTTATTACGACAGTCAGAACTTGCGCTGAATTTTAGCAATTCTTGTTATATTTTCACGTTCTATCGTTTCAGCTTGACACGGTGGGCGATCTCACGGCAATTGCGCCTCAGGTTTCAACTCTGCATTGAACCAGAGGCCCGCCCAGCCCCATGTGTCCCGCCAATCCCGACGACCCTGCAAAACCATTGAGACCGGCAGACCGTGCCGGCGAGGTGCTGACCGACTTTTCCAAGGTGCTTGTCGTCGGAAAGTCGTCGATAAACCGGGTCGTGGTGTCGAAGATCGTCGAGAAATCGGGACTGAAGCCAATATCGGAATCGCCCGAGACCGCCGGGAAGGCGCTGAGCGGCCACGTGCCCTGCGCGGTCATCCTGGACGGCGGACCCGACAACAAGGATTGCGACGGACTGTTCTCCGGCATCGACGCGCTGCGGCGCGCGTCGGGCAAGGCGCTTCCCTCGGTGATCATGCTCTCATCCAGGACCGGCACGCCGGAAAGCCTCGGCCTCTCGAGTGTGATCGACGCCGTGGTCGCCAAGCCGATCACGCCCGAACGGCTGCAACCGGTGATCGATAGGCTGATTGGCCGCTGACAGTTCAACATTCAGCGGGATAGCTGACTTTCCTGCCCGAGATCAGTCGGTTAGCCAGCCTTCGCGATGGTCTCGATCAGTGCCGGCAGCTCGCCAAGGTCGGCGATCCGACGAAATCGCGGCGCGGCAACCGGCGCCTCGGCATGCTCGACCGCCCAGGTCAGCTCGTGCGGCACATGGACGCCCCAACCGCCGGCCTCGATGGCCGGAACCACGTCGGACCTGAGCGAGTTGCCGACCATCATGCTGTTTTGCGGCCCGTCGCCATGATGGCCGAAGATGCGGGCATAGGTGGCCGCGCTCTTGTCGCTCACAATCTCGACGGCGTCGAAGAGATCGCCGAGCCCGGACTGCGCCAGCTTGCGTTCCTGGTCGAAAAGGTCGCCCTTGGTGATCAGGACCAGACGGTAGGAGCCGGCCAGCGCCTCGACCGTTTCACGAGCATATGGCAGCGGCTCGATCGGATGGCTGAGCATCTCGCGGCCGGCGGCGAGGATTTCGCCTATGACCGAACCTGGCACCTCGCCATTGGTGACCTCAACCGCCGTCTCGATCATCGACAAGGTAAAACCCTTGATGCCGAAGCCGTAGAGGGCAAGGTTGCGCTTCTCGGCCGCGAGCAGCTTTGCGGCGACGTGCTCGTGATCGCCGTGGTCCGCCAGCAAGGCGGTCAGGCGCTTCTCGGTCATGCGGAAGAACTGCTCGTTCTGCCACAGCGTGTCGTCGGCATCGAAGCCGATGGTGGTAAGACCTATAGCGGACATGGAAGACACTCGCCTCTCCGATAGCTCATCTAGACCTTGTCGGGCGTGACCGCCAGTCGCAGCGGCCGGACCAAGTCTCTGGCCCGCGGCCCGTCGCCTGTGACGAGCGGGACGCCTCCCCTTCCCTTCCCCCACGCGGCCCGGCTATAGTTCGAAATCCGCAACACAATCTGGTGAATGATGCCGCCTGAAAAAAAGGAAGTCCGTCCGTCAAGCCGGGGGGGACGCGCCCGCACGCCCGCTTTCCTGAAAAACGAACGCGGTGTGAAGAACTGGAAGGAAGCCAGCGCCTGGCTCGAATGGCGCGGCATCGAGGATATCGAATGCATCACGCCGGACCAGGCAGGCGTCGCTCGCGGCAAGATGATGCCGTCGAAGAAATTCACCTCCAACACCTCGCTGGCGCTGCCTTCGGCGGTGTTCATGACGACGATCTCCGGCGGTTATCCGGAAGACGGCAACGGCTTCCATTACCCTGAGGACGACGGCGACCTGAAGCTTTTGCCCGACCTTTCGACGCTTACCGCCGTACCCTGGGAAGAAGACCCGACCGCCGCGGTGATCTGCGACCTCGTGCATCAGGACGGCCGTTCGGTGGAATTCACGCCGCGCAACGTGCTGAAGCGCGTGCTTGCCGCTTATGACGAGCGCGGCCTCAAGCCCGTGGTGGCGCCGGAGATCGAATTCTACCTGGTGCGCAAGAACCCCGACCCGGACTATCCGCTGACGCCGCCTGTCGGGCGCTCGGGACGGCCGATCGGCGGCGGCGCGGGCTATTCGATCGCAGGCGTCAACGAGTTCGACGAACTGATCGACGACATCTACCATTTCTCGGAACGGCAAGGCCTGGAGATCGACACGCTGATCCACGAGGAAGGCGCTGGACAGCTCGAGATCAATCTGCGCCACGGCAACCCGATCGAGCTCGCCGACCAGGTCTTCATGTTCAAGCGCACGATCCGCGAGGCGGCGCTGAAGCATGAGATCTATGCCACCTTCATGGCGAAGCCGATCCAGGGACAGCCGGGCTCGGCCATGCATATCCACCAGTCGGTGGTCGACAAGAAGACCGGCAAGAACATCTTCTCGGCCGAGGACGGCTCCGAAACAGATGAGTTCTTCCATTTCATCGGCGGCATGCAAAAGCACGTTCCGAACGCGCTGGTGATGTTCGCGCCCTACGTCAATTCCTACCGCCGGCTGACGCAGGCCGCCTCGGCTCCGGTCAATACCCAGTGGGGCTACGACAACCGCACGACTGCCTTTCGGGTACCGCGCTCGGACCCAGCTGCGCGGCGCGTCGAAAACCGCATCCCGTCCTCGGACGCCAATCCGTATCTGGCGCTGGCGGCCTCGCTCGCCTGCGGGCTGATCGGCATCATGCACAAGGAAAAGGCATCTGCGCCGATCCTCACTACGGCCAATGAGGACGAGATC
>JBFLWR010000554.1:0-8534 GCA_040755925.1 Pseudomonadota bacterium
GCGACTTTTGTGTCCGGCCTCCCTCAAGCGCCAGGCCGGCCCGGTCCAGGACCGTGTCTGGCCGCGGATCAGAATTTGTAACTGATGCCGGCGCGCACGGTCTGCTGGTTGAGATCGACCTTAACCCCTTGAGGAAAGGACTTGGAGCCGAAATCATTGTAGCGGTACTCGAGGCTCGCGATCCAGTTGTCCGACAAGGCATGATCGATGCCCGCGCCGAGCGTCCAGCCGGCAAACGTCCTGCTTTCATTGTAGTCGAAGATGGGCATCTCCACCGACGCATTCGCCAAGGCAATGCCACCCGTCACGAAAATCATGGTGCGATCGATGGCGTAGCCCGCGCGCAGGCGCGCGCTGCCCTGCCAATCCGTGCCGCCTCGGGCGAAAAGCTCGTTGAAGAACAGGATGTCCTTCTTTGTCCAGGCATGCTCAACGTCCACCTCGATGCCGCCGACGAAGTTTCCATCGAACTGCCAATTGTAGCCGGCATGCACGCCCAGCAGGCCGCCATTGAGGCCGTCGACATCAGCAACCGGATCGGAATCGACATTCACCTTGCTGTTCGTCCATGCGTAGCCGCCATGCAAACCGACATACCCACCGGTCCAGACAAAGTCGGCTGGCGGCGCTGCGGGAGCCGGTCCTGAAGTTACGGCGTCAGCCGCGAACGCCGCGCTCGAAACGGACAGGAGGATGGTAGATGCAAGAACAAGCGTTTTCATGAGAAACCCCAGGATAGTGATGCCAATCCGTGCCTTTCGAGGGCACACGTCGCCAACGAGCCGCGGGCATGCCAATCCGGTGCTCTCCGGCAAAATGCGTGGCAGTCCCGACCGTTGGCGGCACAACCGCTCCTAGGCCGGACAAAGAGTCAAGGAAACGAGTTGAATGTCGGCTTTTGTCCCGGAATGGGCTGCAATCGTCCCAGCCCCCATTCGTCAGATGTGCGTGCCGGCCTTGCGCGCTGAATGTTCCCGGCTGGCCTGGCGCAAGTATGCCGGTGCCCCCAACATCCGACCGCACCCGGTATAGCGCTTGCAAATGGAGCGCGACATCTATTGTCGTCGCTCGATCACAAGCGTAGTCGAACTCTCGTGCCGGGGGCTGGTCGGTGTTTCAGGGCGCTATCCAAGATCAACAGGTGGAACAGTCGTGACGGCCGCATCGCAGATCGTTCGTTCAAACGCTGGATCACCGTCGGAGAACTTCCAGCAGTGGCGGGCCGGGCTTGCCAGTCTTTTCGAAGCGGCGCCGCTTGACGGGACGGTCGAAACCTTCCGCGCCGATCTGCATTGCCTCAATCTCGGCAGCTTTCTCATCGGCATGTCGAAGGCCTCGCCTCAGGCCTTTTGCCGCGATCGAAACCTCGTCTCCGCCGTGGGCGTGGACCATCTGCTGATCCAGCTGTACGTCTCTGGCGAATGCGAGTTCAAGGTCGATGGTTCGCAATCGCGCGGAGCAGCCGGCGATATTGTCTGTTTCGATCTTTCGCGTCCAATGAGCTCGCAGACCGGCTTTCTCGAGACGGTCAGTCTTGTGGTTCCGCGGCACCTTGTTCGCCTGTCCCCCCGCGCATTCGATGCGTTGCATGGTGCCGTTCTAGGCGGTGATACCACGCTCGGCGTGCTCTTGCGCGAGCACTTGCTATCCATGGCAAAGGTCGCTCCGCGTCTTGGGGCGCAAGATGGCAAGCTGGTCACGGAGGCAGCGGCCGCGCTCATCTCAGCGGGGCTGTCCAGGGCGATTTCCGGAAGCGCCACGCCCGAGAGCGAGCTGATAGGCAGCGGTTTGCACTCGATCCAGGGTTTCATAGAACGGAACCTGACCGACGAGGCGCTGTCGCCGGAGATGATCATGCGCCATTTTGGTCTGTCGCGTTCGGTTCTCTATCGCATCTTCGAACCCTTGGGCGGAATTGCCGATTACATACGCGATCGCCGCCTGGACAGGGCGTTCCTGCAACTGGCGTCGGTGGGAAAAGGACGTGGCGGGGTCTCGAGGCTCGCCTATGCCAACGGCTTTGCCAGCGAGGCCGCATTCTCCCGTGCTTTCCGTCAGCGCTTCGGCATGAACCCGAGCGAAGCCATTCTGGAGTTAGATCGGCGTGTAACCGCCAAGAACCATGTTCAGGACAACTGGCTGCAGGCTTGGTTGCACGGCCTGAGCCATACCGGCCTCAGGTGATTCATCATGCGCGCGCCCAATTTTGTGGGCACCCCTCGCCCACCAGATCGAAACATCACCAAACCTAGCTCACGAGCGAGCAACGAACAGCGGCGGTTGCCACGCAGGCCGTTCTAGCGTGAGTGCCTGACCCTTACCGGCTGTTGCCGACGAGGCCCGAAACCGTAGCTTGCCGAAGCATGCTTGCGCTTCCGGGCGGGAGTCGTTTCGAAATAGTTGCCCACTACGACAAGATAAGCGAGGCCGAGTATTCCAGCACATATGGAAATGATGTCGGAAGTCATGGTCGCGTTCCTTTGATCGGTTGCGGATGTCGATCAAAGAATTGGCGCGCCGGCCCTTGCCGACATTGATCCTGGTCAACCGCGCGGGCCATCACAGCAGGCGCCAATGAGCGGCGCTGTCGGCTAGCAGCGGGCGAACGCTCACCATCCGGGCCCCCGTAAGTAGTTTCCCCTAGGGACATAACCGAATTTCCGCGTGACCGGATTCGCGCGACTGCTGTTGTCACGAATTCACCGGGAAACCACAGCCATGTACGCTCAAGCTTCCGCCAAGATTGAACTGCCCTCCCATTTCCAGCAGCCGCACCCTTCCCCCGCGTTTGAGGGAGCGGCAGTGCAGCCCGTCAGCTTCTTCCCAGCCGGTACGGAAATCTATGCCCAGGGCGAAAAGGCGGGAGTGCTCTACCAGGTAGAATTCGGCGCCGTCCGGATCTATCGGCTGCTCGCCGACGGCCGCAGGCAGATCAGCGCATTCCATCTCGCAGGGGAAATCTTCGGGTTCGAGGCCGACTCCACGCACCATTTCTTCGCGGAGGCAATCAATTCGACCGGGGTGCGGGTCTATCGCATCGCCTCGGCAACCGACATGTCCCGCCAGCTCCTGCCACTGGCGCTCAAGGGGTTGACCAGGGCGCAGGAACATCTGCTCGTTCTCGGCCGGCAGAATGCCATCGAGCGCGTCGCAGCATTCCTGCTGGAGATGGCGGATCGGCAAGGCGGCTTGCGGCAAGTGGATCTGCCGATGTCGCGCAACGACATTGGCGACTACCTCGGCCTTACCATCGAGACGGTGTCGAGGGTCCTCACCCGATTGAAGGAGAAAGGCGTGATCCGGCTGCTCAGCTTGCGCAGCGTCGAGATCCTCAAACGGGATACGTTGCTGGCGATGGGTGAATGATCGAGGCAGATCACAATCGAAACAATTCTGGGATGACGACGATGAAAAGCACGCTTACCACCCACTCCGGTTTTCGCTTCGAGGTGCGCCGCGCGGTTCCCGCCGACGAGCCGGCCGTCGCCGAGTTCTTTACGCATGTCACGCCGGAAGATCTGCGTTTCCGCTTCCTCGGGGCCGTGAGGGAAGTTTCCCACGAGCGCCTGGTGGCGATGACCCGCACCGACGATCCGCACGTCCACAACTTCCTCGCCTTCGCGACGGATGGGATGCTGATCGCAGTGGCGACGCTCGCCAGCGATCCGGGTGACCGCCGCGGCGAAGTCGCCATTTGCATTCGCGGCGACCGGAAGCACCTCGGCGTCGGTTGGGAGCTTCTCGGCCATATTGCGCGCTATGCCGACGACCATGGGATCGAGATGATCGAGTCGATCGAGAGTCGCGAAAACCGCGCAGCGATCGAGGTCGAGCGCGACATGGGCTTCACGGTCAAGATGGATCCCGACGATCCGACGCTGGTTCTGGTCCAGCGGAAGCTGGGCGCCAAGCTGGCCGGATAGTTGTCGGCAACACCCAGAAAGCAATCAACGCGCGTGGAGGTCAAGCAACTCGACAGCCACCGCGCGTTCCTCGTCGGCTGGGAGGACAAGAACGTCGACGGGTGAATCCGGAGCGCTGACCAGATCTTCGCCTGTTCTGTTCAAGCCGGCGTCCAGCGCGACGCCCAGCCACCCAGCAGCTTCGCAAATCCGTTGCCGGATCGCAGGCGCGTGCTCGCCTATGCCTGCCGTGAACACCAGCGTGTCCAGCCCTCCGATCGCGGCGGCAAGGGATCCGATTTCGCGCCCGACACGATAGACGAAGAGATCGACGGCGCGCATCGCCGACGGTTCCTTCGAGGCAAGCAGCGCCTGCATGTCCCCCGAGATGCCGGACACTCCGAACAGGCCGGATCGCTCGTACAGCAGCGCGGCCAGTTCCGCAGCCGACAGCTTCCGGTCCTGCAGCAGGTGCAGGAGGACGCCGGGATCGATAGCGCCGCAGCGCGTGCTCATGACGAGGCCGTCAAGCGTCGAGAAACCCATGGTGGTTGCGTGACTGACGCCCGCCTTCATAGCGCAAAGGCTCGCCCCGCTGCCGAGATGGGCGACGATCGCCCGGCCGCCCGCGGTGGCGCCATAACGGTCATGGAGCTCGCCGGCGATATGGCTGTAGGAAAGCCCGTGGAAGCCATAGGAAACGATGCCCTGTTCCGACAACTCGTGGGGCAGGCCATAGAGCCTTGCGAGCTCCGGCCGACTCGCGTGGAAGGCCGTATCGAAGCAGCCGACCTGCACGGCGCCGGGCAGCAGGCGACTGGCCAGGTAGACGAGTTGGAGGTTGACCGCCTGGTGGATCGGAGCGAGCGGTTCGAGCTTGTGCAAGGCATCGAGCGTGCGCTTGTCGAGCAACGTCGCGCGCACAAACTCCCGGCCGCCATGCACGATCCGGTGGCCTACCCGGCCGACCCGGCGTAAAAGGCTTCGGTCTTCAAGATACGATGCGACGGCCTCGAATGCCTCGCCTATGGAGATCGGCTGGTCGCCAAGGCTTCGGTCGAATGCTGGCGTTATCGCCGTCGGCGCGACATGGAGCCGTGGCTGCTGCCCCATCGACGACACGCTGCCGCGCACGACCAGATGAAGACCGTCACCACCTTGAAAGACGGCGAACTTTAGGCTCGATGAACCGCCATTGAGGACCAGGATCGCGTCGCTCATTTCTCGGCCGGCTCAGCGCACACGGGCCATTGCAGACAGGTACTTCGGCATCGACTATTGTCCCCACTTCCAGCCGAGGATCTCCGGCATGTCCTGTCCGTGCGCCCGGATATAGGCGTGGTGTTCGATCAACTTACCTTCCATCGCCTGCTTCAGGCCGACATGCGCGCCGGTCGGCTCAGGGATGCGGTCGAGCACGCTCAGCACCAGATGGTAACGGTCGAGGCCGTTCAGCACCGTCATATCGAATGGTGTGGTCGTCGTCCCTTCCTCATTGTAGCCGCGCACATGGATGTTGTCGTGATTGGTTCGCCGATAGGTCAGCCGATGGATCGTCCAAGGGTAACCGTGATAAGCGAAGATGACCGGCTTGTCCTTAGTGAACAGCGCGTCGAAGTCACGATCCGACAGGCCGTGCGGGTGGTGCTCCTTCGGCTGCAGGGTCATCAGGTCGACTATGTTGACGACCCTGATCTTGAGTCCAGGAATGCCCTGCTTCAGGATCTGCACGGCGGCCAGCGTCTCGAGCGTCGGCACGTCGCCGGCGCAGGCCATGACAACGTCCGGCTCGGCGCCGCGGTCGGTCGACGCCCATTGCCAGATGCCGATGCCGGCGTGGCAATGAACTTTCGCTTCCTCGATGGACAGCCACTGCCAGGATGGCGCCTTGCCGGCGACGATGACGTTGATGCGGTTCCATGTCTGCAGCACATGTTCAGTCACGCAGAGCAGGCTGTTGGCATCCGCCGGCAGGTAGACGCGAACGATGTCGGCCTTTTTGTTCAACGCGACATCGATGAAGCCCGGATCCTGGTGGCTGAAGCCGTTATGCTCCTGTTGCCAGACATGGCTGGACAGCAGGTAGTTCAACGAGGAGACCGGCCGCCGCCACGGCAGCTTGCCGCAGGCGTCCAGCCATTTCGCATGCTGGTTGAACATCGAATCCACGATGTGCGTGAAGGCTTCATAGCAGGAGAACAGGCCATGCCGGCCGGTGAGCAGATAGCCTTCCAGCCACCCCTGGCAGGTATGCTCGGACAGGATCTCCAACACCCTGCCCTCCCGGCCGAGATGGACGTCCTCGGGCAGGATCTTTTCCATCCAGGCGCGCTCCGTCACCTCGAAGACATCCTGCAGCCTGTTGGAAGCCGTTTCGTCCGGACCGACGATGCGAAAATTCCTGGCATCCTGGTTCAGCGCCATCACGCCGCGCAGAAAGCCGCCCATCGCTCGGGTCGCCTCCCCCTTAGTTCCGCCAGGCCGTTCGACCTGGACCGCGTGTGCTTCCAGGGCGGGCAATTCGAGCGATCGACGCAGCAAGCCGCCATTGGAATGAGGATTCGCGCTCATGCGCCTGTCGCCGCGCGGGGCGGTGGCGCGGATCGTCGACACAGGAGCACCCACGGCATCGAAGAGCTCTTCGGGGCGATAGCTCCTCATCCACTCTTCGAGCATCTGCAGATGCTCGGGATTTTCCGCCAGGCCGGAAAGAGGAACCTGATGCGCCCGCCAGAAACCTTCTGTCTTCAGGCCATCGACTTCCTTCGGGCCAGTCCAGCCCTTTGGACTCCGCATTACGATCATCGGCCACCTTGGCCGTGGCTGCCCGGTCTCCGCTCCGTGCCGCGCAGCCTGCTGGATAGCCTTGATGCGATCGAGCGCCTCGTCGAGCACGACCGCCATTCGCTCGTGCATCAACGCCGGATCATGGCCCTCGACGAACAACGGCTCGTAACCATAGCCGACGAAGAGCGCGCGCAGTTCCTCCTCGGGAATGCGTGCAAGGATGGTGGGGTTGGCGATCTTGTAGCCATTGAGGTGGAGGATCGGCAGCACCGCGCCGTCGCGTGCCGGGTTGAGGAACTTGTTGGAGTGCCAGGCCGTGGCGAGAGGTCCTGTCTCCGCCTCGCCGTCCCCGACGACGCAGGCGACGATGAGATCCGGATTGTCGAAAGCGGCGCCATAGGCATGCGAAAGCGCGTAACCCAGCTCGCCACCCTCGTGAATCGAACCCGGAACGTCAGGCGCCGCGTGGGAGGGAATGCCACCCGGAAAGGAGAACTGCCGGAACAACTTCTTCATTCCGGCCGTGTCCAAGGAGATATCCGGATTGATCTCGCTGTAGGTCCCTTCGAGATATGTGTTCGCGACCATGGCAGGTCCGCCATGACCGGGACCGCAGATGTAGATCACATTGGCGTCGCGCTTCCTGATCACGCGATTGAGGTGCGTATAGATGAAGCTTAGGCCGGGCGAGGTTCCCCAATGGCCGAGCAATCTGGGCTTGACGTGCTCCAGGCGCAGAGGCTCAAGCAACAGCGGATTGTCGAGCAGATAGATTTGCCCGATGGTCAGGTAGTTGGCGGCGCGCCAATAGGCATCGATGTCGCGCAACTCCTGAACGGACAAGTGGTTGGTGCCGGGACGCTCGGTCATCTCTGTCTCCTTCGCTGGCTCCAAAATCGACCCCGGTCGAAGCACAACGCATTGACGCTGCCACCGGTCCATGACCGGTCGATGTCGGGGCCGCCTTCATCGATCTAGGCGACTGGGGACGTCCGGGCTTTGATCCATCTCAAAATGTCAGACACGCTTGGCCGCCCACGCCCGGGCAAGACAGCGGCGGCGAAGCCAGCCGGCATCGGTCAATCCGGTGAACGACATGGGCGCGCCATGGCCGACGCGCCGACGCCGGCTTCAGCCTTCAAGTTTGCTGTCGCCGGCGCCGGACCGTGATCCAGCATTAAGGCTTGACGGTAAACTCGGTCCACATGCCGGTAGCGAAATGGCCGGGAACATTGCAGATAAGCAGGTACTTGCCGGGTTTGAGGTCGACCGTGAGCGAGCCCGAAGCACCCGGGTCGAGTTCCGATACCTCGCCCTTATCGCCCGCCTTGTCCTCGTCCACCCTGTTCTCGTTGGCTATGTAGGGGAGCGGTTTGCTCGGATCGGCCAGATACATGACGATCATCTCGTGGATCGTATCCTTCGAGCTGTTCTTCACCCTGAAGATCACCTTGCCGGCCTTTACCGTCGCGGGTGTGGCCGTCATCCCCATCGTCGCCTTCGACATGTCAAGATTTGGCGTCCCGTAAGCCAGGCCGGTGGCCATGGACATGTCGGCGCCTTTATCCCACAGCGACACCTGAACGGTGCTGGCGGCCTGCGCCGCTCCGCCCGTCGCGACCATAGTGGCGAACCACAGGGCCGCCGCTCCACCTGTCATCATTCTCATTGCGAGCTTCCTCCTATCGAACCGGCGGGACCGACTTCGGCTTCGACCGCCAATGGGACCATGGCCCAATGGAGCGGCGCACCGGAGACGTATGTTTTGCACGTTCGGTCGCCCCAATCGTTGCGCTAGATCAAAGGACAGATCGCTCTCATATGCCGGCGACTTCAAACCCGGCG
>JBFLWR010000555.1:0-17161 GCA_040755925.1 Pseudomonadota bacterium
GCCGCCGAACGTCATCTTGTGCTGAGCCATGCCGTCCCTTCGGTATGGCCCCCCATCGCGACCTTAAGGGCTGTTGCTGCATCGCACAACAGTCGATTGCATTGCGAGATAAGTTCGCGGCTTCCTGTGAACCGTTCTAGATTCCGATGCCCCGGCTCTTTAGCGCCGCCGTGATCTCGTCGAGGATGGCCGGGTCGTCGATCGTCGCCGGCATCGACCATTCTTCCTTGTCGGCGATCTTCTGCATCGTGCCGCGCAGGATCTTGCCGGATCGCGTCTTGGGCAGCCGCTTGATCGTCACAACGGTCTTGAAGGCGGCGACCGGGCCGATGCGCTCGCGCACCAGCCCCACCACCTCGCTCTCGATCGCGCCGGTGTCGCGCGCCACACCGGCGTTGAGCACGACAAAACCGAGCGGCACCTGGCCCTTCATCGCATCGGCGATGCCGATGACGGCGCATTCGGCGACATCGGGGTGGGCGGCCAGCACCTCTTCCATGGCGCCGGTCGACAGCCGGTGGCCGGCGACATTGATGATGTCGTCGGTGCGGGCCATGACATAGAGGTAGCCGTCCTCGTCCATCATGCCGGCGTCCGCCGTCTTGTAGTAGCCCGGAAACTCGTCGAGATAGGCTTGGCGGAAACGGGCGTCGGCATTCCACAGCGTCGGCAGGCAGCCCGCCGGCAGCGGCAGCCTGACCACGACATTGCCGAGCGTGCCGCGCGGCACCTCATGGCCGGCATCGTCGAGCACGCGGATGTCGTAGCCTGGCATCGGCACGCCGGGCGAGCCGTATTTCACCGGCAGGAGCCCGAGGCCCGCCGGGTTGATGGTCATCGGCGAGCCGGTCTCGGTCTGCCACCAGTGATCGACCACCGGCACGTTGAGCTTCTGCTCGGCCCATTTGATGGTTTCGGGATCGGCGCGCTCGCCGGCGAGGAACAGCGTGCGGAATTTCGACAGGTCGTATTTCGGCACGAACTCGCCCTTGGGGTCCTGCCCCTTGATGGCGCGGAAGGCGGTCGGCGCCGTGAACAGCGCCACCACGCCATGTTCGGAGATCACCCGCCAATAGGTGCCGGCATCCGGCGTGCCGATCGGTTTGCCTTCGAACAGCACGCTGGTGCAGCCATGCAGAAGCGGCCCGTAGACGATGTAGGAATGGCCGACAACCCAACCGACGTCGGAAGCCGCCCAGAACACCTCGCCGGGCTTGACGCCGAACTCGTTGTCCATCGTCCATTTCAGCGCGACCATATGGCCGCCATTGTCACGCACGATGCCTTTCGGCTGGCCGGTCGTGCCGGATGTATAGATGATGTAGAGCGGGTCGGTGGCCAGCACCGGGACGCAGTCGACATTAGCGCCGGCCGCGCGTTCGCGCGCCACGGCGTCGGCATAATCGATGTCGTAATTGTCCTTCATCTCGCAGCGCAACTGCTCGCGCTGCAGGATCAGGCAGGCGTCGGGCTTGTGCCTCGACATCTCGATCGCCTTGTCGAGCAACGGCTTGTAGGCGACGACGCGGCCAGGCTCGAGCCCGCAGGATGCGGTGACGATCAGCTTCGGCTTGGCGTCGTCGATGCGGGTGGCGAGCTCGTGCGAGGCGAAGCCCCCGAACACCACCGAATGCACGGCGCCGATGCGGGCGCAGGCCAGCATGGCGATAGCCGCTTCCGCCGCCATCGGCATGTAGATGATGACGCGGTCGCCCTTGGCGATGCCGCGATGCCTCAGCACGGAAGCCAGCGCGACGATTTCGCGTTTCAGCTCGGCATAGGTGAATTTCCGCACCGTTCCGGTGATCGCGCTGTCGTGGATCAGCGCCAGCTGGTCGGCGCGCCCGGCCGCGACGTGGCGGTCGATGGCGTTGAAGCAGGTGTTGCAGGTGGCGCCGGTGAACCAGCGGCCATAGACGCCGGCCGCCGGATCGAAGACTTTCTCATGCGGAGAATACCAGTCGATGGCCTTGGCGGCTTCCGCCCAGAACCCTATGGGGTCGCGTTTCCAGCCCTCATAGACTTCATGGTAGCGTGACGCCATCGGACTTCCTCCCCAGGAACGGCTTGCATGCCTGCATAGCCTATGCCGGGTTGCCGGACCATGTCTTCCTGCAATTTGGTCGACGTCGCCGGTAAAGCCTTCCGGGCGACGCCTCCGTTTGAAGCGCCGTTCCTGTTGTCCGTGGTATAAGTCGGCTTAGAGCGGCAGCGCCGCCAGCATCAAACCGACGCCGCCGGCAATCAATATGGCGGCGGCCAATGCCTTCCGATGGCGCTCGAACGCCGTCGGAGCCCGTTCCCAATTGTAACGCATGCCCTCTGTCTCCCCAAAACCCCGCCAGCTTTTTAGCTTACCCAGGGGCAGGAAGGCAACGGCTCCGCCCTCCCGATTTCGTGGGCTTGAAGTTTCGGAGGCCGACGGCCACTTCAAGTCACCTATGACTTGCAGAGATGCGTCATGAAGAAAGCCTACGAAAAACCAATACTTAACAAGCGCCGGAAGCTGTCCTCGGTGGCGGCGTCACCATCGAACTCGCAAGCCAGTGCGTAGTCCCGCAGCATCTGATCGCGAGGCCGATTCCTTCGCAGAGATGGCGTTTCCGGCGGTGCTCGCGTCCGCAACCATACGTCGATGTGATCGAGGGGTTGCGGCTCGACCGATGGACAGTTCGGCGACGCCGCGCTAATTGCGCTTCCAGATGGGGAACGGGCAAATGGTCGAAATCGTCTCTGAAACGGTTCTGCGGCTGGCGGACGACGCTTCGGTGCAGCATGTGGGCGACGGCGCCGTCGTGCTTCTGGCGCGCAGCGGGCAGCTCTACACCTGCAACGACACCACCGAAGCCTTTCTCGACAAGGTCGACGGCGCGCGCAGCCTCGATCAGATCGTCGGCCTGTTGTCGGACGAATTCGACGTCGACAGGGAGACGCTGGATCAGGACATGGCGGCGCTCGCCGCCGAACTGGTGTCGGAAGGCATCCTCGCCGACCCGGGCGTGTGATGACGGACGGCCCGTTCCTGCGCGCGCTGTTTCGCAGCCATCTGTGGCTCAGCGCCCGTCTGATGCCGGTCCTCATCGGCCAGCGCGATTTCGAAACGATTCTGAAATGGGCGCCGCTCAACTCTCCCACGCCCTACCGCGGCCTGCCGTCGGCCTATATCGTCGCCCGTGTCAATCGCACGGTCCGGCATCCGTGGCTCATGCGTGACCGCAGGTGCCTTCGGGAGGGGTTGCTCGGTTTCCGCTTCTTGCGCATGGCCGGCTTCAACCCCGAACTGCGCTTCGGCGTCGATGCGAAATCGATGCACGCGCCGCGCCTGTCGGCGCATTGCTGGGTGTGCCTCGACGGCAGGCCGGTGGTCAGCGACAGCCAGCCCGGCATGGTCGAGATATATCGCCATCATGCCGACACCGGGGCGCGTGCCGCTTGACCAGGTCCTCCGCGCCGATCTGCTACGATCTCAACGGCTGGATACTCGGCATCGATGCGACGCGCGCCGAGCTCTGGCGGGATTTCGACGTCATGCTCGGCAGTCTGCGCATGGCGGCGACCGCGAAGCCGGACTTCCGGATCGACATCGCCGAGACGCATTCGCTCGATGAGGCCCCGGCGGGTTCGCTGGCCTTCGACGGCGAGGTGCTGCTGGACGGCCATTGTCGCCTGATAGACGCCGGCCCGGTGGTTCATCTGATCTTTCCTGGTCGCCAGACCGCCTCGATCCATGCAGGCGAGGGCTGGGCCGAAATCCGCGTCCTGCCGGATGCGAAGGTTCTCTGGACGCTGGAGATGCTGGTGCTCGACGCCGCGCTCGATGCCGGCGACCAGCACATGCTGCACACAGCCGGCCTGACGCTGCCGGATCGCCAAGATCTTGTCCTGATTCACGCGCCGAGCGGCACGGGCAAGTCCACGACGTCGCTGGCGCTCGCTTCGCAAGGCTTCGGCCTGTGCTCGGACGACGCCATGATCGTCACCAGTCCACAGTCGCCTGCCGCCTGGGGCCTGCCGCGCGCGGCGAAGGTCCATCGCAACACCGCCGCCATGCTGCCATTCGTGTCGCCCTGCCTTGGCGGCACATGGGACGTCAATGGCGAGCAGGCGGTGTCGCTGGAGCGGCTTAGGGAAATCATTCGCGTCGAGGATACCCGCGCCCGGCCGGTCGCGGCATTGCTTCATCTTGCGCGCTCGGCCGACAGCGAAACCAGGCTGCTGCCGATGGCTCGGACCGATGCCATGGTGGCGCTTGCCACCGACAATGTCAGGACCGGCATGACCGGCCTGCTGCCGCTGCAGAAACGGCGCATGGCGACGATCGCAACGCTGGTCAAAACGGTTCCGACATTCACGCTCGAGGTTGGTTCGCGCCCGGCCGATGCGGCGGCGCTGATCCGCGCCGCGTTGCCTGGATAAGCAATTCCAGGGCAGTTTTCCGCTTGGAATTACGCCAAGGGTAAGCGCCCTCAGGGCTGATAGGGCCTCGCCTTGGCCAGCCTCTGCACCCAGCGGAAGGCGTCGCGGCTGATGCGCGAGCGGATCTTTTCCCTGGAGTTGACGCGAAGCAGCATGTCGCCGGTGATCAGCCGTTTGGCCAGCCGTATCGACAGGTCGGGCTTGATCCGGTCGGCGAGTTCGATCGCGCGCGGCGCTTCGAACAGGCGGCCGGTCACATTGAGGACGGTCGCCAGCTCCAGCTCGATGCCCGTCATGCGCGCGGCTTCAAGCAGGCGCGTCTCGGCATGAGGGGTCTGTAGCGCGCGCACGCCTTGTAGAACGTCGACGCAAAGCTGAAGGCGGTGGAATTTGTGGCCGCCGGCCGCGTGCACGATGGCGATCGTGAGGAGCGCCGCCGGCGTGTCGGTCTCGCCCTCGTCGATCGCCTGCAATTCGCGGAAGCCGAGCGACAACCGCCGCCGCATGCCGGAATCGTGCACCAGATTGCCATGCAGCTCGATCAGCAGGCTGGAATTCTCCTTCTCCAGCCATTTGAACTCAAGCAGCTCATGCGATTGCGCCTCGCCGCTGGCAAGCTCGAAGCCGCAACCGGCAATCACCTCGTTGGCCTCGCCGATCCGCGCGGGTTCGACTAGAATGTCGATGTCGGTGAATGGCCGATCCGCGACGTGGCGGTAGAGCTTGCGTGCAAACACCGGTCCCTTGACGATCCGGGCCGGAATGCCTTTCGCCGCCAGCGCCTTCATGATGCGCTCGCCGTGATATTGCAGCAGCATCGACTGCCCGGTCGCCAGCGTCGACTGGTCGCGCAGCTCGGAAAGTCGCTGCCGCAGCGCGGCATCCGCGGGCACATGGTCGTCGCCGCGCTCCCTCAGCTTGCGCAGCATGATCGGCAGTACGCCGTGGAACTCGGCATTGTCCAACAGCGCCATCAGGCTCTTCGCTGAAAGCTCCTTGCCCCGGTCGGCCAGGGCTTCGGGGTCGGCGAAGCCGAGCAGCAATTTTTCTTCGGTGGGCGAAAGCGGTGGCAGCATCAACCGGGCAATGTCGCGAACAACAGGTGGGTCCCGCGGATATGGTTGCAGAAAAGCTCAGACGAAGCCAGCACCGTGCTACATCCCCCAGCGCAGCGCCGCCGTGTGCACTGGCGCGCCCCAAAGCGCCGCCATCTCGTCGTCGAGCAGGGTCAGCGTGATCGAGCAGCCTGCCATGTCGAGCGAGGTGACATAGGATCCGACGAGCGAGTGGGCTACCCTCACGCCGCTTTTCTCGAAGATTTTGCGGGCGCAGTTATACATCAGGTAAAGCTCCATCGACGGCGTGCCGCCGAAGCCGTTGATGAACAGAAGCGCCGGTCCCTTGCCTCGATTGCCAAAGTCGCCCGTGATTGCGGCGCAGATCTCCCCGGCGATCGCATCGGCGTTTTTCAGCACATCACGCCGTCGGCCGGGCTCGCCATGGATGCCGACGCCGAACTCCATTTCGCCGTCGCCGATCTCGAAAGTCGGTCTGCCCGCCGCAGGCACGGTGCAACTGGTGAGCGCGACGCCCATCGAGCGGGTCGCGTTGTTGACGCGATCTCCGAGTGCCTTGAGCTCCGGCAAGGCCATGCCTTGCTCGGCCGCGGCACCGACGATCTTCTCAACCACCAGCGTGCCGGCGACGCCGCGCCGCCCTGTCGTGTAGGACGAGTTCTCGACCGCCACGTCATCATTCGTCACGACCTGCAGCACGCCGTCCGACACCTCGGCCGCCATGTCGAAGTTCATCACGTCGCCCTCGTAGTTCTTGACGATGAACAGGCAGCCGGCGCCGGTGTCGACCGCCTGCGCCGCGGCGAGCATCTGGTCGGGAGTCGGCGAGGTGAAGACCTGGCCGGGGCAGGCGGCATCCAGCATGCCATGGCCGACCAGCCCAACATGCAGCGGTTCGTGCCCGGAGCCGCCGCCCGAAATCAGCGCGACCTTGCCTGGCTTGAGCGCTTTGCGGCGGACGAATTTGTGATCGTCGCCGAGCGCGAGGATGTCGGAATGCGCCGCGACGAAGCCGTCGAGGCCTTCGGTGAGAATTGTATCCACCGAATTCAAGAACTTCTTCACGGCAGTCCTCCCGAATGCGCCTCGCTTAGCCGCTGCCCTTGCCTGCAATGCTGGTTATCTTCTGGATGAATTCGTTGATCGCCCGGTCGAGCGCGGCATTCTGCTTGTCGTCGCCGAAGTCCGGCACGATGAGCGAGACGTGGCGAGTCTTGCGAGGACCCGAAGCCGCAGGCAGTTTGCCGGGATGCGCCTGGTGGTAGGCGGCGAGGAACTGGTCGCGCTCGGCCTGGCTGAAATGGCAGACGGAAAAGATGGAAGGCAAATGTCTTGACGGAATGGGGATCGAATAGGCCGGGCTGGAAATCTGCGTGACGAAGCTGCGATGCTTGCCGAGCGCATCGGCGAGTCGCTGGCGCATGCCGGATGGGCGCTGGTCGATGACCTGCGACAGGATCGTCTTGTAGGCGCGGATCGCGTCTTCCGAGCCGGCTTCCTGTATCTTGGCGGTCTTGGCCATGGCGTGCTTACACCAAAACGTCCGCTATGGCGGCCTTGGCCATGGCGAGCTGCGCCGGAGCAACCGAAAGATCGCGCAGACCGGCTTCGAGCAACGCCGGGATGGCGGTCGGATCGCCGCCCGCATCGCCGCAGAGGCTGACCGGAATGCCTCTCTCTCGCCCGAAGACTGTAACGGAAGCGATCAGCCGCAGCACGGCAGGATGGTGGACCGAGTTGAGACACGCGACGGCGGCGTTATCGCGCGCGGCCGCCATCACATACTGCGTGAGATCGTTGGAGCCGATAGAGAAGAAGGCGACATTGCCGAAGGACTCGGGCGCGATCGCCACCGACGGCACCTCGACCATGATGCCGAGCGGCGGCAGCTTGTGCGCTACACCGCGTGCGGCAAGCGCTGTCTGTTCTTCAGCGAACAGTGCGGCGGCCTGGCCGTACTCTTCGGCAGTGGCGATCATCGGAAACATCACCTTCAGATTGCCGTGTATGGCGGCGCGCAGCAATGCCCGGATCTGTAGCCGAAAAACGTCGAGCCGCACCAGCGAGAGCCTGATGCCGCGCATGCCGAGGAACGGATTGGCTTCCGCCACGGTGAATCCCGGCACCGGCTTGTCGCCGCCGGCATCGACTGTCCGGATGGTCACAGGCTTGTCGCCCGCCCATTCCAGCACCTTGCGATAGGCCCTGTACTGCGCCTCCTCGTCTGGCAGTGTCTTGCCGAATAGAAATTCGGTCCGCATCAGCCCGACGCCGTCGCAGGTCGCGACATCGATGCCATCGACATCGGATGGGTCGGCGATGTTGACCTGCACCTGCACCGCGGTACCCGCTCTGGTCACCGCCGGTTGCGTCAGGAAGGCCTGCGCCTTGCCCTGCCTCGCTGCGAAGGAGGTCGCCGATCGCCGGAACGTTTCGAATTCCGCCTGCGAGGGCGAGAGCACGATGTCGCCATGCTCGGCGTCGAGCAGCGCGACCCCTGTGGATTTACCCATCGAAGCGCCAAGGCCTACCATCATGGGCACGCCGCGCGAGCGCGCCAGCATGGCGACATGGCTGGCCGTGCTGCCGGCCTTGAGCGCAATGCCGCCGCCGGCGCTCCAGTCGGTTTCGAGGAAGCGTGTCGGCGCGATGTCCTCGCCATAAAGGATGGCGCCTTGTGGCGTGGCACTTTCGCTGTCCTCGCTCAGCGCCCGCAGCACCTGGTCGCGTATGTCCCGCAAATCGGCGGCGCGCGCTCGGAAGTAATCCTGGTCGGACGCGGCGTAGCCTGCAATCTCCGCCTCGAGCGTCTGCCGCCAGGCTGCGTCTGCCGGTTGCCCTGAACCGATCGACGCAAGGGCAGGCCCGCTCAGCGCATCGTCCTCCAACATCGCAATGTGGAATTCGAGTATGCCGGCGGCGTCGCTGTCGGCGGCTTCGACTAGCAAGGCGAGCCGGTTGACCGCCTTGCCGATCGCCGCCTTCAGAGCCTGCGCCTCCTCAGCCGCATTTGCCTTTCCGACATAGACGGCTGGCGGCCGGTCGAGATCGAACAATGAACCCTCAGCATAACCGGCAGACGCGGAAATACCTTTAATCCGCATGGCTCGCATCCCTCGCGGCTCGCAAAGCATGGCCGTCCGTATCAAGCGGACCGCGCATGATCCCCGTCCTCATCGAAATCGCGACGCACCAAATCCACCAGCGCTTCGACAGCCTTGTTTGCGCCGTCGCCCTTGGCGCGGATGTGCAGCACGGTTCCTTTAGGTGCTTTCGCCGCCATCACCTTGACGATGCTCTTGGCATCGAGCCATGGGCCGCTGGCGGTCACAGCCACCTCCACCTTGGCCGCGAACGACTTGGCGAGCTTGGTGAACTTCACCGAAGGGCGCGCATGCAGGCCCACATTGTGGGTGATCAGAACCGTGGCTTCGGCGGATGCGGACATTCAGTCGGTTCCCGTTCACTTACGACGGCGACAATTCATGCGCCGTCGCCACCACTTCCTTCAGCGAGGCTCCGCCGGAAGATTCCGTCGCCGCCATCACCGCGCCCTCGACGATCGGAGCGTTGCAGACGACGATCTTGTGCGAGCGCGGCTCGCCGATCATCTCGACCGCCATCTCGCTGTTGGTCTCGGCGCCGCCGAGATCGACCAGGATGGCGACGCCCGCTTCCGACCAGGCCTTGTCGATTGCATGCATGATCGCCTCGACGCTTGTACCGAGCCCGCCATGGCCGTTTCCGCCGCACCAGGCAAGCGGCACTTCGTCGCCCACCATCTGCTGCACCATGTCGGCCGTGCCTTCAGCGACCAGCGGAGAATGCGACACGATGACGATACCGACATTGCTCATCAGCGATCCCCGGCGGTTTCAGCGATTGCGCGCACCAGAAGCGCGGTCGAACGTGCTCCGGCGTCCATATGCCCGATGGAGCGCTCACCCAGAAAGGACGCGCGCCCGCGCAACGCTTTCATAGGCACTGTGGCCTCTGCCGCCTTGTCTGCAACATCGACGATCTCCGCGCCCGTCCTACCTTGCACCAACGCCTCGTATACTGGCTGCAGCACGTCGAGCATGGTTTTTTGTCCGGGCTGCGATTTGCCGCGCGCCTCCACTGCTTCGATCGCCTTGCCCAGCGCCGCCGCAAGCCCGTCGCGGTCCGGCGTCGCGGGGAATTCCTTGCCGAGCGCCATGAACAGCGTCCCGAACAACGGGCCGGATGCGCCCCCCACGGTCATCACCAGCTTGGTGCCGACTGCCTTGAGCGCGTCCGGCAGTGGCTTTGCCGCGATCGCGTCCTTCTCGGCGCGCACCGCCTCGAAGCCGCGCTTCATGTTCAGCCCATGGTCGCCGTCGCCGATGGCCTGGTCGAGCGCCGTCAGTTCGTCGGCATGTGCCGTGATCGTATCCGCAACGGCGGCGATCAGGCCGGCGAAATCAAGAGCCGCCATGCTGTCTGCCATCTTGGACTCTGCGAGTTGCGTTTTGCATGCACATTGCCGCCTTTTACGCCGGAGCGAACAATGTCGCCACAGCGGCAAAGGCTTCGGCCACCGCGAAAGCGCCAGGATCCGCGACGCCGTCGAGTTGTCGGCCAACATAGGCGGAACGCCCGGCCTTTGCCTTCTGCATCGTGGCGGTCGTCTCCGCGCCATGCCGCGCGGCCCTGGCTGCCGCTTCCAGGCCGTTTGTGTGGAGCATTTTCAGCGCGGGCTCCAAAGCGTCGACCATGGTGCGGTCACCGATCTTCGCACCGCCGTAGAATGTCATACGGTCAAGGCCGGAGAGCAGCGCTTTGCTGAGCGTCGCGCCCGTGCCGAGCGACTGTGCCGCCGCGGTCAAGAAGATCGACAGGAGCACGCCGCTCGAACCGCCCATCGAGGTGCCCAGCGTATCGCCGATTGCGGCGAGGGTTGCGGCCTGGTCGGCAAGTGGCAACGTGTCGATGCGCTCGAGGATACTGCGCGCGCCCGTCGCCACGGTAGAGCCGGTATCGCCGTCTCCTGCCTTGGCGTCGAGGCCGTTCAGCGTCCCTTCGAGCGAGATCAGCCTCTCGCAGACCGCGGTGATCAAGCGCCGCGTGTCCGCGTCTAGGCTCGCCGCCTTGGTGCCGTGACTGGAGGGCCTCGCGGCCACCACGACCACTGGAGGGCGAACCGGCCTCGCCGGCGGCCATGCATGCGGCCCGACTGGCGCGACGAGCGCCGCCTCTCGTTCCATGTCGAGCTTGATCAGCGACAGCGAGAAGCCGTTCATATTGAGCGCGGTCATGAGATGACCGGGGCCGATCGTCAGTGTCACGGCTTTCGCAAGCGGTGACGACAGCACCGCATTCACGATCAGCGACATTTCGAGAGGCGGCACCGATCCAAGATTGTTGATCAGCAAGGCGTAGTGGTTGCCGGGATCGAGCCGCGCGGCGAGACGGTCGGCCATGATCGCGACCAACTTGCCGGCGCTCTGCAGTGCGATGCGCTCAACGCCGGGCTCTCCATGGATGCCGAGCCCAAGCTCGCCGTCGTCGGCACCGAAGCGATCTTCATGCGCCTGACCCGGGATCGAGCAGGAGGAGAGCGAGATACCGAGCGAAATGATATCGGCGGCGGCCGCGCGCGCCGCCGCCGCGACCGAGACCAGGTCGTGGCCGGATTCGGAGAGGTGCCCGGCGATCTTGTGCACGAATAGCGTGCCGGCGACGCCTCGCGGCTGCGCGATGTCGGGCAACGCGATGTCGTCGCCTACGATCACCATCTCGACTGAGAGTCCCTCGGCCCGCGCCTTCTCCGCGGCCAGGCCGAAATTGAGGCGGTCGCCGGTATAGTTCTTGACGATCAGCAGGCAGCCGGCGGACCCTGTTGTCGCACGGATCGCCGCCAGCACTGCTTCGACGCTGGGCGAGGCGAAGATCTCACCCGAGACGGCCGCCGTCAGCATTCCGACGCCGACGAAGCCGGCATGCGAGGGTTCGTGCCCGGCGCCGCCGCCGGAAACCACGCTGACCCTTGTCTTGTCCCAGTCGGCGCGCAGCACGACCTTGATATCGGGATAGCCGTCGAGGCGGGCAAGCGTGCCCGAGCCGGTCGTGGCAAGGAAGCCGTCGAGCGCTTCGGTGACGATCGAGTCCTTGCGGTTGAAAAAGTGCTTCATGGATTTCGTCCAGTCCGTATCTGCTGTCGTCAATCGGGAATGTCGGATCCGGGGCCGGGGCCCGCTACATCAGTCTTTGCCCGTCCGAGCCGAAATAGAGCGGCGAGCGGTAGCGGATCGTCACATTGTCCCCCTTGGCGAGCGGCGTGTCGGGATCGGTCAGCGTCACCAGCTTCTTCGTCCCCACCACAACATGCAGATGGTTCTGGTCACCGAGGTGCTCGACCCAGTCGACGACGCCATCGGCATGGCCGTTCACCGCTTTCTCGATCGACAGGTGCTCGGTGCGGGCACCGATGATAGTGGTGCCGGTCGGTGTGCCGCCGTCGGGCAACAACCCGGCCGGCAAGAGGTTGATTGCCGGCTGGCCAAGGCGAGCCGCGACATGCAGGTTCGCCGGTTCCGAATAGATCGTGCGCGGCGTACCGATTTGCACCAGCACGCCGTTGGACAGGATGCCGATCCGGTCTGCCATGGTCATCGCTTCGATCTGGTCGTGCGTGACATAGAGCATCGTCGCGCCGAGCTCGGACTGGATCCGCTTCAGCTCGAGCCTGAGATTGGACCGCAGCTTGGCGTCGAGCGACGACAGCGGCTCGTCCATCAGGTAGATCGCGGGCCTCCGCACTAGGGCGCGGCCGATGGCGACGCGCTGCATCTCGCCACCCGACAACCTTGTCGAGTGATTCTGCAGCTTATGGTCTATGCGAACCATGCGCGCCACTTCCTCGACCCGGCGGCGGATCGCCTCTTCGGGGAACCGCCTTGCCGGCGAGCGCAGCGGGAAGGCGAGGTTGTCGTAGACCGAAAGATGCGGGTAGAGCGAGTACTGTTGGAAGACGAAGGCCGTGTCGCGCTCGGCCGGCGAAGACATCGTCGCATCGCGGCCGGCAATGTGGATCGTGCCGCTGTCCGGTCGCTCGAGCCCGGCGATCAGCCGCAGCGTCGTCGTCTTGCCGGCGCCGGTCGGGCCGAGCAGCACGACGAATTCGCCGTCCTTGATCTCAAGGTCGAGATTGCCGACCGCGACGGTCTCGCTGAAGCTCTTGGTCACACCGTGGATGTGGACGTCAGCCATGGCGCGCCTCCGCTGCCTGATCATACATGGCGGTCCGCACCGCGCGGCCGGAGCCCTTCTCGAACAGCGACAGGCGAGCGCTGCTTAACGCCAGTCCGACTTGTTCACCAGGATTCAAATGGATGTCGGCTGGCACGCGGGCCTTGATGATACCGTCCGCGGTATCCACCGCGACAATCTGCGTGGTGCCCAGATATTCAGTCCCGTAGATCGCGCCGCGCAGCTTGGAGGCGTCATCGAAGCGGATGTGTTCCGGCCGGATTCCGAGCGCCATGTCGGCGGGTGCGACGTCCTCGCGAACTTCCGGCACCGCCACTCTTGCGCCCTGCAGGACGATTTCCTTCGCCCCCTTGGCCAGTCCGCCGCCGAAGCCGAGGAAATTCATCGGCGGCGAGCCGATGAAGTCGGCTACGAACATCGTCGCCGGGCGGTCGTAGATTTCGCGTGGGCTGCCGAACTGCTCGATGACGCCGTGGTTCATCACCGCAATCTTGTCGGCCATCGACATCGCTTCCATCTGGTCGTGCGTGACATAGACCGTAGTGGCGTGGATGCGGTTGTGGAGCTCGCGCAGCTCATGCACCATCAGATCGCGGAATTCGGTATCGAGGGTCCCAAGCGGCTCGTCCATCAGGAAGCATTTCGGCCGTCGCACGATCGCGCGGCCAAGCGCCACGCGCTGCCGGTCGCCGCCGGCAAGGCCAGAGACCGATTTGTCGAGCAGATGGTCGATGCGAAGCAGCTTCGCCGTCTCTTCGACGCGCGTGAGGATTTCGGCCGACGGCATGCCTTGCGCGAGCAGCGGGAAGCCGATGTTCTTGCGCACATTCATGTGCGGATAGAGCGCGAACAGCTGAAAGACGAAGGCGATATCGCGCTCACGCGCCCGGCGCATGGTGACTTCTTCCCCACCGAGCAGGATCTTGCCGCCCGTCGGCAGCTCAAGGCCGGCGATCATCCTCAGCGTCGTCGTCTTGCCGCAGCCGGACGGCCCAAGCATGACGAAGAACTCGCCGTCCTCGACGACGAAGTTGGAATCCTGCACCGCGACGAATTCGCCGAAGGCTTTCCTCAGGTTCTGAACACGGATCTCGGCCATGGCTATTCCGGAAATTTCGAGACGATTATGAACATGGCCGTGCCGAACAGCATGGTGACGAAGGAATAGCTGTAGAGCGACAGCGCGAAGGGCTGGAGCAGCATCAGGAAGCCGACGGCGATGATTGCCGTCGCGATGTTTTCCATCAGGCCGCGCCTTGCCCAGATGGGCCAGCGCGATTTGCGTCTTGCAGGCTGGATCGTGCTCATTTGCGCACCGCGCCGAAGGTTATGCCGCGCAAGAGCTGCTTGCGTAGCAGGATGGTGAAGACGAGGATCGGCACCAGGAAGATCGTCGTGCCCGCGGCGACCGCCGGCCAGTCCTGGCCGCCTTCGCCGATGATGGTCGGGATGAATGGCGGCGCGGTTTGCGCCGTGCCGGAGGTCAGGAGTGCCGCGAACGCATATTCGTTCCAGGCGAAGATCAGGCAGAAGATGGCGGTCGCGGCGATGCCGGTGGTCGCCTGCGGCAGCACAGTGCGCCAGAAGGCCTGCAGCCTTGTATAACCGTCGATCATCGCCGCTTCCTCATATTCGCGCGGGATCTCGTCGATGAAGCCCTTGAGCAGCCACACGGCGAGCGAGACGTTGACCGCGGTGTAGAGCAGGATCATGCCGAGCGCGGTGTCTGAAAGCCCAAGCTCGCGGTACATGAGGTAGATCGGGATCGCTACGGCGATCGGCGGCATCATGCGCGTCGACAGGATGAAGAACAGAAGGTCGTCCGCGAGCGGCACCTTGAAACGCGAGAAGCCATAGGCCGAGAGCGTGCCGAGGAAAACCGCGCAGAAGGTCGAGCCGAAGGCGATGATCAGCGAGTTGATGAAGCGCGGCAGGAAGTTCGACGAACCGGCGATCACCATGTTGTGCTTGCGCGCGATCTCGTCGCAGAGCCCGGTCGCCGGCCCTAGCGAGTTGATGTATTCCGGCGTCTGCCTGGTGCGGGTGGTGAACAGGTTGCAATAGCCTTCGACGCTCGGCTGGAAGACGATCTTCGGCGGATAGGCGATCGAGTCCGGCGGCGTCTTGAAGCTGGTGGCGAAGATCCAGAGCAGCGGCACGATGGAAATCATCGCATAGGCGACGACAATCGCGCCGGCGATCCGCTTCGAACCCGCCGAAGGCGCGACGACCGAGTGGGCGGTGGTCAGGCTCATCTCTGCTTCACCTTGTTGAGTGCCTTGACATAGATGTTGGCCAGCCCGAACACGGCGACGAACAAGATGATGGCGAAGGCGGACGAATAGCCGGTGCGCCAGCTCTCGAAGGCCTGCCGCTTCAGCGTGATCGAGGCGAGCTCCGTGGTCGAGCCCGGGCCGCCGCCAGTCAGCAGATTGACCATGTCGAACATCTTGAAGTTCTCGATGCCGCGAAACAGCACCGCCAGCATGATGAAGGGCAGCGCCATCGGCAGCGTGATCGACCAGAACTGTCGCCAGTTGGAGGCGCGGTCCACCTCGGCTGCTTCATAGATGTATTCGGGGATCGAGCGCAGGCCGGCGAGGCAGATCAGCATCACGTAAGGCGTCCACATCCAGGTGTCGACGATGATGATCGCCCAGGGCGCGAGCTGGACGCTGCCCAGCATCTCGAAGGAGGACGGCGGCAGGCCGGTGAAGAAGGCGACGATGTAATTGAAGAGGCCGGTCTGCGGCTGGTAGAGGAAGCGCCAGAAATTGCCGACCACCGCCGGCGACAGCATCATCGGAACCAGGATGATCGTCGTCCAGAAGGCATGACCGCGGAACTTGCGGTCGATCAGCCAGGCCAGCGTGAAGCCTATCACCGTCTCGAGCAGGATCGTCCAGAACACGAAATGCGCCGTCGCCTGCATGGCGATCCAGATGTCCTGGTCGCCGAGGATGCGCTGGTAATTGGCGAGCCCCAGGTTCTTCACCGCCTCATTGGGGCGGTTGGCGCGATAGTTGGTGAAGGAAAGGTAGATCGCCCAGAACAGCGGGAAGATGTTGATGGCGAAAAGCAACACGATCGTCGGCGAAATGAACAGCCAGGCGAGGCCCTTGTCGCTGATGCCCCGGATCCTGCCGGCCAACGGCTCGGGAGTGGCCCGCGCAACGTTGTCCGCAGTCCGATTAAGCATGGTTAGTCCTGCTTCGGTCACTTGGATGTCTCGGCGTTGAAATCTATCTCAACTGCGTCCCGTGCCACGGCGGCACGGGACGCTGCGGTCTGGCTCGGGAGGAGCCGTTCACATCTTGCCGTCGTCCTGGAACACCTGGGTCCAGTCCTTGACCAGACTATCGAGCGCTTCCTGCGCGGTGCCCTGGTCGGCCACGACGTAATCATGAACGCGCTTCTGCATGGCTTGCAGCAATGTGGCGTAGCTTGGCTCGGCCCAGAAGTCCTTCACCATCTGCATCGATTGCAGGAAGTCAGGTGCAAACGGCGCGCTCTTCGGGAAGGAGGGAGCCTCAACGACCGCTTTCAGCGCAGAGTAGCCGCCGATCTCCCACCACTTCTGCTGAACAGCCGGCTGCGCGAACCACTTGATGTACTTCAGGGCGGAATCCTTATGGTCCGAATAGGAGACCACCGAGATGCCCTGGCCGCCGAGTTGGGTGTAGTGAGCCTGCGGCCCGGCAGGGTTGGGGAAGAACCCGATCTTGTCGCCTCCGACATTGGGGTCCTTGTAGAGGCCAGGGAAGAACGCGAACCAGTTCATCTGCATGGCCACCTGGCCTGACTTGAAGGCGTCAAGCCCCTCCGACATGTAGGCATCGGTCATGCCGGGCGCGGTGCAGCACTTGTAGAGATCCTTGTAGAACTCGAGGCCCTTCGCCGCGTCCGCCGAATTGACGAACCCATTCATGTCGTACGGCTTTTTCGGATTCTCGTATTCGAAGCCGTAGTCATACAGGACGTTTGTCACCCCCATGGTGATGCCTTCGGAGCCCCGTTCGGTGAAGATGTAGGCGCCGTAGACCTTCTTGCCGTCGACGTCGCGGCCCTGGAAGAACTGAGCGATCTGTTTCAGCTCGTCATAGGTCTTCGGCGGAGCGAGATCCCGGCCGTACTTCTCCCTGAACTCCTTCTGGATCTCCGGCTTGGCGAACCAGTCCTTGCGGTAGGTCCAGCCGACCGCATCGGCCATGGCTGGCAGGGCCCAGTAGTTGGGTGTGTTCTTAGGCCACTCCGAATAGCCGAGCACGGTCGCCGGCTCGAAGTCGTCCATGCTGATCTTCTCCTTGTCGATTAAGTCGTTCAGCTTGACATAGTGGCCGTTCTCGGCGGCGCCGCCGATCCACTGGCTGTCACCGATGATCAGGTCGCAGAGCTTGCCGTGCGAATTGAGCTCGTTGAGGAAGCGGTCGGCGTAGTTG
>JBFLWR010000556.1:0-5662 GCA_040755925.1 Pseudomonadota bacterium
TAGTGGGCGCCTGCAAAAGCACGCTCAGCCAGGGGGTCAGGTCCTCGATCCTGTCGGCGACGATGTGGATGACGTCCGATTCATGCTGCAGCTTGCCGGTGACCCGGATGAAGCGCGCGCCCATCACCACGGAACGGAAGCGATCGAAGACGCGTGGCCAGATGATGACATTGGCGATCGATTTCTCGTCCTCCAGGGTGAGGAAGATCGCGTTGCCCTTGCCCGGACGCTGCCGCACCAGCACGAGGCCGGCGACGGAAACGCGCCTGCCGTCGCGCACCGAGGGCAGATCGGCATTGGGCGTGATGCCGGCGCGGTTCAGCCGCTCGCGCAGGAAGGCCACCGGGTGCGCCTTCAGCGAAAGGCCGAGCGAGCGGTAGTCGTGGACGACATGTTCGCCGAGCGGCATTTTCGGCAGCTTCGTTTCCGGCTCCAGCTCGCGCAAGCGCAGCGTCGGCTGGTCGAACAGCGGCAACTTTTCGGCGGCACTTTTGCCGTCGAGCGCGCGCACTTCCCAAAGGGCCGCGCGGCGGTCGAGGCCGAGCGAGCGGAAGGCGTCGGCTTGGGCGAGCCGTTCGATCTCGCCGACATCGAGGCCCGAGCGCAGCCAGACATCCCTGACCGACACGTAGCCATCGCCGCGCCGCGCGACGACGGCTTCCATGCGTGTTTCGGAAAGGCCCTTGATCTGGCGGAAGCCGAGCCGCACGGCATGAGCCGTCTCGATGACGCCGCGCATCGATGCATGGCGTGCGAGGATGCGCGACGGATCGAAGGCGGCGTCCTCCAGCGTGCAATCCCAGACGGAATGGTTGATGTCGACCTCGCGCACCTCCACGCCATGGTCGCGCGCGTCGCGGACGAGCTGGGCCGGCTGGTAGAATCCCATCGGCTGCGCATTCAGGATCGCGGCGCAGAAGACGTCCGGATAGAAGGTCTTGAACCAGCAGGAGGCGTAGACCAGAAGCGCGAAGGACGCGGCATGGCTTTCCGGGAAGCCATATTCGCCAAAGCCTTCGATCTGCTTGAAGCAACGCTCAGCGAAGTCCTTCTCGTAGCCGTTGTTGACCATGCCGTCGATCATGCGCTGGCGGTAATTGCCGATGGTGCCGGTGCGCTTGAAGGTGGCCATGGCGCGGCGCAGTTCGTCGGCCTCGCCCGGCCTGAAGCCGCCGGCGACGATGGCGATCTTCATCGCCTGCTCCTGGAACAGCGGCACGCCCAGCGTCTTGCCGAGGATCTTCTTCAGCTCCAGGCTGGGATAGTTGACGGCCTCCTTGCCCTGCCGTCTACGCAGATAGGGATGCACCATGTCGCCCTGGATCGGGCCCGGGCGCACGATCGCCACCTCGATGACGAGGTCGTAAAAATTCTCTGGCCTGAGGCGCGGCAGCATCGACATCTGCGCGCGCGATTCGATCTGGAAGACGCCGAGCGTGTCGGCGCGCTTTATCATGGCGTAGACGCGCCTGTCTTCCTCCGGGAGGGTGGCGAGCACATAGGGTTGTCCATACTCATCCCGCGCCCGCGGGTAATGATCGGTGAGCAAGGTGAAGGCGCGCTTCAGGCAGGTCAGCATGCCGAGCGCCAGCACGTCCACTTTTAGGATCTTCACCGCGTCGAGATCGTCCTTGTCCCACTCGACCATCTTGCGCTCCTCCATCGCCGTCTTGACGATGGGGACGACCTCGTCGAGCCGGTCGCGGGTGATGACGAAGCCGCCGACATGCTGAGAGAGATGGCGGGGAAAACCCATGATCTCGTTGGCGCGCTCCAGCACCTGGCGCGACAGCCGATCGCTGCGGTCGAGGCCACCGGCGTTGGCCTCCCTTTCGCCGAGCTCGGAGGTCGACCAACCCCAGATCGTGCTCGACAGGGCGCTCCTGACGTCCTCGGAAAGACCCATGGCCTTGGCCACTTCGCGCAGCGCCGAGCGGCCGCGATAGCTGATGACGGCGGCGGCCAGAGCGGTGCGCTTGGCGCTGTATTTTTCATAGATGTACTGGATGACCTCTTCGCGCCGCTCATGCTCGAAGTCGACATCGATGTCGGGCGGTTCGTTGCGCTCCTCCGAGATGAAGCGCTCGAACAGCGTGTCGATCCGCTCGGGCCCGACCTCGGTGATGCCGATGCAGAAACAGATGATGGAATTGGCGGCCGAGCCCCGGCCCTGGCAGAGGATGTCCTTGCCGCGCGCGAATTTGACGATGTCGTGGACGGTGAGGAAATAGCGCGCATAGTTCAGGCGCTCGATCAGGGCGAGCTCGCTGTCGATGCGTTTCAGCACATCCACGGGGACGCCCGCCGGGTAGCGTCGCGCCGCGCCTTCCCGCGCCAGGCGCTCGAGCTCGGCCTGCGGCCCGAGGCCGGATTCGGTCGGCTCGTCGGGATAATTGTATTCGAGATCGCTGAGCGAGAAGGTGAGTTCATCCGCGAACCGCAGCGTTTCTGCCAGCGCCTGCGGATGCCGGCGGAAGAGCCGCGCCATCTCCAGCGGCGACTTCAGATGGCGTTCGGCATTGGCTGTCAGCTCCAGCCCGACCTCTGAAACCGGCGTGTTGAGGCGGATCGCCGTCAGCACGTCCTGCAGCGGACGACGCTCGGCGGCATGGTAGAGCACGTCGTTCGTCGCCATCAGCGGTACGCGGGCGAGGTCGGCCATCGCCGCCGCCTGCTCGATGCGGAAGCGGTCATTGCCGGCATAATCCGGCGCCACGGCCAGCCGGAGCGCCGCGCCAAAACGGTCCTTGAGCCGGCTAATAAGCGCCAGATTGCCCTCAGCGCCACCCGACAGATTGGGCAAGACAGCCAGCGACATCAGGTCGCCCCATTGGAGCAGGTCGCCAAGCTCGAGCAGCGTCGCGCCCTTCTCGTTCTCGTCGCGCAGATTGGCCTGCGTGAGCATGCGGCAGAGGTGTCCCCAGCCCTTGCGGTCGCGAGGATAGGCGAGGATGTCCGGCGTGCCGTCGCGGAAAACCAGGCGGCAGCCGGGATGATAGGCGAGCTTTTCCACCTTGGCCTGCTGCCAGGCGCGCACGACGCCGGCGACCGTGTTGCGGTCGGCGAGCCCGATCGAGGAGAAGCCATGGAATTTCGCCGTGACCACCAGCTCCTCGGGCTTCGAGGCGCCGCGCAGGAAAGAGAAATTCGAGCTTATGCCGAACTCGGCATAGGGGATGACGGTGAGCGCGTTCATGCGAAGACCCCGTGCATGAACCAGCGCGGCGCGGCCTGTGCCGCACTGCCGTAAAGGCCCTGGCGGTAGAGCCAGTAGCGGCGCCCTTCGCTGTCCTCGATGCGGTAGTAGTCGCGGGTCGGCGCCTCTTCCTCGCCAGGCAGTTGCCGCCACCATTCGGCGGCGATGCGTTCCGGCCCTTCGGCGCGGGCGACGCGATAGAGTGCGCGCCGCCAGCGGAAATTCATCGGCGGACCCTCGGGGATTTCGGTCGCCGGGACCTCGATCGGTTCGGGCGAACGGAACAGGCGCACCGGCCGCTCGGGCGGGTAGATGGTCATCGGCGGCGCCGACCGGTCGGGTCGTTTCGGCGGCATGCGCCGTTGCGGCGCCTCCGCGAACGGGATAATCGCCACGGCACGCTCCGGCAGATGGCTTTCGACGACGACCGGCTTCAGCACGGCGGCGTCGCCGAGGCGGGCGCGGATGCGGTCGGCGAACAGCGCTATGTCGGCGTCATCGTCGTCCACATCGCCGGCAAGGTCGCCCTGAAGCATGTCGAAGGCGGCGACCGAGAGCACGGAGAGCCGCACGAGATCGAAGCCGAAGCCGGCGTCGATGTTCTGCTCCAGCGCGGTGAGCCGCTCATGGAACAATTTTTTGATCAGTCCCGGCTCACGCATCGGCCGCGAGGTGCCGACCGCGATGCGGCTGACGGCGCCGTCGACGCGAAAGAGGAAAAGGGCGAGCGCCCTGGCGCCTTCGCCACGCCGTTCGAGATCGGCTTTCAACGCCGTGGCGAGCCGGCTCACCAGCCGTTCGATGTCGTCGGTGAGCATGACCGGTTCGGCAAGATGGCGCTCGACCGAAAGCGGCGCCACGGGAAGGCGCGGCGAGACAGCCTCGTCGAGCCGGCCGAGCGCCTGGTCGAGGCGCAGCAGCAATGCGGTCCCGAAGCGTCGGGCGAGCGGGGCGCGGGGCGCGGCCATCACGGCACCCGCCGTGCGCAGGCCGACGCTTTCGAGGCTGGCGCGGGTCTCCGGCGCGATGCGCAACGCCGAAAGCGGCAGCGGCGAAAGAAGCGTTTCCTCCTCGCCGCCGGCAATGATGCGGTCGCCGTGGAAGCGTGCCGCCGCCCAGGCGGCGCCCGGCGTCGAGGCCAGTCCGGCGCGGACATCGAAACCCTGTTGGAAGAAGCGGGTCAGGATCTCGTCCTGCATGGCGCGTTCGCCGCCGAACAGATGCGTGCAGCCGGTGACGTCGAGGAACAGCCCGTCATCGCCGTCGACCGCCACCAGCGGCGTGTAACGGTCGCACCAGTCGGCAAGGCCTTCGAGCAGGCGGCGGTCGGCTTCCGCGTCGGCCTCCACCACGTCGATCGAAGGATGCATGGCGCGGGCGTCGGCAATACCCATGCCGCGCTTCAGCTTCAGCGCTTCAGCCCGCTCGTCGAGGGCTGCGATGCGCTGGGCGTTGCTGTCGCGATGGCTCACCACCAGCGGCAAATGATGCGACGGACGGGAACGCCAGGACCGCCCCAGGCGCTGGCGCAGGATCCGCTCCGCGCAAAGGTATGGGAACCACAGCGACAGAATTCTCTGTTCTTTCTGCAAAAGCGTGCTCATCGGGGTTCCACTCCAGTGTGAATTGTCCAGGCAGGGCCGTGCGGCTCTTGCCGATATCGACGGTGAAGGCGGGGCGGCCGATCGAGCCGGCCAGCGGCCCGGCAACCGTCCGGCGCGCCGCCGCGGGTGCGGCCGAAACGACGAGGCGCACCGGCGCGGCCGTAGGTTCGGCCTCGCCGGCCTGGCGCAGCAAGAGCACTGGACGGCCGGCATTCTGGGCGCGGGCATGGAGGCGGCGCGTGGCGGTGAGGTCGAGCCGCTGCGGGTTGCCGCGGATCTCGAGGATGACTGCGGCGAAGGCCGTCATGCGGGCGGCTTCCTCGGCGATCCACAGCGCGTCGAGCAGTTTCGGCGCCTCGGAAAACAGCAATTGCTCCGGCGCGATGCCGAACAGAGCATGGAGCCCCCTGGCATAGGGAAAGCCCGCCTCGTGGAAGATTTCCGCGGTGCCGATCCACAGGATCGGCAGCCCCTGCCTCTGCTTGAGGATCAGGCTGACGAGCGAGAGCGCAAAGCCGGCGACGGCTCCGGCATCGCGGGTCTCCAGGCCGTGGATTTCGCTGAGCGCCGCCTTGGGCAGACCGCCGCCAAGCGCCGTGTCCAGGCGTTCGATGCCGGTGCGCAGGAAGTCGTCCGGCGAAGCCACCGCAAGACCGCGCCGCACAAGCGTCATATCCGATCTAGCCGCATCGGCAGGTGCGTTACCCGACGGCGCTTCCAGGCGCTCGGGCAGCGTTCCTTCGATCTTCGCGATTTGGCGGCGCAGGGCAAAAACAGTTTCCCGCGCCACGGCGCTCATCGCCATGACGTTCACTTCCGGCAGCAGTTGTTCCTGTTATGTTCCTATAGATTCCAGAGGGCC
>JBFLWR010000056.1:0-8090 GCA_040755925.1 Pseudomonadota bacterium
GTCTCCGACCTCAAGCAGCGCAGCGGCGAAACCTTCGACCTGATAGGCATGTCTTCGGCCATGAGCCAGTTGCGGCAGACGATCGAGCGCGTCGCGCCGACCAACAGCCGCGTCATGATCGTCGGCCCGTCCGGATCCGGCAAGGAACTGACAGCGCGCGCCATCCACACGCTGTCCTCGCGCAAAGCCGGTCCGTTCGTGACGCTGAGCGCGGCCACCATCACGCCCGAACGCATGGAGATCGAGCTGTTCGGCACCGAATCGAACGGCACCGAACGCAAGGTCGGCGCGCTGGAAGAGGCGCATCGCGGCATCCTCTACATCGACGAAGTGGCCGACATGCCGCGCGAGACGCAGAACAAGATCCTGCGCGTGCTGGTCGAGCAGCAGTTCGAGCGGGTAGGGGGCACCAAGCGGGTGAAGGTGGATGTGCGCATCATCTCCTCGACCTCGCAGAACCTCGAGGCGATGATCGCCGACGGGCGCTTCCGTGAGGATCTCTATCATCGCCTGGCGGTGGTTCCGGTCATGGTTCCCGGCCTTGCCGAGCGGCGCGAGGACATCCCCTATCTGGTCGACAACTTCATGAAGCAGATCGCACGCCAGGCCGGCATCAAGCCGCGCCGCATCGGCGACGACGCGCTGGCCGTGCTGCAGGCGCATAATTGGCCGGGCAATGTTCGCCAGCTGCGCAACAATGTCGAGCGACTGATGATCCTGGCGCGTGGCGGCGACGTCGATGCGCCAATCACCGCCGACCTTCTGCCCTCCGAGATCGGCGACGTCATGCCGCGCACGCCGAACCAGTCTGACCAGCACATCATGGCGCTGCCGCTGCGCGAAGCACGAGAGCAGTTCGAGAAGGACTATCTGATCGCCCAGATCAACCGTTTCGGCGGCAACATCTCGAAGACGGCCGAGTTCATCGGCATGGAGCGCTCCGCCTTGCACCGCAAACTGAAGTCGCTCGGTGTGTAAGCCAGCCTTGGTCCACGCGATTGTCCGTTACGGCGAGGGCGGAATCGCCTAAGAAAACCTGACATTTCCCAGAGGTGGTTCATGCCGCGCATTGCCTATGTCAACGGGCGCTACGTCGTCCATGCCCACGCCCAGGTCCACATCGAGGATCGCGGCTACCAGTTCGCCGACGGCGTCTACGAGGTCTGCGAGGTGGCGCGCGGCTACATCGTCGACATGCCGCGCCATCTGGCCCGGCTCAAGCGCTCGCTGAAGGAGCTGTCGATCGCGTGGCCCGTCTCGGAAGGCGTGCTGCCCATGCTGCTGCGCGAGGTGGTGCGCCGCAATGATGTCGCCAACGGCCTTGTCTATCTCCAGGTGACGCGCGGCGTCGCCAGCCGGGAGTTCGTCTTCCCGCCCGCCGGCACCAGGCCGTCGCTGGTGATTACCGCCCGCAAAGCTGATCCGGCCGCTTCAGCCAAACGGGTCGAGACCGGCATCAAGGTCATCACCGTGCCCGAGAATCGCTGGGACCGCGTCGACATCAAGAGCACCGGGCTGCTGCCGAACGTGCTTGCCAAGCAGAAGGCCAAGGAGGCCGGCGCCCAGGAGGCGTGGTTCGTGGATACCGACGGAACGGTCAAGGAAGGCGGCTCGTCCAACGCCTGGATCGTCACCAGGGACGGTGTGCTGGTGACGCGGCC
This sequence comes from Pseudomonadota bacterium, assembly GCA_040755925.1. Taxonomy (GTDB): domain Bacteria; phylum Pseudomonadota; class Alphaproteobacteria; order Rhizobiales; family Rhizobiaceae; genus Mesorhizobium. Next base: position 1,662 of record JBFLWR010000056.1, read on the forward strand.
GGCCGATCATGGCATCCTGCGTGGCATCACCCGCACGACGCTCTTCGATGTCGCCGCAAGGCTCGGCCTGAAGATCGAGGAGCGTGGGTTTTCGGTCGCCGAGGCCAAGGCGGCGCGCGAGGCTTTCATCAGCTCGGCGACCACGATCGCCATGCCGGTGATCGAAATTGACGGCGCGCCGGTCGCAAATGGCCACCCCGGCTCCATGACACTTTCGTTGCGTCAGGCCTTTTTTGACATTGCGGAAAAAAGTCCAGCCTGATAACCGCACAACTGGAATGAACATCAACTATCTCGTTCTGCTTGTCGTTTAGGCGGCAAGAGGGGGTTTGCGCGCTTGACAGGTGCCACGTAATTTGGCGCATTGGCCCGCAGACCGAAGGGGATCGGCGAAAGACAAGAAAAATGGCGGAGCGATCGCAAAACCTTCAGGACCTGTTCCTGAATTCAGTTCGCAAGAGCAAAAATCCACTTACCATCTTCCTCATCAACGGCGTGAAGCTGACCGGCGTGGTCACTTCGTTCGACAATTTCTGTGTGTTGTTGCGCCGGGACGGGCACTCCCAGCTCGTCTACAAACACGCCATTTCCACGATCATGCCGAGCCAGCCGGTTCAGATGTTCGATGGCGAGGAAAGCCAGGGCGCCTGATTGGCACGAGAGAGAGACGCGGACCGCAGCGTTCGCGGAAAACAAGGACACCAGCTCGGGCCGGAAGCCAAGGACCCGACCCGCGCGGTTGTCATCGTGCCTGTGCTTACGCGCCAGCCCCGTGGCGAAGATGATTCGAATCGCCCTCGGCTGAGCCGTTCCGCCGACGCCCGCCATGACGAAGCAGTCGGGCTGGCCAGCGCGATCGACCTCAATCCGGTCCACACGGCTGTCGTGACGGTCGCCGACCCGCGCCCCGCGACGTTGCTCGGCAGCGGCAAGGTGGCCGAGTTCGCCGATATCGTCAAAGAGCGCAAGGCGGAGCTGGTCATCGTCGACCATCCGCTGACGCCGGTGCAGCAGCGCAATCTCGAAAAGGAACTGAACGCCAAGGTGCTCGATCGCACCGGGCTGATCCTGGAGATTTTCGGCGAGCGCGCCCGGACCAAGGAAGGCACGCTGCAGGTCGAGTTGGCTCACCTCAACTACCAGAAGGGCCGGCTGGTGCGGAGCTGGACCCACCTTGAACGGCAACGCGGCGGCGCCGGCTTCCTCGGCGGCCCGGGCGAAACTCAGATCGAGTCCGACCGTCGAATCCTGCAGGACAAGATCACCAAGCTGAAGCATGAGCTGGAAACGGTGCGCCGTACTCGCGACCTGCACCGCGCCAAGCGCAAGAAGGTGCCTTTCCCGGTTGTGGCGATTGTCGGCTACACCAATGCCGGAAAGTCGACGCTGTTCAACCGGCTGACCGGGGCGGGGGTGCTGGCCGAGGACATGCTGTTCGCGACGCTGGACCCGACGCTGCGCCGCGTGCGGTTGCCGCATGGCACGCCGATCATCCTGTCCGACACGGTCGGTTTCATTTCCGATCTGCCGACTCACCTTGTCGCCGCCTTCCGGGCTACGCTGGAGGAGGTCGTCGAGGCTGATCTCGTGCTGCATCTGCGCGACATCTCCGATCCCGACACCGCCGCTCAGGCCGAGGATGTCGAGCGCATCCTTGGCGATCTCGGCGTCGACGCCGGCGACACCAATCGGGTGATCGAGGTCTGGAACAAGATCGACCTGCTGGACGAAGGCAACCGCGAGCGGCTGCTCGCCGAAGGCGCCGGCGGCAAGGCGCCGCCAATCGCCATATCGGCCGCGACCGGTGAGGGCATCGACACGCTGAAGGCCATCATCGAGACACGCGTGTCCGGCGAGCTGGAAACCATGACGGTGACGCTAGCGCCAACTCAGCTCGGCCAGGTCGACTGGCTTTACCGCAACGGCGATGTCGTTTCGCGGACCGACAACGAGGACGGCAGCGTCACCATCTCACTGACCGCGACCCATAGCACCAGGCAGGAAATCGAGAGCCGGCTGCACCGCAGGGACCAGGGCTGAGCGGCGCGCCTACTTCGCGCCCTTGGCCTGCTGCCAGAGCGCTTCCATCTCGTCCAGCGTCGCCTTATCAAGCGAGCCGCCTGATTCCTCGACAGCGCGCTCGACATAGTGGAAGCGGGAGCGGAACTTCTCGTTCGTGCCGCTGAGCGCCACCTCGGAATCGAGCTCGAGGTGGCGGCCGAGATTGACGACCGCAAACAGCATGTCGCCGAATTCGTCCTTGATGGAGGCGCTGTCGCCCTTGGCCAACGCCTCGCGCAATTCGCCGATCTCTTCCTCGATTTTATCGAGAATAGGCGCCGCCTCGCTCCAATCGAAACCGACGCGGGCAGCCTTCTCCTGCAGCTTGAGCGCTCGGGTCAGAGCTGGCAGGGCGACCGGGATGCTGTCGAGATAGCCTTTGCCGTGGTCCTCCGGGTCGAGGCCGCGCGCGATACGAGCACTGCGCTTGTCGGCCTTCTCGACCGCCTTGATCTTCTCCCACATGCCCTTGGCCATGCCGGCGCTGCGCGCCTTCTCGTCGCCGAAGACATGCGGATGGCGGCGGATCATCTTGGTGGTGATGGCTTCCACCACGTCACCAAACGCAAACTCACCGATCTCCTGCGCCATCTGCGCGTGATAGACCACCTGGAGGAGCAGATCGCCCAGTTCCTCGCGCAAATCGTCGAAATCGCCACGCGCGATCGCGTCGGCCACCTCATAGGCCTCCTCGATCGTGTAGGGGGCGATGGTCGAGAAATTCTGCTCAATGTCCCACGGGCAGCCGGTCTTCGGCGCCCGCAGCGCCGCCATGATCTCGATCAGCCGGGAAATGTCCTTGGAGGGCTTCATGGCGTAGAGCCTATCCCGCGCCGCGCGAGGCAACCAACGGCCCGGCGCGACTTGTCCACAGCTGTCGGGCCTTCAGTCGAGGACGGAAACGATCGCCTTGGCGAGGTCGTCCATGCCGTCCTCCGGCAAACCGGCGACATTGATGCGGCTGTCGCCGACCATGTAGACGGCATGCTCGGTGCGCAGACGCTCCACCTGCGCCTCGGTCAGGCCAAGGCGGGAAAACATGCCGCGGTGGCTGGCGACGAAATCGAAGCGGTCGGAATTGGATTGCCGGCGCAGGGCTTCGGCGAAGGCGACACGCAGCCTCAGCATGCGCAGACGCATCTCTTCCAGCTCCGACTCCCAGTCTGCCTTCAACGCCGCGTCTTCCAGCACCATGCGCACGGCCGCCGCACCATGGTCCGGCGGCATCGAATAGAGCGCGCGCGCGGCAGCGAGCATCTGGCTCATCGCCACATCTGCCTGGGCGCCGTCCTTGGCCAAGATCATGGCGGCGCCCACACGGTCGCGATAGACGGCGAAGTTCTTGGAGCAGCTCGAAGCGACGACCATTTCCGGCACCTTTTCAGCGAGCAGCCGCAGGCCGGCGGCGTCGGCGTCGAGCCCCTCGCCAAAACCCTGATAGGCGATGTCGACGAACGGCAGCAGCCCGCGCTCCAGAAGCACATCGGCGACCTTCGCCCACCGCCCGGCATCCAGGTTAGCGCCGGTCGGGTTGTGGCAGCAGCCATGCAGCAGCACGACATCGCCACTCTTTGCCGCGCGCAACGCGGCCAGCATGGCGTCGAAGCGGACCGCCCCCGACGCAGCGTCGAAATAGGGATACTCGCGGACCTGCAGGCCGGCGGCGCGCATCACCGGGAGGTGGTTCGGCCAGGTCGGATCGGACACCCACACAGTCGCGCCGGCGCGCGTGCGCTGCAAAAGCTCGGCCACCAGCCGGAGAGCGCCCGATCCGCCCGGCGCCTGTGCCGCGCGGATGCGCGAAAGATCGGCCTTCCCGCCGAAGGCCAGCTTGATCATGGCGGCGTTGAAGCCGGTGTCGCCGGCAAGGCCGAGATAGGTCTTGGTGTCCTGGCTGGCGAGCAGCCGCTTCTCGGCCTCGCGCACGGCTCGCATCACCGGGGTCCTGCCTTCGCGGTCCTTGTAGACGCCGACGCCGAGGTCCACCTTTCCGGGGCGCGTATCGGCCCGGTAGAGCCCGATCAGGGCGAGGATCTTGTCAGCGGGCGCGGGCTGCAGGTCTTCAAACATCGATACGGCTCCAATGCCGGCGGAGTGATACGCAAATCGGCTGCGCTGCGCCAGAGGTTTCCTCCCCGACCAGACGGGATCGAGGCCAATACCTCCGCCAAAGGCCCGAGCCCGTCGAAAAAGACAGGGCGGAGGGATTAAAATCCCCACATGCTCCGTAAACAGGGCATGAAACGGTCGATGACACGCTTCGATATCGTTGGGCAGCTTGGCTCGTTGCGCCGCTATGCGCGCTCGCTGACGCGCGACAGCACCGACGCCGAGGATCTGGTGCACGATGCATTGGTGCGCGCCTACGAGCGGCGCGGCACCTTCCGCTCGGGCGGCAACCTGCGCGCCTGGCTTCTGGCGATCGTACACAACACCTTCATCGACCGCATGCGCTCGCGACGCTCGGAGGCGGCTCGGATCGAGCAGGCCGGACATCTCGCCGACACCAGCGTGCCTCCATCTCAAGAGCATTCGGTGCGCCTGTCGCAGGTCCGCGAAGCCTTCCTGGCGCTGCCCGAAGAACAACGTTCGGCCCTGCACCTCGTCGCCATCGAGGGGCTGAGCTACGGCCAGGCCGCGCAGGTCAGCAGCGTGCCGCTGGGAACACTGATGTCGCGCATCGGCCGAGCGCGCGCGGCGCTGCGCGAAATGGAGCAGGGCGCTCCGGAGCGCGGCAAGAACCATCTGCGGATCGTGGGAGGTGACTCATGACGGCCATTGTCGACCCGGTGACCGACGCGGATCTCGACGCCTATGTCGACGACCAATTGGAGGTCGCCCGCCGCATCGAGGTCGAAGCGTACCTGTCCGCTCGCCCGGAGACCGCCGCGCGCGTGATGTCGGACCTGAGAATGCGTGACGAGTTGCGCGTGGCGCTTGCCGGCTCGGGCGGCATGGCGCGACCCGCGACTACCGAGGCGGCGCGCCGGCTTGAGAGGGGGCTTGCACAGGGCCGTATCTTCGCCGTCCTGCAGCGCGCGGCCGCCGCCGCCCTGCTGGTCGGCGCAGGCTGGCTGGCGAATGGCATCTTCGGGCCGATCGCCGTCACCAAGGTCGTCGCCTCGACGCAGCCGCCGGCTTATGTCGAGGAGGCGGTGAGCGCGCACAGGACGACGCTGGTGCGCGAGGCGATGCAATCCCAGACGAAAGCGCCGGGCTACAATGCCGACGAAATCCGCGCCGCGACCGCGATCGTCATGCCGTCGCTGCCCGCCGACTGGAAGATCCGTGACGTCGAGGTCTATCCGTCGCGTTTCGGGCCGAGCGTCGAGATGGCGGTCGAGACCAAGGATCTCGGGCTGGTCTCGCTGTTTGCCATCAGGCCGGGCACCTTCGACGTGGTGAAGCCGACGGTGGCGCCCTCGGGCGATATCTCGTCCGCCTATTTCCAGATCGGCGAGGTTGCCTACGCGGTCGTCGGCCGCGGCGATGCCGGCAATCTCGACCGCGCCGCCGAGAAACTGGCCAGAACCCTTTACTGAAACACTGAAACGAACCGTCCCAACCAAGGAGAACCAAATGAACAGCCCCAATCTGGGATATCGAATGGGCACCGGCGTCCAGGCCGGGGCAGCCTATGACGAGGGCCTGCGCCAGCACATGCTGCGCGTCTACAACTACATGGGCCTCGGCCTCGTGGTCACCGGCATCGTCGCGTTCGCCGTATCCTCGACGCCGGCGCTCTATGTTCCGATCTTCTCCAGCCCGCTGAAGTGGGTGGTGATGCTGGCGCCGCTCGCCTTCGTCATGCTGTTCTCGTTCAAGATGCAGACGATGTCGGCGGCCAGCGCGCAGGCCATGTTCTGGGCTTTCTGTGGCGTCATGGGCCTCTCGCTGGCGTCGGTGTTCCTGGTCTTCACCGGAACGAGCATCGCGCGCACCTTCTTCATCGCCGCGACCATGTTTGGCGCCACCAGCCTCTATGGCTACACGACCAGACGCGACCTGACGCAGTTCTCGTCCTTCCTGGTCATGGGCCTGATCGGCGTGGTGATCGCGAGCCTCGTCAACATGTTCCTCGGCTCGACCGCGCTGCAGTTCGCCATATCGGTGATCGGCATCGCCGTCTTCATCGGCCTGACCGCATGGGACACGCAGACCATCAAGGAGCAGTATGCCGAGAACTTCGACGCGGAATCGCAACAGAAGCTCGCCGTCTTCGGCGCTTTCTCGCTTTATCTGAACTTCATCAACATCTTCCAGCTGCTGCTGAACTTCACCGGCGAGCGCGAATAGCCGCCTGAGCTTTCCGGGCAGCTCCTAGTGCCCGGACAAGACGGGCGCCGGCTCTCCCGAGGGGCCGGCGCC
>JBFLWR010000057.1:0-24283 GCA_040755925.1 Pseudomonadota bacterium
TGGAGACATCCCCTGATGATCGCCGTCAACGTGTCCGCGGTGCAGCTCCACAATCCGAATTTCAGCAGCAAGGTGCATGAGGTCCTGCTGCGGTCCGGCCTGGCTGCCGGCCGGCTCGAGCTCGAGGTGACCGAGACGGCGCTCATCAAGGACATGCCGAGGGCGCTTGCGACCTTGCGCCAGGTCAAGGCGCTTGGCGTGCGCGTCGCCATGGACGATTTCGGCACCGGTTACTCGTCGCTGTCCAATCTGCGCGCTTTCCCGTTCGACAAGATCAAGATCGACGGATCCTTCATCAAATCGGTCGACAGGAACGGCCAGGTAGCGGCCATCGTGCGCGCCGTGCTTGGATTGGGACGCGGCCTCGGCCTGCCGGTTCTGGCCGAGGGCGTCGAGACCTTGGACGAATTGCGCTTCCTCGACGCCGAGGACTGCGAGATCGGCCAGGGATACTATCTCGGCCGCCCAGGCCCGATCGAGGGATTCAGCGACCTGACGGGCATTGCGGCGCCGGCGGCCAATGATCGCGTCGTCAGCCCTGGCGGCGGCAGCATCTTGATGCTTCAGCCGGCCGCCGCGCTACGCTCGAACTGACCGTCACCTGGGATCAGGGCGCAAGCGCTGCTTCCACCAGCCGCTTGGCATCCGGGCTCGACCATTCGGCGGGGCCGTTCATATGCGCGATCAGGCAGCCTTCGCCATCGATCAGCATGGTGACGGGAAGGCCGAGCGCCAGGCCGCGTGTCTTGGCCTCATTGAACAGGCCCATGGTCGAATCCCGGTAATAGCCGAGCGTCCCGATACCGATGTCCTTGAGGAATTTCTTCGGCTTGGCGTCGTCGCCGGTGTCGACATTGACCGCCACGACCTCGAAGGCATTGCCGCCCTTTTCCTTCTGCAGCGCGTCGAGCGCCGGCATCTCGGCGCGGCACGGCGCGCACCACGTCGCCCACAGATTGAGCAGCACCGTCTTGCCGGCGTGGTCGGCGATCGTCATCGGCTTGCCGTCTGGACCATTGAAGGCAAGGCTCTTCAACGATTGCGACGGATCGGCAGGCTGCAGCGCCGCGACCTGGCCGACGGCCTTGGCCGCGACCTGCTTCGCCCGTGCGGCCTTAGCCTCGCAGATAACATCGTCCTTGCTATCGGCCGTGGCGACCTTGGCGGGGGCGTTGTTGCCAGACCCGCTCTCGCTGACATATACCGCGACCGCGCCTGCCAGAACGCCCGCCGCAAGGGCGGCGAGGATGAGGCGCGGGGCCGGAATAAAGTACCTATTGCCGTCTGCCATTTTCAAAACTGCTCCGGAGCACGGGTTATAGCGATGAGCGACAAGAAGGCCAGCAACCAGATGTGGGGCGGACGTTTTGCCTCGGGTCCGGCCGCGATCATGGAAGCGATCAACGCATCGATCGGGTTCGACCGCAAACTCTATGCGCAAGACATAGGCGGATCGATCGCCCATAGCGAGATGCTGGCGCAAACGGGCATTATTTCGGCGGCCGATCAAGAAAAGATCGCGCACGGACTGAACATGATCCTGAAGGAGATCGAGGCCGGCACGTTCGAATTCTCGACCAGGCTGGAAGACATCCACATGAACGTCGAGGCCCGCCTTGCCGACCTGATCGGGCCGGCCGCGGGGCGGCTGCACACGGCGCGCTCGCGCAACGACCAGGTGGCCGTCGACCTCAGGCTTTGGGTCAAGCAGGAGTGCCAGCGCGTCGCGCGGGCGCTGAAGGAGCTGATCGCCGCTTTCCTCGAGCGCTCGGAAGAGCATGCTTCGACGGTCATGCCCGGCTTCACCCACATGCAGGCGGCGCAGCCGGTGACCTTCGGGCACCATTGCATGGCCTATGTCGAGATGTTCGGCCGCGACCTCTCGCGCGTCGAGGACGCCATCGAGCGCATGGATGAAAGCCCGCTGGGCGCAGCCGCCCTTGCCGGCACCAGCTTCGGGATCGACCGCCATATGACGGCGAAGGCGCTCGGCTTCCGTGAGCCGACGCGCAATTCGCTGGACAGCGTGTCCGATCGCGACTTCGCGCTCGAATTCCTGTCGATGGCGGCGATCTGCGGCACGCATCTGTCGCGGCTCGCCGAGGAGATCATCATCTGGTCGACGCCGCAATTCGGCTTTGTGCGCCTGTCGGATTCCTTCTCCACCGGCTCCTCGATCATGCCACAGAAGAAGAACCCCGACGCGGCCGAGCTGGTGCGCGGCAAGACCGGCCGCATCAACGGCCACCTCGTCGGCCTGCTGACCGTCATGAAGGGCATGCCGCTCACCTATGGCAAGGACATGCAGGAGGACAAGGAAGCCGTCTTCGACGCAGCCGAGACGCTCGACCTGATGATCGCCGCGACCACCGGCATGGTGCGCGACATGACGGTGAACGCCGCCGCCATGAAGAAGGCGGCCGGCGCCGGCTACACCACAGCCACCGACCTGGCCGACTGGCTGGTGCGCAATCTCAGCCTCCCCTTCCGCGAGGCCCATCACGTCACCGGTCGCGCCGTGGCGCTTGCCGAGGAGAAGAAGGTCGGGCTGGAAAAGCTTTCGCTTGAGGACCTGCAGTCGATCCATCCAGGCATCACCGACGACATCTTCTCGGTGCTTGCGGTGCAGAATTCGGTGAAGAGCCGGGTAAGCTTCGGCGGCACCGCGCCGTCGGAGGTGAGGAAGCAGATCCGCTACTGGAAAAAGCGGCTGGCCAAGGCTTAATGCATGTCGCCGAGAAGTGTGCAGCGGTACTGGGACAACGACATGCATCAAAACAATTGCCGGGATGCAATGCGCTGAAAACTCGGCTAAAAGCGGCAGCACAGAAAACAGTTCAAACGGTGGACCGATGACCCGAGGCAGGATTTTGGTGACGCTGGCGCTGCTCGCGGCGATGGTCGCCGTCACGGCCTGCGGCCGAAGGACCGGCCTCGACACGCCCTACGAGGCGGCCGAGCAGGCGCGCAAGGATGCCGAGAAAGCCAAGCAGCCGGTGCCGCCCGAGCCGGAGAAACCGGTCAAGGACAGGAAGTTCATCCTCGATCCATTGCTCTAGAGCCGACGGCATCAACCCGATCTCGTCGAGCTCCAACGTCCGGAAGCTTTTCTCGTGAACCATTTCGACTATCGTGACGGCGTGCTCCACGCCGAGGATGTGGCGATCCCCGATATCGCCGCTGAAGTCGGCACGCCGTTCTACTGCTATTCGACGGCGACGTTGACCAGGCATTTCCGCGTATTCAAGGAGGCCTTTGCCGGCCTCGACGCGCTGGTCTGCTATGCCATGAAGGCGAATTCCAACCAGGCCGTGCTGAGGACGCTGGCTCGCCAGGACGCCGGCGCCGACGTGGTGTCGGAGGGCGAAATGCGTCGCGCTCTGGCGGCCGGCATTCCGGCCGACAGGATCCTGTTTTCGGGCGTCGGCAAGACCGCGCGGGAAATGGACTTTGCCCTTGGCGCCGGCATCCTCTGCTTCAACGTCGAGTCTGAGCCGGAGCTTGAATTGCTGTCGGCACGCGCGGCGGCGCTCGGCAAGGTGGCGCCCGTCTCGCTGCGCATCAATCCGGATGTCGATGCCAGGACCCACAAGAAGATTTCGACCGGCAAGGCCGAGAACAAGTTCGGCATCCCGTGGCAGCGCGCCCGGCAGGTCTATGCCCGCGCGGCCGAACTACCGGGCATCAAGGTGACCGGGATCGACACCCACATCGGCAGCCAGATCACCGAGCTGCAGCCCTTCGACGACGCTTTCGCGCTGCTGGCCGAACTGGTCGGCGTGCTGCGCGCCGATGGGCATGCGATCGACCATGTCGACCTCGGCGGCGGCCTCGGCATTCCCTACCGGGTCGACAACAGCCCGCCGCCGTTGCCCGATGCCTATGCCGAGATCGTCAGGAAGCATGTCACTCGCCTTGGCCTGAAGGTGATGTTCGAGCCTGGCCGGCTGATCGTCGGCAATGCCGGCATCCTCGTCTCCGAGGTGATCTACGTGAAGGAAGGCGACGCCAAGAACTTCCTCGTTGTCGACGCCGCCATGAACGACCTGATCCGACCGACGCTCTACGACGCCTTTCATGACATCAAGCCGGTCGTGCAGCAGCCTTCGTCCGCGCGGCGGATGAAGGTCGATGTCGTCGGCCCCGTTTGCGAGACCGGCGACTTCCTCGGCCTCGACCGCGATCTGCCGCGGCTGAAGGCTGGCGACCTCATCGCCGTCGCCACGGCCGGCGCCTATGGCGCGGTGCAGGCCGGCACCTACAACACCAGGCTGCTTGTGCCGGAAGTGCTGGTCGAAGGCGACCGCTTCCATGTCGTGCGGCCGCGCCAGACCTATGACGAACTGATCGGCCTGGATTCGCTGCCGGACTGGCTGAAGTAAGCGCTAGATTTTTCGGAGGATCAGCGCCTTGGCTTCGGCGATCCTGTCCTCGGCGCGTCGGTAGAATATCCACTGCTTGATACGCTTGGTGGAGAGCAAACCCGCCTGGGTCAGCACGCGCATATGCTCGCTCAGCGTTGCCTGGGTAATGCCGAGCTTTTCCGCGATCAGCAGCGCGCAGACGCCGTCCTCGACCAGATCGCCGTCGACTTGCGGTGGGAAATGCGCGCGCGGATCCTTCAGCCAGTCGAGGATCTGCAGCCTGCGTTCGTTGGCGATCGCTTTGAAGATGTCCACCTCTTGCATTTAGCCATTTTGCTAAGTTACTAATTGAAGTCAATCCCGAGGAGCAGTCCATGCTGAATGACAGGAAGATCACGCGCGAAAGCATCGCGGCAGTCGAACCCCGCATCCGCCCTTACGTTCGCCACACGCCGGTGATGCGCGTCGACATGGCCGACTTCGGACGTTCGTCCTTCCCCGTCGACCTCAAGCTCGAATGCCTGCAGCATTCCGGCTCCTTCAAGGCGCGCGGCGCCTTCACCAATCTGCTGGAGCGGCAGGTGCCTGAGGCGGGCGTCGTCGCCGCCTCCGGCGGCAATCATGGCGCAGCTGTCGCCTATGCCGCGATGAAGCTTGGCCACAAGGCCACCATCTTCGTGCCGGAGGTCAGCCCGCCGGCCAAGCTCGAACGCATCCGTGGCTATGGCGCCGAGCTGGTCGTCGGCGGCGCTCGCTACGCCGAGGCGCTCGCCGCCAGCGAGGATTTCGCCGCCAGGACCGGCGCCCTGCAGATCCACGCCTTCAACCAGGAGGAGACGCTGATCGGCCAGGGCACGCTTGGTCTCGAGATCGAGGTCGACCTGCCCGAGATCGACACGCTGCTCGTGGCGGTCGGCGGCGGCGGGCTCATCGGCGGCATCGCCGCCTGGTTCTCCGGCCGTATCCGCATTGTCGCCATCGAGCCCGAAGGCGCGCCGACGCTTCACCGCGCCTTCGAGGCCGGCAAACCGGTCGATGCGCCGGCCGAGGGCATCGCCGCCGACTCGCTGGCGCCCAAGCGCGTCGGCGAGATGATGTTCCCGATCGCCGAAGCCTTCGTCGAGCGGTCGATCCTGGTCAGCGACGACGACATCGTGGCGGCGCAGAAAGCACTGTGGGACCGCGTGCGAATCATCGCCGAGCCCGGCGGCGCCGCCGCCTTTGCCGCGATGCTTTCCGGCCGCTATGAGCCCACCCCGGGCGAACGCGTGGCTGTTCTGGTCTGCGGTTCCAACACGAATCCCGCGAATTTCTGACCGAAAGCCGGCCCGGCGCCTTCACGATTTTGGAACGCGCCTCGCCTTTGCCGTGTTTGCTGGTATTCTTTTGCCTATGAGGTCCGGGCCATTGTCCGGGCAGGAAGGGCCGATGACGGAACGACCCATCTCCAGCGGCGAACGCGGCCTGGCCGGGCGTCTGGCGCTCAGCCGGCTGGCGACGCGGGCCGCGATCGTCATCGAGCGCGGCTGGCCGCTGATCCTGCCGCTGGCGATCGTCGCCAGCCTGTTTCTCAGCGTCGCCTGGTTCGGCCTGTTCCCCCGCCTGCCGGACGCCGCGCGCATCGGGCTTTTGATCCTGTTTGCCCTGTCCGCTGTCGCGGCGCTTTATCCGCTGCGCTTCTTCCGCATGCCGTCGGCCGCCGAGGTCGACAGTCGTATCGAAGCTGCGAATGAGCTGCTGCACAGCCCCGTCCAGGTGCAAACCGACCGGCCAAGCGGCGCCGAGAGCCTCTTCTCGCAAGCGCTATGGCGCGAGCACCAGAAACGCATGGCGGAGCGGCTCTCCAGCCTCGGCGCCGACCGGCCGCGCCCCAGGGTGCCGGACTATGACCGCTGGGGGCTGCGAACCCTCGCGGGATTGCTGCTGGTCACCGCCTTCGCTTTCTCCCTCGGCCCGTTTGGCGGCAGCATCGGCGATGGTTTCGCCGCCCGCGCCACGCGCGACGCGGTGCCGCCGCGCATCGACGCCTGGGTGACGCCGCCCGCCTATACCGGCAAGCCACCGTTGTTTCTGACCGCCGAGGCCAACCAGGCCGCCCAGACCTTCACCGTCCCGCAAGGCAGCGACGTCTCGCTGCGTGTCACCGGCGGAACCGGCGAGGAAACCCTGAGCTATGTCGATCCGAACGGCAATGACCGCGCGATCGAACCGGCGGCGCCCAAGGCCGCGCCACCCGACGCCGGGCAGACCGCGCCGAAGGTTCGCCAGTTCACCGGCAAGCTGAACACCGATGGGAAGCTGACGCTAAAATCGGGCGAGAACGACCTCGGCCATTGGGCCTTCGCGGTCATCCCCGACAAAACGCCGACGATCCGCTTTGTCGGCGAGCCGAAGCGCGCGGCCAACGGCGCCATCGAGCTCAACTACCAGATCGACGATGATTATGGCGCGGCCTCGGCCAAGGCTGTGTTCGAGCTGGCCGACCCGCCGTCCGCCAATGCCCATCCCCTTTACGGCCCGCCCGACCTGCCGCTGACGCTGCCGCGCCGAGGCGGCAAGGTGACCACCGCCAGGACGACCAAGGACCTGACCGAGCATGTCTGGGCCGGCAGCAGGATCAAGCTCACGCTGACGGCCACCGACGACGCCGGCCAGACCGGCACCAGCGAGACCAAGACCCTGGTGATGCCGGAACGGCCCTTCGCCAACCCGCTGGCGCGCGCCGTGATCGAACAGCGCCGCCTGTTGGCGCTCGACGCCAACGCCAAGCCGCGCGTGCTCGACCTGATGGACGCCATCACGCTTCGCCCCGAGGCCACGTTCGACAACATGTCGCATTACCTCGCCATTATGAGCGCGAGGAGCCGCCTCAAGCTTTCCGAGAGCGACGACCAGTTGCGCAACGAGGTGTCTTATCTCTGGGAAATCGCCCTCGGCATCGAGGAGGGCAACCTGTCGGCCGCCGAGCGTCGGCTGAGGCAGGCGCAGCAGGCGCTGCAGGACGCCATCAAGAACGGCGCCAGCGACGAGGAACTCGACAAGGCGATGAAGGAACTGCGCGAGGCGATGAACCAGTTCCTGCAGGAATTCGCCCAGCGCGCCCAGCAGAACCCGAATGCGCCGCAGATGCAGCAGAACGGCCGCGAGCTGCGCCAGAGCGACATCGATCGCATGATGAACGAGATCGAGAACCTGGCAAAATCAGGCGATCGCGACCGTGCCCAGCAGTTGCTGTCCCAATTGCAGGACATGATGAACAACCTGCAGGCCGGCCGCCAGCAGCAGGGCGGCGAGCAGGACAGCGAGATGCGCCAGCAGATGGACAAGCTGGGCGACATCATGCGGCGCCAGCAGGAAATGATGAACGACACCTTCCGCCTCGACCAGATGCAGCGTGGCGAGCGCGGCCAAGACGGCGACCAGCAGGCTGGACAGGACGGCGAGCAGAGCCAATCGGAAGACGGCCAGAAACCTGGCCCAGGCGACGATCGCGATCCCCTTGCCCGGCCGAAGCCGATGACACCGCAGGAGTTCGCCGATGCGCTGAAGCAGCTGCAGGAAGGTCAGGGCAAGCTGCAGAACGACCTCGAGCAGCTGAAGAAGGGCCTCGAGGGCATGGGCATGGAGCCCAATGAAGGTTTCGGCGAGGCCGGCAAGTCCATGGGCAATGCCGAGCAGGCTCTCGGCCAAGGCGATGGCGATCAGGCGGTCGGCCACCAGGGCCGGGCTCTAGAGGCGTTGCGCCGCGGCGCCAAGGACATGATGAAGCAGATGCAGGCCATGCAGGGCGACCAGGGCGGCAGCGAGCAGGGCGGGCGGCAGCAGGATGCCGACCGCGACCCGCTCGGCCGGCCGCGCGCCACCAAGGGTCCTGACGATGGCACCTCGGTCAAGGTGCCGGACGAAATCGACGTCCAGCGCGCCCGCCAGATTCTCGACGCGATCCGCAAGCGGCTGGGCAATGCGCTGAGCCCCGACATCGAACGCAGCTACCTCGAACGCCTGCTAGAGCTGAAATAGCGCGGGCACACGATCCCGGACCGTCACCCCCATGCCTAAGCTCGGTACCGTCACCCCGATCCTGCGCATCTTCGACATCGCCAAGGCGCGGGAATTCTATGTCGGCTTCCTCGGCTTCGAGGTCCGCTTCGAGCATCGCTTCGACGACAACGCTCCGCTCTACATGGGCATCGGCCGCGACGGCTGTGAGCTGCATCTGAGCGAGCACCATGGCGACGGCTCGCCCGGGGCCAACATCCGCGTCGAGGTGGTCGGCATAGTCGCCCTGCATGGCGAGCTCGGCGCCAGGAACTATCGCTTCAACCGGCCGGGCCTGGAAACGACGCCGTGGGAGACGAAAGAGGTCACGGTCATCGATCCGTTCGGCAATCGCCTGACCTTCTTCGAGAAGGGCTGAGCGGCAGCGGATTGTTTCTGCCGGACCTCCCGATCTTCAAAGATCAGCCGTGGTCCGCGCCTGCCTGGTGAGCATGAAGGCCTCGCGGATCGCGTTCTCCATGCCGTCGACGGCTTCGCCTGTCGCCAGTGGATTCCGGTGCAGCACCACGTTCGAGGAATCGATGTCGCCAAAGCCGTCCGCGGATGTGAGCTCCCGGCAGTCGGGCGGGATGTTGCTGCGCGATATCGGCGCGATCGCAAGGCCCGATGTGACGGCCAACGCCAGGCCGCCATTGGTATCGCTGGTATAGGCGACGCGGTAGCCGAGACCGCGCTGCTGCAACGACTTGATCGCGAAGTCGCGGCACCAGCCATCGCGGCTGTAGAGCGCGATCGGCACCGGGCGCTCCTCATGCATGTGGTGGAGCATCGAGGTCACCCAAACCGTCGGATCGTGCATCAGCACCTCGCCGCCGGAAAATCCTTCCCACTCGAACACCACCGCGAGATCGAGCTCACCCGCCGCCAGCGCCCTCACCTGCGAGGCGGAATGGGCGTAGCGCACTGTTACCTCGACGCGCGGATGGCGCTTGGCGAATTCGCCGAGCGCCCGCGACAGGATCGAGCGGCCGTATTCGGCGGGTATCCCGATGCGCACCAGGCCACCGAGCGGCGGCGCCACCAGAGATGCGGCCGTCTCGTCGAGCAGCGAGACGATGCGGCGGGCGTTGGCGATCAGCTCGCCGCCGCGACGCGTCAGCGCCACGCCGCGCGAGCCGCGCTCGAACAGGCTGTCGCCGACCATGTCCTCCAGCTTCTTCATCTGCATGGAGACGGCCGACTGGGTGCGCCCGGCCTTTTCGGCGGCCTTGGTGAAATTACCCGTCTCGGCGACCGCCACGAAGGTCCGCAGGAGGTCGCTGTCGAGCATTGGCTTCATCGGTTTTGCCATAAGGTTTTTTGATTGCTGGTATCATTCCAATTCGTTTGCAACATGTCAAACGCCGCAGGATATTTGCTCCACCCATTGGATATGCGGCTGCGAAATCGGCTGCGGACCAATCAACAAGTCCTCACTCGTGCCCGCTGCCTGAAAAACGGTGGCGGGTTCTTTTTCGCTGGATCGACGATGCAGAACCGGATGGTGCTTGGCATTCTGAGCCTCTGCCTCGGAGTGCTGGTCTTCTCGTTGCAGGACCCGCTGGTGAAGGCCGTGTCCGGCGCTTATCCGGTGACGGAAGTGATGGCGATCCGCGCGATCGTCGCGCTGCCGATCCTCATTATCATCGTCCATCTCGATGTCGGTCTGAAATCACTCCTGTCACGCCGCTTCGGCATGCTCACGCTGCGCGCCTTCATCCAGTTCAGCTCCTACACCGTCTATTATCTGGCCATCGCCGCCTTGCCGCTGGCCGATGCGGTGGCGCTCTACTTCATGGCGCCGCTGTTCATCATGGCATTGGCCGGCCCCTATCTTGGCGAACGCGTTTCCTGGCGCACGCTGGCGACCGTCCTGGTCGGCCTGATCGGGGTCGTCGTCATGTTGCGGCCGGGCGCCGGATTGTTCGATTGGGCAGCCCTGCTGTCGCTCGGCTCGGCATTCCTCTACGGCTTCTCGCAATTGATGGCGCGCAAGATTGGCGACACCGAATCGTCGACGGTGATGGCCTTCTACCAGAACGGCGCCTATCTCAGCGGCGCGGTCGCCGTCGCCACCGTGTTTCACCTCGCGGGCATCACGCATGCGGTTCATCCGAGCCTGGACTTCCTGGTGCGGCCATGGGTATGGCCGGCCATGCCGGATTTCCTGAAGATGGCAGCCTGCGGCTTCGTCGCCTCGGCCGGCATGATCCTGCTGTCGCAGGCTTACAGGATGGCGCCGGCCAACCGCGTCGCCACCTTCGAATACACGGGCATCCTCTGGTCGCCGCTCTGGGGCTTCCTGTTCTTCGCCGAAGTCCCGCGTGAAACGACCGTGCTGGGCGCGGCATTGATCATCGGCGCTGGCCTGCTTGCGCTCAACGGCGAGCGGCGGCGCGGCGCAGCGCCAGCACTGGCCGCGACCGGTGACGCGGCGTAGGACAGGTCAAGCGAAACAGCTGAGCGCGCGGCCGACCCGGGAGCGTATTTCGGCAAGCGTGAACGGCTTCTGCACGACATCGAGGATGATGCCGTTCAATTCCTCGGCGCGCTCGCGCTGGTCGGCGTAGCCGGTCATCAGCATGATCTTCATCGCCGGGAACTGCTTTGCCGCTGCCGTCGCCATCTCGATGCCGTCCATCTCCGGCATGCGGATATCGGACACCACCAGATCGTAGCGACCGGCGTTCTGCTGGATCAGGGTCAACCCCTGCGCACCGTCGGCGGCGATGGTGACGCTGTGGCCATCGCGCTCCAGCGCGCGGGCGGCCAGGGTGCGGACGGACTCATCGTCCTCGACGATCAGAAGCTTTGCCATGGCGAGATAGATGCCGCCGAAACATTGACGTTTTCTGAAAATTTGAAACGTCCATGGCCTTTTCGGTTTAGCCTTAGGCGTCGCCTTTCACCACGCCGACAAACGGCAGCTCCCGGAAAGCGTGGGCGACATCCATGCCGTAGCCGACGACGAAATAGTCCGGGCAATCGAAGCCGACATAATCGGCATTGAGCGTGGTCTGGCGCCGCATGCGTTTGTCGAGAAGCACCGCGATGGCGCAGCTTCTGGCGCCGCGCGACAGCATCAGCTCGCGTGTGAAAGAGAGCGTCTTGCCGGATTCGAGAATGTCGTCGATCAAAAGCACGTCGCGGCCGGCGACCTCATTGTCGATGTCGCGCAACACCCTGACTTCGCCGCTGGTGGTGCCTGCGCCGTAGCTGGAGATGAAGATGAATTCGACTTCGGGCGAAAGGCCGACATCGTGCATGGCGCGAATGAGGTCGGCGGCAAAGACGAACGAACCCTTCAGGATCGAGATCACCAGCAGGTCGTGATAGTCGCGCCCGGCGATTTCCTTGGCGAGCTCGAGATTGCGCCGGGCGATCGCCGACGCTGAAAACAGGACCTCGATGTCCTTGCCGCGAACAACTGGCATCATCTACCTTTCCAGAGAGATCGCCTTAGCCGGCGAAGGTGACCGAGACGGTCTTCACGCCGTTTCTAGGCACATCGAGGCGGCTGGAAAAGCCGAATCTTTCGCCGGGCGCCAGTGAACGGCTGGATGTCCCCAGCCTGTAGCGGATGACGTTGCTGGCGTTGTCGGTGACGCGGATTTCAAGCGGAGGCAGTGCCTCTGCCCGTTCCCCGTCGTTAGCAGCCTCGCCGTCGACGAACAGCACAGGCTTTAGCCCGGTCTCATCGATTCGCGAGGTCACGCTGGAAATGCTGAGCGCGCTGGCCGGTTCCGAACTCGCCCAGAACGGGCTCTGGCGCACCAGCACATGCCCGCCGGATACCCAGAACGCGGCCAGGGCCATGCCAACGCCGGCGATCCAGAAGATGGGTCCGCCGCGCGAAGCCTGCCGCGCGGGCGTAGCCTCCGGCTTGCGCAGAATGCCCATGCCTTCGACGGATGGCGCCGCGGATATTTGCGGTGGTACAAGCGCGGCGATTTGCTCCGCGCGGCCGGCGAAACGCGGCAGCACCACATAGTCGGCATCGACAATGTCGGCCGCCGGCTCGGGCGCCATGCGCCCGGCCTCGGCATTTGCCGCCATGCCGGTCATGATTTCGCCGGAAACGGGGCGCGCGGTTTGTTTGTCAGCCATTACGGCACCAGTGCAGTCTTCGTTTCTTTTGCGTAAACGCAATTGGTTAACGCTTCCCCACCGGAACCGCTGTGAAACGTCGAAAACGAGCCGAAATTAACCGACCGTTAACCATGCCGGCCGATGGTCTTGGCAGAGAACAGGCAGGCGGAACGCCGCCGGAAACTTCAGGTCGCCAAACGTGATCCGCTTCGAAAACGTCGGCCTCCGCTATGGCATGGGTCCGGAAATCCTCCGCGACATTTCCCTGCACATTCCGGAGCGCTCCTTTCAGTTCCTGAGCGGACCCTCGGGCGCCGGCAAGACGACCTTGCTGCGCCTGCTGTTCATGTCGTTGAAGCCGACGCGCGGCCTCATCACCATCTTCGGCAAGGATCGCTCGCGCATCTCGCGCGGCGAGCTGCCGCTGCTGAGACGCCGCATCGGGGTGGTGTTCCAGGATTTCCGCCTGCTCGACCACATGACCACCTACGAGAACGTCGCGCTGCCCCTGCGCGTGCGCGGGCGCGAGGAGGCAAGCTACCGCACCGACGTAACCGAGCTGCTGAAATGGGTCGGCCTTGGCGATCGCATGCATGTGCTGCCGCCGGTGCTGTCCGGCGGCGAGAAGCAGCGCGCGGCGATCGCCCGCGCCTTGATCGAACAGCCGGAGATCCTGCTTGCCGACGAGCCGACCGGCAATGTCGACCCGCCGCTGGCGCGGCGGCTGCTCAGGCTCTTCATCGAGCTGAACCGGCTGGGCACCGCGGTGGTCATAGCCACCCACGACCTCGGCCTGATGGAGCAGGTCGATGCGCGGCGCATGATTCTGGCGGGCGGAAGGCTGGACGTTTATGACTGACATTCCGGCCGATCACATGCACGACGAAGCCGACGAGACCGCCGCGCCCGTCCGGCGCGTCCAGCGCCGCATGGCGCCGATCGTGCCGGCGCAGAACATCGCCGGCCGGGCGTTGGTGCTGGTCATCGCCATCATGACCTTCCTGTCCTGCCTGACCTTCGGCGCCGTGACGCTGGTGCGCGACACCGCTTCGGTGTGGGAGAACCAGATCTCGCGCGAAGCGACGATCCAGATCAAGCCCGCGGAGGGCCTCGACATGGACGCGGCCCTCGCCCAGGCCTCGCAGATCGCCAGCGAGTTCCCCGGCGTGAAGGCAACCAAGATCATCGACCGCGACGCGACGGCGCGCCTGCTGGAGCCATGGCTAGGCACCGGCCTCAACATCGATGAGCTGCCCGTGCCCAGGCTCGTCATCGTCACCATAGACGAGGCCAATCCGCCCGATTTCGCGGCCATGCGCGCCGCTATCACGCCGAAGCTGCCGAGCGCCGCGCTCGACGATCACCGCACCTGGGTCGACCGGCTCGTGGTCATGGGGCACACGACGGTGACGATCGGCTTCGCCGTTCTGGCGCTGATCCTGTCGGCGACCGTGCTGACCGTGGTGTTCGCCACCCGCGGCGCCATGGCCGGCAATGGCCACATCATCGAAGTCCTGCATTTCGTCGGCGCCGAGGCGCGCTTCATCGCACGCGAGTTCCGCTGGCATTTCCTGGTCACCGGCATGAAGGGCGCCGCTGCCGGCGGTGCCGCCGCCATTGCCGTGTTCATCGTCTTTTCCTGGTGGTCGTCGCGCAACATGGCGACGCCCCAGGCCGACCAGGCGACGGCGCTGTTCGGCAATTTCGCCATCGGCTCGGCCGGCTATCTCGGCGTCGGCCTGATGGTCGTGGTGATCGGCGCGCTGACGGCGGCGACATCGCATGCCACCGTCGTCGCTTACCTGAGCGACATCGATGTCCGCCAGCCGGATTCAGGCTGAACATGTCGTGGCTGGATATACCCGCCCGACAAAAAGGAAGTCGGGTTTTGAAAAACGTAATGCTCATGCAAGGCAGCGATCACAGGCTACGCAGCTGCCGTAACGCAATGTGCGCCTTTTCATCTATCAAAGGCCGCATTTCAGGATTAACCATAGGATGATGAACGCGCGGGACTCGACCGGGACGGCTGGACGGATGCCAGTGGCGCTTGCATGCGCCACCGCGCCCGCCAGGTCCGGTCGCCTCAGACTCGCGCTTCGTCTCTGCTGCTTCTCCTTGCTGGCCCTGCTGGCGCTTTTTGCCGGCGGCTTCGGGTGGTTTGCCGACAAGGTCAGCCATATGACGACACCCGCCGATCCGGCGAAGGCCGATGCCATCATCGTGCTCACCGGCGGCCAGTCGCGGCTCGATGCGGCGATGGACCTGCTGGCCTCCGGCAAGGGCGAGCGGCTCTTGATCAGCGGCGTGCACCCGTCGGCCAGCCGCCACCAGCTGCAGGTGGCGATGGGCGGCGACAAGCAGCTGTTCTCCTGCTGCGTCGACATCGACCGCGCCGCGCTCGACACGATTGGCAACGCCGAGGAAAGCGCCAAATGGGTGGAAAGCCACGCTTATGGCAGCATCATCCTCGTGACCAATAATTACCACATGCCGCGCAGCCTGCTCGAGATGAGCCGGCTGCTGCATGGCGCGAAGCTCGAGCCCTATCCGGTGGTCAACACCAACCTCGGCAACGGCAGCTGGCTGACCAAGCCGGAGGCGCTGCGCGTGCTGCTCACCGAATACAGCAAGTACCTGCTGGCGCTGGCGCGCGGCATCCTGCCGCTTCGGACGGCCAGCGAGCACATGACGCTGGCCGAAGCCTCCCCGGCAAGGAACTAGCTTTCCCGGAGCATCGGGCCGGTATCGCCGCGCAGCCGGGCAATTTCCTGTTCCAGGCCTTCGATGCGACGGTCGCGCTCGGCGAGCGCCGCCGCCACGTCCGCGGCCTCGAAACGCTGCGGGATATGCTGCGGACAATTGGCGTCCCAGGCCGAGACGGTGAACAGGATCGCCTGCTCCGGCCGGGCCTTGTAGTTCACCGGCATCAGCCGCGCCGTCAGCGCCGGATCGTCCTCGACGACGCGCGCCCTGCCCCACATCTTGATGCGCTGCCGCAGCATGTAGTCGATCAGGAACAGGAAGGCCTGGTCGTTGTCCTCGAGATTGCCCTGCGTGATGAACTGCCGGTTGCCCGAGAAATCGGCGAAGCCGATCGTATGCTCGTCGAGCACCTTGAGGAAGCCGGCCGGGCCGCCGCGATGCTGGATATAGGGCTGCCCCTCGCCATTGGCCGTTGCCAGGAACACGCTGGTCTGGGCCTCGATGAAGGCTGCGACGTCCGGCGTGATCGCCTCCCGCCAACCGCCGCGCTGCTCCACGCGCGCGTACGCTTCCCGCGACCCCTTGCGCGCCTGGATCGCCTTGACGGTCGGCGTGAAGGCGACATCGCTGGTAAACGCATTCATTGCAGCGCTCCTCCTTCAGGATCACCGCCAAATAGGCTCTTCCGAAATACGGATGTAGAGAGCATATTCGCAATTCATCCTTCCATATTTCGGAAGAATAATGGATCGCCTGGACGCCATGTCCCTGTTCGTCGCCAGCGTGGAGGCCGGCAGCCTCTCCGCCGCTTCTCGCCGCGCCGGCATACCACTGGCGACCGTAAGCCGCAGGCTCTCGGAGTTGGAGAGGCATCTCGGCACGCGACTGCTCAACCGTTCGACTCGCCGCCTGACCCTCACCGATGCCGGCCAGGACTATCTCGTCGCCTGCCGCCGCATCCTGGATGCGGTGGGCGATGCCGAGCGCGCCGCCGCCGGGGAGTATCTGAGCCCCACCGGCGAGCTGGTGGTCACCGCGCCGGTGGTGTTCGGCCGCCTGCATGTGCTGCCTGTGGTCACAGCTTTCCTCGACGCCTACCCCGAGGTTGATATCCGCCTCACGCTGTCGGACCGGATCACACAACTCCTCGAGGAGCATATAGACCTTGCGGTGCGCATCGGCGAACTCCCGGATTCGGCGATGGTCGCGACCCGTATCGGCTCGATCCGCCGCATCATCTGCGCAAGCCCGGCCTACCTCGCCGGACACGGGACGCCTGCGAAACCGCAAGACCTTGCGGGCCACAACTGCATAACCTTCGAAGGGCTTGCCTCTCCGGCGACTTGGAGTTTCGGCACGGGCAGGACAGAGATCGTGGTCCCGGTCCGCTCGCGGCTGCAGGTCAACACCGCCGAGGCGGCCATCGACGCTGCGATTGCCGGTCTCGGCCTGACGAAGGTGCTGTCCTATCAGGCCGACGCCGCGGTGCGCGACGGCAAGCTCAGCGTGGCCCTGGAGGCGTTCGAGCCGCCGCCCTGGCCGGTGAGCCTCGTGCATGCCGGCCAGGGCCGGCTGCCGGTGAAGCTGCGGGCTTTCCTCGATTTCGCCGCGCCGCGCCTGAGGGAGCGGCTGGCGCGGTCGCTGTAGCGGCCGGATTCGACCGCAGGGCCGTTTCCATTTTGGTCCCGCTTGGTGTAACCAACGCACACTTCCACACCGGGCTCCTTCCCGCATGCTCTATGTCCGCTCGCTGGCGTTCAATCTCGCCTTCTATCTCAGCCTGATCGTCCAGATGATCTTCTGGACGCCCTATTATTTCCTGTCACCGCGCCACCGCGCCTGGTTCGTGCCGAAATTCTGGTCGCGCACCTCGATGTGGCTCTACGACAAGATCACCGGCACGAGGAACGAGATCACGGGACTGGAGAACCTGCCCGAAGGCTCCTTCATCCTGGCGCCGAAGCACCAGTCCTTCTGGGACGCGATCGCCTTCTTTCCATATCTCGACGACGCGCTCTACATCTTGAAGCGCGAGCTGACATGGATCCCCTTCTTCGGCTGGTACATCATGAAGATGCGCATGATCCCGGTCGATCGCGGCAGCCGTTCGAAGGCGCTGAAGGCGGTGGTGAGCGCGACCCGGCAGGAGATGGATCGCAATCCGCGGCAGCTGATTATCTATCCCGAAGGCACGCGCCGCCCGCCGGGGGCCGAGCCGTCCTACAAATACGGCATCGTCGAGATCTATGCGCAATTGGGCGTCCCCGTGGTGCCGGTCGCCCATGTCGCCGGCCTCTACTGGCCGCGCCGCAAGTTCATGCGCTATCCCGGCACCATCAAGGCCCGATTCCTGCCGCCGATTCCGCCCGGCCTCGGCAAGGAGGAATTCATGCGGCGCCTGATCGGCGAGACCGAAGCCGCCTGCGACCAGATGCTCATCGAGGCGGCGCAGGGACCGAACCCGCCGCCCATGCCGCCGACGGCGGTGAAGCGCCTGGCGGAGCTGGGCGTTAGGGCGAAGAGCTGACCGTTTTACGCAATTGCCCGTGAAAGGTTACAGCAGCGCCGCCCAAGCGGTCGTCAGCACAAGCGTTGCGGCAAACACAAGGTTGATGATCCGCGACGCCAGCGGATGACGCAGGAACCGGGCGAAGGCCGTTCCGGCGAGCAGCCACGCCGCATGGATGACAATGATCATCCCTGTCAGCACCAGCAGCTTGGCCGAACCACCCAACGCATCCGCCTGCGAAGAAGCGCCGGCAAAGACGGCGGCGATCGCCACATAGGCCTTCGGATTCGCGACCGCGAGCATGAAGCCGCCGGTGAAGGTCGGACGCGCCGCTTGCCTTGCGCTTTCGGCCAGCGGCGGCGCGGTCGCGATCTTGAACGCCAGATAGAGGATATAGGCGGCCGAGAGGATCGTCAGAATCCTGGCCAGCCCCGGCAGCGAAGCGAGCATGCCGACGATACCGGCTGCCACGACCAGGAGCACGGCGATCGTTCCAACCACAAGCCCTGACGCGTAGCTTAGCGAGGAACGCAGCCCGAACGCCGCTCCGACGGCAGTGACACTGACGGTCGATGGCCCCGGGCTGCCCATGACGACGGTTGCCGCCACGATGAGCGCCAGCAATTGTTGCCAGGGCTGCGCCTCGGTCAAAACGCCTGTAGCCATCTCGCACGTCCATCTCCTGCCTGATGCGGCAGGAGTTAGAGTTACGGGAGATCGTGATGGCGGTCTTGGACGATTGTGCGCGAGCCAGGCAGGCATTTGCAGGCCGGCCTCACCCGAAGATGAACTCGCCTCAGGCGCTCGCCCGGTCGAGCGCCCCGATATCGTCGGCGGAAAGCTTGAGCGAAGCAGCCCGGATCAGGCTATCCATCTGGGCCGGCGCGGTGGCGCTGGCGATCGGCGCGGTGACGCCTGGCCGCGCGATGATCCAAGCCAACGCAACCTCCGCCTGCTTGGCGGAGTGGCGCTCGGCGACCGTGTCGAGCGCGGAGAGGATGCGCATGCCGCGATCGTTCAGGTAACCGGCCACCCCTTCGCCGCGCGCGCTTTGCCCGAGATCGGCCCTGCTGCGGTATTTGCCGCTCAGGAAACCCTTGGCCAGGCTGAAATAGGTGATGACGCCGAGATCCTCCGCCTTGCAGAGATCGAGCAGCGGACCGTCGAGCGAGGACCGATCGTACAAATTATATTCCGGCTGCAGCACCTCATAGCGCGGCAGGCTGCGCAGGCTGGCGACATCGAGCGCCGCGCGCAACTGCCCCGCATCGAGATTCGAGCAACCGGGATAGCGGATCTTGCCCTTCTCGAGCAGACGCTGATAGGCGCCAAGCGTTTCCTCGTAGGGCGTGGCCGGGTCCGGCCAGTGCGACAAATAGAGGTCGATGACATCGGTCCGCAGCCGCTTCAGCGATTGATCGACCGCCTTTTCGATATAGGCGGCGGAGAGGTCGCGCTTGCCCTGTCCCATGTCGGAGCCGACCTTGGTGATGACGACGATCTTGTCGCGGTTGCCGCGGCTTTTCATCCAGTTTCCGATGATGGTCTCGGATTCTCCGCCCTTGTTGCCGGGAGCCCAGCGTGAGTAGGCGTCGGCCGTGTCGATGGCGTTCAGGCCGGCCTCCGCGAAACGGTCGAGCAGGTCGAACGAAGTCTTCTCGTCGGCGGTCCAGCCGAACACGTTGCCGCCCAGGACCAGGGGCGCGATGGAAAGGTCGGTGCGACCGAGACGGCGTTTCTGCAAGACTGATCTCCGTGTGCTGGGATGGTTGCTCGAGGCCCTAAGCGTCGGGGTTGTCGCTAAGCTAGGTCTTGCCGTGCGGAGGTCAAAGGCATGGTTTTGCTTTTTGATCGGACCAGGCCCTCACGAGGAGGCCACCCGCCTCGCCACCTCTTCCAGCCAATGGTCGCGGATGCCGAGCGCCTTCAGGTGTTCGAGCGTGCTTTCGACATAGTCCTCGTTTTTCCCGGACTGGCCAACGGCGCCGCGCACGACTGTCGCCGCGTGGCCGGCATCGAGCGCGCCGGCATATTGCTCATGCGCGCGGTCGACGATGTAGGCGACCGCCTCGACGGTGGTGCCCTGCCCCGCGCCATTCCCGTCGAGCCGTATCTCCAGCGTTCGTTCGAGATAGACGCTGGTCACCAGCTCGCGCTCGCGCAGATAGGAAAGCACCTCGTCGCGCAATTCGCCGGGCACGCGAAAGGCCAGGCCGATGCAGGAGCCGCCACGGTCTAGCCCCAGCACCAGCCCCGGGCGCTGGCGCGTGCCGCGGTGGACGAATGAATAGACGCAGAGCGAGCGGCGATAGCCGTAAAGACGCGCGCGCCGGGTCTCGACATGCGCGAATCCCGGACGCCAGATCAGCGACCCATAGCCAAAAACCCAAAAATCGCCCATATCGCCAAGCCTGATCGCATTCGGGTGACGACACCGCACAGGCAAGGTGCTTCTTATGTCCCCGCCTGTTATGCGTCACCGCACGAGGGGTTAACGAGAGCCGCAGCATGACGTCAAGTGACGAGCGATCGCCGAACTTTCCCCGCCGGCTGTTCTGGCTTGCGGCCTTCCTTGTCGTGCTGTTCGCCATCTACAGCGCCGGCTGGTTCTATCTGGCCAATCGCCTGAAGACCGAGGCGGACCAGGCTGTTGCCGGGCTCGGCGCCAGGGGCATCGCCGCCGGCTGCGCCAACATGACCGTGAGCGGCTATCCGCTGAGCTTCGCCGTCTCCTGCGACAACATCGCCTATGAGGACGACGCCAAGAAAATCGCCGCCTCCACCGGCAGCCTCAACGCAGTCGCGGAGATCACCGGCCCCCTGTCGCCGGTTGCCGAATTGCGCGGCCCGCTCAGAACGATGGCGCCCGGCATGCCGCCGCTCTTCATCGACTGGGACCAGTTGCATGCTAAAGTCAAAGTGTCGTGGCCGCTGCCAAGAAGCGTTTCGCTGCAGGCCGAAGGGCTTTCCGGCCAAACCGACCCGGCCGACGATACCGATCCGATACAGTTGTTCAGCGCCGGCAAGGCGGCTGGACAGTTGCGGCCGATCGGCGCGGACCTCAACTATCTCGGCAGCTTCGGCGACCTGGAGATCAACGCGGACGCCATCGGCGGGCACGTTTTGCCGGCTATGGACGGCAGCGGCGAGCTGACGTTGAAGAATGGCGTCGCGTTGATTGCCGCGCCGCCCAAAAGCCTGCGCGGTCAGTCCGTCGATATCGCCAGTCTCGTCCTGTCGTCCGGAACGGCGCGCATTACCGTCTCGGGACCGGTCTCGATCGACGCAGACGGCTTGATCGATGCCAATCTGACGATCAAGCTCAAGGATCCCAAAGCCGTGGCCGCCATCCTTGGCGGGGCTGTTCCCGAACACAAGAGCGAGATCGAGCAGGGTTTTGCCGGCATCGCCATGCTCGGCAACGAACCGTCGCTGCCGCTCAAGATCGTCAAGAGCAAGGCCTCGCTCGGCTTCATCCCGCTGGGCAAGATCAAGCCGCTTGAGTAGCGCCACGATGGGGGAGCCGGTCAGACTGCTCAGCGTCGGCGCGTTCACCCTCGACACTATACTTCGCGTCGAGACGCTTCCCGCCCATCAAGGCAAGTTCATCGCCAGCGACGGCGTCCAGATCGCCTCCGGCATGGCGACGAGCGCCGCTTGCGCGGCGCATCGGCTCGGCGCCGAGGTGTCGCTTTGGGCGAGCGCCGGCGACGATCCGGTCGGCGACCAGCTGGTGGCGGAGATCCAGGCAGAAGGCATCGACTGCAGTCTCATCCGTCGCGTCGCCGGCGCGCGGTCGGCGCTGGCCGCGATCCTCGTCGATCAGCATGGCGAGCGCATCATCGTGCCGTTCTACGACAGGAAGGCTCAGGCAGACCCCGAGGCGTTGCCGCTTGCCGACCTTTCCGCCTTCGACGCCGTGCTCACCGATGTGCGCTGGCCGGGTGCGGCGGCGCTCGCCTTGAGCGCCGCCAGGGACTTGGGTCGCCCGGCAATCCTCGACGCCGACACCGCGCCGGTCGAGGTTCTGGAACGGCTGCTGCCCCTGGCTTCGCATATCGTCGCTTCGGAACCGGCCGCGCGCATCGTCTGCGGCCATGCGCTGGATCCGGAAAGCGCATGCGCCGATCTCGCTTCCCGCACAGATGCCTTCGTCGCGGTGACGGGTGGGGCCGCCGGAACCTGGTGGCATGACCGGACGGCTGGTCGCGTGCGCCATGTCGAGGCGCCGAGGATCAAGGCGGTCGACACGCTCGCCGCCGGCGACGTCTTTCACGGCGCCTTTGCGGTCGGCCTCGCCGAGGCGATGCCGCCAGAACATGCGCTGCGCTTCGCCAGCGCCGCTGCCGCGCTCAAATGCCTGCGCTTCGGCGGCCGGCTCGGCGCGCCGGACCGGGCCGAGACGCTGGCGATGATGGCGGCCGACTGGCCGTCATCCTAACAAGGCAAAGGGAGCTGAGATTCAGGTCAGGCCGAGTCGAAAATGGCTGTTTCCGAGAACCGGAGCGGAGCGCACTTGAAGTATGTGAGCACCGGAAGCGCAGGAAGCGGCCATTTGCAGGCCGGAATAACCTGAATATCAGCTTCCTTTGGGATGCTCGACCGCCTGGCGGCCAAAGTCCGGCACGTCGATGTCCTGGCCAGCCTCGATGATCGAGCGGCGGATGGCGCGGGTGCGGGTGAAGAGGTCGAACAGTTTTTCGCCGTCGCCCCAACGGATCGCCCGCTGCAGCGAAGCAAGATCCTCCGAGAACCGCGCCAGCATCTCCAGGATCGCGTCCTTGTTGTGCAGGCAAACGTCCCGCCACATCGTCGGATCCGATGCCGCCAGTCGGGTGAAATCACGAAAACCGGAAGCGGAATATTTGATGACTTCCGTCTTGGTCACCGCTTCCAGGTCGTCGGCCGTGCCGACGATATTGTAGGCGATGATATGCGGCAGGTGCGAGACGATCGCGAGCGTCATGTCGTGATGCTGGGGGTCCATCGTGTCGATGTTCGAGCCGCAGCGCCGCCAGAATTCCGAGAGCTTTTCCAGCGCCTCGGGATCGGTGCCCGGCACCGGCGTGAAGATGCACCAGCGGTTGTCGAAGAGATCGGCGAAACCGGCGTCCGGACCGGATTTTTCCGTGCCGGCCAGCGGATGGCCGGGGATGAAATGGACGCCCTCCGGCACATGCGGTTGCATCTGCGCGATGACGGAAGCCTTGGTCGAGCCGACATCGGTCAGGATGGCGCCTTTCTTCAGCGACGGCGCGATCTCGGCGGCGACCTCGCCTGACGATCCGACAGGCACGGAGACGATAACCAGGTCGGCATCGCGCACCGCTTCCGCCGTATCGGTCGTGTAGGAATCGCCGAGGCCTAGTTCTTCTGCTCTCGCCAGCGTCGATTTGCTGCGCGTCGCAATGGCGATGTGGCGCGCAAGACCCTCGCGGCGGATGACGCGGGCGAGCGACGAGCCGATCAGGCCAATGCCGACCAATGCGATCTTTTCGAACATCGGTGATGCCATGGTGATCTAGCTTTTCAGGAATGCCGTCAGCGCCTCGACGACGCCGCGATTGGCTTCTTCGGTGCCGATGCTCATGCGCAGGGCGTTGGGGAAGCCGTAGCCGGTGACGCGCCGCAGGATATAGCCGCGCTGGCTGAGATAATCGTCTGCGGCGGCAGCCGAATGCTTCTTGTCGTCGTGAAAATGGATCAGCACGAAATTGCCGACGCTGGGCGTCACGCGCAGTCCAAGCACGGTCAGTTCCGCGCTGACCCAGGCCAGCCACCTTTCGTTGTGCAGCACGCTGCGCTCGAGATGGGCACGATCGCGAATCGATGCAATGCCGGCCTCGATCGCTGTCGCATTGACGTTGAACGGGCCACGCACTCGGTTGATGGCATCGACGATATGGGCCGGACCGTACATCCAGCCGACGCGGGCGCCGCCCAGGCCAAGCTTGGAGAAGGTGCGGGTCATCACCACGTTGTCAGCGCTGCCGGCAAGCTCGATGCCGGCTTCGTAATCGTTGCGCCGCACATATTCGGCGTAAGCCGCGTCGAGCACCAGAAGCACGTTCTTGGGCAGGCCAGCATGCAGGCGGCGCACCTCGCTGAACGGCAGGTAGGTACCGGTCGGGTTGTTCGGGTTGGCGAGGAAGACGATGCGGGTCTTGGGCGTCACGGCCGCCAGGATCGCGTCGACATCGGCGCGTTCGTCGGTTTCCTTGACCGCCACCGGCTTGGCTCCCGCCGCCTGGATGTAGATCTTGTAGACCATAAAGGCGTGCTCGGTGAAGACCGCCTCGTCGCCCGGCGCCAGATAGGTCTGCGCCAACAGGCCAAGAATCTCGTCGGAGCCGTTGGAACAGATGATGTTGGCCGGGTTGAGGCCATGCACCTCGGCGATCGCCTCGCGCAGTCGGCGGGCCGTGCCGTCGGGATAGACATCCAGCTTCGCGGCGACTTCCCGCGCGGCCTCTATCGCCTTTGGCGAAGGCCCGAGCGGATTCTCGTTGGACGACAGCTTGTAGACCTTCGTCACGCCGGCGGGCGCCGTGCTCTTGCCGGGCACATAGGCCTCGAT
>JBFLWR010000058.1:0-9960 GCA_040755925.1 Pseudomonadota bacterium
AAAGGCCGCGGCGCTGCTCATGAACAAGAAGAAGGCCCTGGCCATATTGCCTGCCGGCACCATGAACCTCTTCGCGCGTGGCCTCGGCATTCCGCCGACGCTGGATGTTGCGCTGAAATCCTTCGTCGAAGGCGAGGTGATCCCCGTCGACATGGCAAGCGCCAACGGCCAGCCCTTCATCCATCAGTTTTCGATAGGCATGCACGCGAAGATGGTGCAGTTGCGCGACAGCATGGAGTTCGGCTCGCGCCTGGGAAAGATTCGCGCTTCCGTGCACGCGGCATGGACCACGATCAAGAACCCCCCCGCACTCAAGGTGAGCCTGACGGTCGGCCAGGCCGAGATCGTCACCCGCACCACCGGCATCGGCATCAGCAACAATCTGTTCGGCGAAGGCCATCTTCCGTATGCGGACAATCCGGCCGGCGGCGTGCTTGGCATCTATGTCAGCGTGGCGCGCAGACGCCGGGATCTGGCCAGGCTATTGCTCGACATGTTGCGCGGCCGGTGGCGCGACAGCGCGCATGTGGAAGTCCATCAAGCCGACAAGACAGTCCTCAGGATCCATTCGCCGACAAAGAGATTCGGCGCCGTCATGGACGGCGAGTTGATCAGGCTGGAACGCGAGACGGTGATTGAAATTCATCCCGGCGCGCTGAACGTGCTCGTGCCGGCACGCGGCGCGCAGGCCAGGGCGGCATGATGGGAAAGTCAGCCGCCCTGCGACGGCTTTTGCGCTGCGGGCGCAGCGGGCACCGTCTCCTGGGTCGTTGGCTTCTTGATCAACTCGCCATAAATTTCCGCTCCGCCCCAGGCGATAAAGGCCAGCAGAAGCCCTGCGATGAGTATCCTCAACGCATGCCAGCCCCAGCGCCCCTGGCGGGCTTTGTCTTCCGCAACGATCTTGGTCATTATCAGCCTCCATATTGTGGGGCGGCAGCGGGCGCTTCTGGCGGAATCTGTTCGGATAACTGGGTCTCTTCGCGAAGGTTCCACGTCCGATCATGGGCAGCCGCTCGTTCGTGGAGCGGGGTTTGAGGGGATCGGTGAGCAGCAGGGCGGAAAAGTTGCCGGCCGATGTCGGCCGGGTCGTTGAAGACGCGGACAGGCTTGCCGTGCTTCACGGCCTCGATGCGTTGGACACGGCGTCCGATCCAGATTTTGACCGCATCAGCGGCCTCGCCGCTTCTATCCTCGAAGCGCCGACGGCACTGGTGTCGCTGCTGGACACCGATCGGCAGTGGTTCAAATCGCGCATCGGTCTCGATGAGAAGGAGACATCGACCGACATTTCCTTCTGTGCCCATGCCATCGCCGCCGGCGATGACCCCATGGTGGTGGCCGACGCCACCCTCGATCCGCGTTTTGCCCGCAATCCGATGGTCACAGGCAAGCACCACATCCGCTTCTATGTCGGCGCGCCGATGATCGTGGCCGGGGCCAGGATCGGCACGCTTTGCGTGCTCGACCGGGAACCGAGGCCCTTCCCGCCGGCTGAAAAGCTGACGCAGTTGAAGACCCTTGCCAACCTCGCCGCAAGCCTGTTCACGCTCAAGGACGCCACCCGCAACGGCGCCATCGCCAAGGCGGAACTGGCGCGCGAAGAGAAGCGTCGAGCCATCGCGCTTGATGCCGCCTCGCTTGCCAGTTGGGCATGGGACATCCGCACCGACATGATCGACTGCGACGTGCTCCTGGCCGAGCTTTTCAACCTGCCGCCGTCGAACCGGCTCAAGGCACGCGATATCCTGCGCGCCATCGACCCACGCGACGTCTACCAGACCGAAACGCGCTTCCGTGACGCGCTGAGCGGCAGCGACGACTATTTCGGCGAGTACCGGGTCAAAGGCTACGATCCCGCGCGCTGGATCGCCACGCGGGGGCGCGTCGTCGAGCGCGACGGCGATGGCAAGCCGATGCTGATCTTCGGCGTCAACTACGACATCACCGAGCGCAAGCTTGGCGACGAGCGGCAGCGCCTTCTGCTGCGCGAGCTCAACCATCGCGTCAAGAACACGCTGGCGACCGTGCAGGCGCTGGCGAACCAGACCGTTCGCCACGCCCGCCAGCCGAGCGAATTCCTCGAGGCCTTCAGCGCAAGATTGCAGGCGCTGGGCGCCGCCCATAGCCTGCTGTCGGACCGCGAATGGCGCGGCATCGGCATCGGCGAACTGGCGCGGATCGAGGTCAAGCCTTTCGACACCGGCGATCGGCCCCGGATCACGATCTCGGGTCCCGACCTCTTGCTTTCGCCCGACCAGGCAGTCGGGCTCGGGCTCATCCTGCATGAGCTGGCCAGCAACGCGCTGAAATACGGATCCCTGTCGTCGCCATCCGGAGAAGTCGACCTGGCTTGGAAGGCGCAGGGCCGCAAGGGCGCGCGGCGGCTGGTGCTCACCTGGCGCGAGAGCGGCGGCCCAGGCGTCGAGCCTCCCGATCGCCACGGCTTCGGCTCGATACTGATCCGTCGCAGCCTTGCCAAGGTCATCGACAGCGAGGTCACCCACGAATATCGGCCGGACGGCGTTTTCGCCGAGATATCGATGCCACTCGAGCAAATGCTGAAGTGATGCGGCTCTAGAGCAATTCCAGGAAAAGTGTGTAACGGTTTTCCGTCCGGAATTGCGTTAGAAACAAATAGTTAGAGCATGAGCCCGAAAAGTGGGAACCGGTTTTCGGAAAGATCATGTTGTAACAAGTGGATAGAGCGCGATAGCGATTCGAAGAAAAGTCATCTCGCTCTAGGGACGCTCGCCGGGGTCCGGGTCGTCAGGCCCCCGCTTCACGTTCTCGCGGTAGATCGCATAGGCGGCGACCGCGATGGCGGGAGCGAGAACCACGCCCAGGCCACCCTTGCTCCTAGCCAGCGCCGGAAGCAGTGCAAGCGCCGCGGTGACGCCGACCGCCGTCATATCGGCCTTTCGCTTGCGCGCACGCCGGCGCGCCCGCATGCCGCTCGCCAGCTTGTGGACCGCGAGAATGAGCCCGGCGATCGCCAGGAAGCCTATGCCGAAACCGAGGCTGGTGGCCAGCGGCCCATAGCGCACGGCCAGCCATATATAGGCCGCGCCAATGAGGAAACCGACGCCGCAGAGCGCGAGGATGCCGGCCAACCCGTAAAGAATTGCCGTTGTGCGCGCCCTTTGCAGAGCAGCCGCGACCTCACCGGAGGCCATGGCCGAAATTAGCGATACCAGCGTCCCCATTGCGGATTAACGGCGGGAGAGAAGCGCGAACAGGAAACCCACGCCTGCCGCGATAGCAAGCGATGTGACCGGCTTTTCACGAACGCTGGCTATGATCTGAGCCTCGAGGTCCTGGGCGCTGCCCCGCATGCTTTCGAATGCCGCCTCCCCTTGCGTGCGCAACTGCTCGACGCCCTCGGCGGCCGCGCGGCGCGCCGCTCCGTATCCATGCTCGCCGGTCTTGGCGAACTGCTTGGTGAGCTTTTCGAGGTCGGCCTTCAATTGCCGGATGTCGGCCTCGAGGTCGGCTGTGGTGGCTTCGTCTGATGCGGCTTTTCCTGTGGCGGTCGCCATCGCGTAACTCCTTGCGTTTGCTTTGATTTCAACGCCTGACCGGTTTCAAGGTTCCTGCCCTGCCAGCCCGATTTGATTAGATGAGAGGCCGCCGCTCCTCCCCAATACCCTCCCAGCGGGCGAGATTTTTCAGCCCTTCGTAATCGACGACCTGACAGCCCCCATCACGCCACATAATCAGCTTGCGGTCCATCAGCTTGCGGATCGTCTTGTTGGTGTGGACGAGCGAGAGGCCGAGCGTATCGGCGATGTGTTGTTGCGTGATCGGGATCTGCACGGGAGTCTTGCCGTTGAGCCCGGCGCTGCGAGCACGGCTGGCGATGAAGGCGATGAGATAGGCCGCGCGCTCGATCGCGGTGCGCCGGCCGATGCTGAGCAGGTTCTCGTCCAGCATGCGCTCCTCGCGCGACGCGATCCATGTGATGTCATAGGCGAGACCAGGGTGGTTGCGGTAGAGCTCGTGCAGCTGCTCGCGCTCGAAAACGCAAAGCAGCATCGGCGAAAGAGCCTCGACCGAATGCTGCATCTCCCCCATCAGGCTCCCTTGCAGGCCGATAAGATCGCCCGGCATGGAGTAGTTGAGTATCTGCCGTCGTCCGTCCGGCAACAGCTTGTAGCGGAACGCCCAGCCTGAGAGCACCGTATAGAGATGCGCGCTATGACTGCCTTCGACCAGAACGGTCGCGCCCTTGTCGACGGCGAGTTCCCCCTTCTTGAAGGTGCTGACGAACAGGAGCTCCTGCTTCTCGAACTCCCGGAAGGCCGGCAAGGGCCGAAGCGGACACTTCTCGCAAGGATATTGGCGGCTGGGAACGGAACGCGCGCTATTGCCGGACATTTCGACCCCTCTTCGAAATCCCTGCCCCGATCGGGCTTTCGCAAAACGCTCCAGGCAGATTGAAGTTCCGCCCGATCACGACGCTGCAATCTTGGCGATGTCTTTTTTAAATGACACGAGGCCAAATACCGCGCATGACTGCCGGTCATTGTAGGAGCGACCGACACGTGCCGCCATTGCTAGACGGATTGCGTATCCTGATCCTGGAGGACGAATTCCTGATCGCCATGGATGTCGAGCAATTGTGCCGTGACAACGGCGCCGTCGACGCCGTCATTGTGCGCGATCTAACTGAAATCGACCGGACGGACGGGCTTGGAGGATTCGACGCCGCCGTCGTCGATCTGATGCTTGGCGGCGTTTCGACGCTTGATTTCGCGGCGCTGCTGCAAAGCACCGGAATTCCGTTCGTCTTTGCCTCCGGTTATTCGGATGCGGATGAGATCAGGGCCTCTTTTCCGGAAATCCGGCTGGTCGCCAAACCCTATTCGGGAGACGACCTGATCGAAGCCTTGGCCGTGGCTTGCGGACGCGCCAGGGCGGCCTGACGCGCTACCTGCTGGCAGGGCCTTGACGGCGAGCGTCAGGCTGCGTTCGAGCCGGTCACCTGTGCCGAAATCGCATCGGGTCCATACTCGTCCTCGCCCGAGATCTTGAGGATCTCCTGCAGCCTGGTGCGGGCCCGGCTGACCCGGCTTTTGATCGTGCCGACCGCGCAGCCGCAAATCTCGGCCGCCTCCTCGTAGGAAAAACCGGAGGCGCCGATCAGGATGATCGCCTCGCGTTGATCCTCCGGCAGCTGTTCCAGCGCGCCGCGGAAATCCTTTAGGTCGAGCTGGCCATGCTGTGCCGGATGAACTGCGAGCCTGGCGGTCATGATGCCGTCGCTGTCCTGCACCTCGCGGCCGCGTTTGCGCATCTGCGAATAGAATTCGTTGCGCAGGATGGTGAACAGCCAGGCTTTGAGGTTGGTGCCAGGCTGGAAGCTCTCATGCTTGTCCCACGCCTTGACCAGCGTTTCCTGGACAAGGTCGTCGGCCTTGTCGGCGTTCTGCGTCAGCGACACCGCGAAAGCACGCAGGCTCGGTATCGCGCCGAGCAGCTCGGTCTTGAAGTTTTGGGAGACCGCCGCCATGCCTCAATCCTTTTTCTGGGCGGGTTCGGTCTGTTCCAGTTGGCTTAGCAACTGGGCGAACCGGTCCGGCACGTGATCGGAGACCAGTTCGTCATAATACTGCTTGAGCTTGCGGGCGATTTCGGAGTTCGGTCCGAGCGGATTGCCGTCAACAATCCGGTGGCTGTTGACGGCGCCAGCCGCGGTGTTCTTTGACATTTCTTTCATATTCGCCCTAGTTTCCAGCACTTGAGATCGCTCGTGAAATACATACCAAAACGCAAGCGACACTCTCGTCTGGTTGCCCATCCCGAAACCCCGAAACGCCGGCCTGCTAATTTAGTTCCACAGCCGTCGGAACTTTTTCTGACAGCTAACGTTTGGTTTGCCGGGGCTTGCAATCAGTCTGGCCTGCAAATTCAACAACGTCATCTGAGGGAGACGTCGAATATGAGTCTGTCAGCAACCATCGCGCCGCACCTGCCGTTCCTGCGTCGTTTCTCGCGCGCTGTCTCGGGATCGCAGGAAAGCGGTGACGCGCTGGTAGCAGCGATGCTCGAAGCCATCATCGCCGACACCGATATCTTCCCGAAGGCATCGAGCGACCGCATTGCGCTCTACAAGGTCTTCGCAAGGCTCTTCACCTCGGTTGCCATCCGCGTCCCGCAGGAGCACGCCCAAACCGCCTGGGAGCAGCGTGCGGCCGCCAATCTGAATGCCATCGCTCCCCGGCCGAGGCAGGCTTTCCTGCTGGTGGCCGTCGAAGGTTTCAGCGAGGACGAAGCGGCGGAGATCCTTGACGCCGACGAGGACGAGTTCTCGGATCTGCTCGCCCAGGCGAGCAGCGAGATTTCCCGTCAGGTCGCGACCGACGTTCTGATCATCGAGGACGAACCGCTCATCGCCATGGACATCGAGGAGATGGTGGAGAGCCTCGGACATCGCGTCGTCGGCACGGCGCGCACACATGCCGAGGCGGTGGCGATGTTCGGCAAAACGCGTCCCAAGATGGTCCTGGCCGACATCCAGCTCGCGGACGGCAGCTCGGGCATCGAGGCTGTGAACGAAATCCTGTCTTCGACGCCGGTGCCGGTGATCTTCATCACCGCTTTCCCGGAACGCTTGCTGACGGGCGAGCGTCCGGAGCCGGCATTCCTGGTGACAAAGCCGTTCAACCCCGACATGGTCAAGGCCTTGATCAGCCAGGCGCTTTTCTTCGACAGGCAGGCGCGGGCGGCGGCCTGAGCGGGATCATCTTCGCACCAAAATCCTGACACAAGGAGGCCGCCGGGCCTTGCCGGCGGCTGGCTTGCGATTTCCGGGTCGGAAGCGTCGAGCAGGGATCGTCTTTTTCGGCGAATGGTGGAACAAACGACACCGAGCCACGTTTTTTCCACGGCATCAGAAGGAGACGTATCATGCTGTACTGGGCGCTCGTGTTTCTTGTTGTTGCGATCATTGCCGGCGCGCTTGGGTTCGGCGGCATCGCCGGTACATCGGCCGGCATCGCGCAGATACTGTTCTTCATCTTCCTCGCCTTCCTGATCATTTCGCTAATCGCCGGCCTGTTCAAGCGAGCATGACGGGATCAGCGGCTGAACACTGGAAGCCGCACCCCTCAAACGGTTTCCAGCCACCGCCGGGCGGAGTCCTCAACGGAAGCCGCTCGGCGGACCTTTTGAGGGATACAATTGCGAAGTGAGCCATTCAGCCTGATCGAGTGGATTGATGCGTTCCACGACAGCGGACAAAGGCGGAAACAGGCAGGGTGACGAGGTCATTGCCATGCATCCGGCCGAGAGTGGCATGCAACTCGGCCGCGCCCTGCTCCATGCGCTTCACAACGCCGGCATTTCGGTACTCTACCAGGATCGGGAGTTGAAGACAGTCTGGGCGCACAACATGCGCGCGCCATGGGCATCCGACACGGCGGAGGGAAAGGATCTGCTTCCCCCCGCTCAGGTTCAACGCATAAACGCCGCCAAACGCAGGGTCGTCGAAACCGGCAATGCGGACCGCTTCGAGCTTAGCATCCCGGCCAATGACGGTGTCCGCTGGTTCCAGGTCTGGATCGACGCCGACCGAGGCGAGTCTGGCGACGTGCTCGGCGTCGTCACCACCATGGTGGAGACGACCGAGCAGAAACGCCGAGAGCAGACGCTGCGGTCCCTGCTGCGTGAGGTGAGCCACCGCTCGAAGAATCTTCTGGCCATCATTCAGAGCATAGCCACTCAGACCGGACGCTATTCCGAGACGCTTGGCGATTTCCTGACGCGCTTTCGCGGGCGTCTTCAGTCCCTGGCTTCATCCCAGGACCTGGTGACATCCTCCAACTGGCGGGGAGCGGCACTTCACGAACTCGTATCCGGACAGGTCGGCCGCTATAGCGCCGACCCCAAGCGCAGCCTCCGGTTCGAGGGCGAGAACCCCTATCTCAGCCCCAACGCGGCGCTGCATATCGGGCTGGCGATGCATGAGCTCGCCGTCAATTCCGTGAGTTACGGCGCACTGTCGCGGCCGGACGGCTATGTCGAGGTGAGCGCCCGGCTGGAGGATCCGGAAGCACCCGGCCTGTCGCTGACCTGGTCCGAGACGATTGAAGCCGGCGAGCGCAACCAAAAGCGTTTTGGCAGCGTGGCGCTTGAGCGCGTCGTGCCGACATCGCTTAACGGCGCCGCCACGCTCGACATCGGCGCGGACCGCCTCGAATACCGCCTCACTATCCCGCGCGGCAATTTCGAGAGCGACTGACCCCGGTGCCTCGATGCCAGCGTTCGACGGCACTCTTAACCGGCTGTTCACCATAAAGTCCGATCCTGTGTATCCGGCTAACGATGCGCCGGAAGCCCAGCCGCGCTCCGCGATTTGGGAGGATTGAAAGATGGTTGGCGACATGAACAGGTTGGAGCAGGCCGCTCGCGTATCGATGGGCGGCTTCCAGGACGCCGAGGTGCCGCCGTCCTCCCGTCGCTCCCATCTACCGCTTCGGTTCGGCGCGGTCGCGCTGCTTGCAGCGCTGGTACTGGCGGCCGCCTGGCAATTGACCTGATCCAACAAGGCCAGATCCAATCGCGTCGGCACGCTTTGGGCGTCCGGTTGGAGAACCCGCCTATTGTGCTACGCAACATCGAATCCAGTCCGGGTGACGGAACTTTCGGGCATCCGGCGCCGTTCTTGTGGCGAGAGGTTGGGTCGCCATGGAACATATTGCTGCGTTGCTTCTCGTCATCGGTTGCTCGAACACCATGACCGACTGTCGCGAAATGTCGGTGCCGGTCAGTGTCTTCGAAACGTTCGAGGCCTGTACGGCCGAAAGGCCTTTCGCCCTGGGCGACGTCCAAGGCCAGGCGCCGCATATCGTCGGCAAGTGCCTTGCCGTCGATCCGGCGCTTGAAGATGATTATGATCAGATCGCCTGGAATGTACGCCCGGACGGTACGCTCGACGCATCGCTTGAAGTTTCAGGAGTGCTTATCGCATCGAATAGCGCGCGCCCCGAAAAAGTCTTTCTTCAACAACAATGAGATCTGGCAGGCGAAGCTCGTTTTTTCGTGTTAAACGTGAGCCGGCACTGCCGAAAGTGAGGACAAAGTGAGGAGCAATTCTATGCGGAATATGATCATTGCCATGGTTGCTGTGGTCGCCGTCAGCGGCTGCACCAGCACCGAGAAAGACGTGAGCGTCGGCACCCTGGGCGGCGCGGCCATCGGCGGCCTGGTAGGCGGTGGCAAGGGCGCGCTCATTGGCGGTCTTGTTGGTGCGGGATCCGGCCTGCTCTATCGCCGGCTGGAGAACGGCTATTGCCAGTATCGTGATCGCTACGGCCGGATTTATACCGCCCGCTGCAACTAATTTCGCCGACTTAACGGATACGATCGGAGGCCACCTCCCGGCCTCCGATTCTTTTGTGCCCGATGGTGATTCGCTC
This sequence comes from Pseudomonadota bacterium, assembly GCA_040755925.1. Taxonomy (GTDB): domain Bacteria; phylum Pseudomonadota; class Alphaproteobacteria; order Rhizobiales; family Rhizobiaceae; genus Mesorhizobium. The sequence goes on from JBFLWR010000058.1 coordinate 9,420, forward strand.
AAGGGGCCAGGGGAATACGGATTTCCACCTTGAGGCCCTCGGCCTGGAAGTCACGCTTGATCGTGCCGCGCAATTCCCGCGTGACGTTGAGGTCGATCAGCTTGGTGCCGAAGCCGGTCTTCGTCGGCGTTTCCAGTTTCTTGTGTCCAGCTTCCCGCCAGTTGAACACCAGCGTCCGTTCGCGGCCGCGTTCTTCGACCGCCCAATCGACCTTCAACGCGCCGACCGAACTGCCCGCTTCGCCGTATTTCAGCGCATTCGTGGCCAGTTCATGGAAGGTCAGACCGAGCGCCTGCGTCGTCGTTTCGTCGAGCAGGACCTCCTGTCCCGACAATATGCCTTCCGGCAGTTCCTTGCCGAACACCTGCCCAAGCTCGATGCGCAGCAGATCGCCGAGATCGGCCTTCTGCCAGCGCGAGCGCGTCAGCATGTCCTGCGACGCCGCCATCGCCTGGAGGCGCGCCGAGAACGATGCCGAGAACTCCTTCACATCCGTCGCCTGGGAAGCCGTCTGCCGCGCGATCGCCAGCACGCGGGTGAT
>JBFLWR010000059.1:0-14038 GCA_040755925.1 Pseudomonadota bacterium
GCCTGCGGCTTGGCCTGCGTCGTGGCGCAGGGCTGGATATCGACGCAGACCAGCTTAGCCCCGGAGTTCAACCCCTTGAGCTTGCGCCATTCCTGCATCGTCGCCGTGCCCTGATGCGCGTTCCGCGTCGCGTCCACCCAGGACTGGTTATCCGAAACGAACACCACGAGGTCGACCTTCGCCTTCTCACGCACCAGCCGCGCCAGCGGCGCCGAGCAGTTGGTTCCACCGCCACCGACGGCCGCCAACTTCGCCGCGTTGGTCATTACCGTATCGCGAGCGTTGAGGTGGACATCCACCACATCGTTCTCGAACGGCAACACCCTCGCCGTCGGGTTGCGTCGCAGCAGCGCGGCGGCCACGAGGGCAGCCACGTCGATGCAGCGCACGGCCGAGGTCGCGCCCTTGCGATAGCCGGTAGCCGGCGAGGACATCGAGCCCGAAACGTCCGGGCAGACGACCACATTGCCATCGACCCGAGGCACATTGCCGAGCGCGACGTCCATCGCGTCCTGCAGCGCGTCCCTGACCTCGCCGGGCACGCCCGCCTCAGCCATGGTGAAGGCCACCATCAGCTGATACGGAAACACCCTGGCGCGCCGGACCTGATCCGGATCGCGAAGACGCGCCGCGAGCTTCCCGGCAAAGCCCTCCACCTCGAACACGCCGTTGCGCGCAAAGGTGTTCAGGTTCTGCCGTAGCATCTGCCAGCCCGCCGTCTCGGCGATCTGCACCCAATGCTCGCGCGACAGCGGCATCGAGGTCAGCATCTGGAACGGCACTTCCGGCACCGGCAGCGACGGATCGCGCTTGAAGGCCTCGAAGGCCTTCACCACGTCCGGCAACACGGCGACATCATGCGGCTTGCCGATGAGATAGCCGTAGAGCGCTTCACGAGAGGCCGAAACCGGCTTCGGGTGAACCATCTTCACGACATCGGCCAGCGATGGGTTGTTGCCGACCGCGGCGCGCATGATCTCGAAGTCCGACGCATGCTCGAGCCAGGCCTGGACAAGGCGCTTCGGCCGCGAGCCGAGCGACTTTCGGCCGGTGGCGCCGGAGCGCATCACCTGCACGAAGTTGCGCAGCATCTTGCCGTTGCGCACGATCCGGGCGAAGGCGCGGTTGAACTCGTCGCCCTGCATCGAGGACAGCATGGCCAGCAGGAGCGCAGGCATGTCCTTCATGTAGCCCTGTTCGAAAGCATGGACTGCGGTCTTGGCCAGAAAGGCCGGCTCGACCTGCCAGGCAAGCTTCAGCACCTCATCGAGCTGCTCGCGCGGCTCGGCATAGAAAGTGGCGTTGAAAGTTCCCGTCGCCGCCAGCTGAGCCAGGGCCTGCTCGGGTGACAGGCGGTAGGCCTGCGCGCCCTCGTGGTTCCCGGCGTCAGCCGGCGGGAGCAGCTTTCCTGCAATCGTCGCAAACACGGATTTGTTCGCCATTGTTCTCATCCTTCATTTCACGCCAGCATCACTTCAAGCCGCGTGCCAAATCGAAGGGCGAGCGGAGAAATTCCTGTCAGCCTCTCCGTAAGGCCTTGATTTTAATGCGAAAGAAATTTCCAATGAAAATAGTCAAGCCCTGGCGCGGTTTGAGCCGATGCCTGTATATTGATCCAATAATCTCGGTGTTTATATGATGGGATAAAATGAAGAGGCGCGTGGCAATAGGCATCCTGGGCACAACGCTCGATGCGAGCGGGCGGGACGACCGTTGGAAGAAGTGGCGGCCGACCGTGGCGCTGTGCCAGCAGCCAGGGCTGTTCATCGACCGCCTGGAACTGCTCCACGATGAGCGTTCGGAGCGACTTGCCAGGCAAATCATCTCCGACATCGAAGTGGTATCGCCGGCGACAGAGGTCAGGCGGCATATCATCGGCATGAAGGATCACTGGGATTTCAGCGAGGTCTATACCGGCCTGCGCGACTTTGCCCGCGGCTACGCCTTCGATCCCGAGAAGGAAGACTATCTGGTCAACATCACAACCGGCACCCATGTGGCGCAGATCTGCTGGTTCCTGCTTACCGAGGCCCGCTTCATCCCGGCCCGGCTGCTGCAGCTTTCGCCGCGCAGGGAAGGGCACGACTATCCGACCGGCAGCCATTCGATCATCGATCTCGACCTGTCGCGCTACGACGCGATCGCCACCCGCTTCGCCGCGGAGCGCGACGAGGCGACCTCCTTCCTGAAATCGGGCATCGCGACCCGCAACACCGCCTTCAACCGCATGATCGACCAGATCGAGAAGGTGGCGATCCGCTCGCGCGCGCCGGTGCTGCTCACCGGGCCGACCGGCGCCGGCAAGTCACAGCTGGCGCGGCGCATCTACGAGTTGAAGAAGGCGCAGCGACAGGTGACCGGCGGCTTCATCGAGGTCAACTGCGCGACGCTGCGTGGCGACCAGGCGATGTCGACGCTGTTCGGACATGTGAAAGGCGCCTTCACCGGCGCCCAAAACGAGCGCGCCGGTCTAATGAAGTCGGCTAACAAAGGCGTGTTGTTCCTCGACGAAATCGGCGAGCTAGGCCCCGACGAGCAGGCCATGTGCCTGAGGGCCATCGAGGAAAAGCGCTTCCTGCCCGTCGGCGCCGACCAGGACGTCACCTCGGATTTCCAGCTGCTCGCCGGCACCAATCGCGATCTTTCCATCGACGTGAAGGCGGGAAAATTCCGGGAGGACCTGTTTGCGCGGCTCAATCTGTGGACATTCCAGCTGCCGGCGCTTCGCGACCGCAAGGAAGACATCGAGCCGAACCTTGAATTCGAGCTGCGCCGCCATGGCGAGCGAGAGGGGCAGAACGTAACGTTCAACAAGGAGGCGAGGGACCTGTACCTCAAATTCGCGATTGCGCCGGAGGCGCTGTGGCGGGCGAATTTTCGCGACCTATCGGCATCCATCACACGCATGGCGACGCTGGCGCCGCTCGGCCGCATCAACGAGGAGACCGTGCGCGACGAGATCGGGCGGCTGACGGCTCTCTGGCGAGAGGGCGGCTACGGCCAGGCCGACCGCGAGGCGATGCTGCGGGAGGTGCTTGGACCCGATCGCCTTGCGGAGATCGATCCCTTCGACCGATCGCAACTCGCGGCGGTAATCGAGGCCTGCCGTGACAGCAATTCTCTCAGCGCCGCCGGCCGAAAGCTCTTCGCGGTGTCGCGGCTGCAGAAGACGAGCGGCAACGACGCCGACCGGCTGCGGAAGTATCTGAAGCGGTTCGATCTCGGCTTCGAGGATCTCGCCAGTTAACGAGGCGCGGCGCAGCCGCGGGCGCAATCGGTCCTGTCAAGCGTCCCGCAGCATCCAGCCTTCGTTTGTCGCGTATCGGACAAGCGCGGCGCGCGTCCTCAGGCCCAGTTTCTCACTTGCCCTCGCGCGATAGGTTTCAACGGTCTTCACGCTCAGCGACAACTGGCAGGAGATCTCCTTGTTGCTGAAGCCCTTGGCGACCAGCTTGACGACCATGGCCTCGCGTTCGCTCAACGGATCGGCATCGGTCGCGGCGAAGCGAGGCTCGACAAGGATTTTCGCGGCCACGCCAGGGTCGATATAGAGGCCCCCCGCCAACACCGACCGGATGGCGTGGATAAGTTCCTCGGCGGCCGAGCGCTTGAGGATGAAGCCACGGCCTCCGACCTCGAGCAACTGGCGAACATAGGCCGTCTCCTCGTGCACGGTCAGCGCAAGGGCAGCCACGTGCGGAAAGAGCGTTCGCATCCGGTCGATCAGGACAATGCCGCTGACGCCCGGCAACGAAACATCCACGACCACGATATCGGGCGCCGTCTCGGCAATGCCGATGAGAGCGTTCTCGACGTCGCCGGCCACGCCGGCTACTTTCAAGTCGGCTTGCGCCTCCACCATTGCGCGAATGCCAGACAGGACGACAGGGTGATCGTCGACGAGGAATACGCGGCGACAAGGAGCCATCTGGTTCATGTTACGCTCACTTCGGTTCGTTTCAACGCGGCCGGCAACGACGCATAGATGGTAGTTCCGTGGCCTGGGGTGCTTTCCACGGCGAAGCGTCCGCCAACCAGGGCCAGCCGTTCGCGCATGCCCGACAATCCGAAACTCCTGGACCGGCTCTTTCCAAGAATTTCGGTGTCGAACCCCTTGCCGTCGTCTTCCACGACGATCCTCAATTGTCCGGCGGCATGTTGCGCCGTGACGCTGATCCACTTCGCCTCCGAATGCTTGGCGACATTGGTCAACGCTTCCTGGACCACTCGATAGACCGTCACTGACCCCTCTTCGTCCATCGGATGGCCAAGGGCTTCCAGATGAATGTCAGCCGCCAGGTTGAGACGATCCGCCCAGGTGGCAACCATGTCCTCGACAGCCTGCCGCAGGCCGAGATGGCTGAGCATGGTCGGCCGTAGGGTCGATGCGGTGTGGTGGACCTGGATGCTCATGTTCTCGACGATCTTGCGGACGCGGACGAAAGATTCCCTGGGCGGCGGCGTCTCGACCGTGTCCTCGAGGACTTTCAGTCCCAGGGACAGGGCAGTGAGATCTTGGCCCATTGCATCATGCAATTCGCGTGCCAGGCGTAAGCGCTCGTCCTCCTGGGCGTTCACAAGTCGGCGTGCCAGCATCGCACGCTCCTTGGCCATCTCCTTGCGTTCGGTGACGTCGGTGAAAGCCATGACCGCAGCCGATATGGCGCCTGAGGCGCTGAAGATCGGCGCTGCGTTGATGGAAAGGCACGCTCTCGTCCCATCGCCCCGCCTGATCCACATTTCTTCATCGATCACCACTTCCCCGTGGCGCATCGCACGGGTTATCGGCATTTCGTCATGCTCGTAAGGCCGCCCGTCGGCGTGATAGCCTTTCTGTTTGCTCTGCTCCCAAAGGTTCACGCCCGAGGTCAGGGTCTGCTTCAGCAGACGTTCATGTTGGTCATTGGCGGAAATCAGATTGCCGCTTGGCGCCTCGACCACCAGCACCCCAACCGGCATGTTCTTCACCACGGCCTGAAGCCTGGCCTGGCTGCCTTGCAACTCGCCGCTCGCTAGAATCCAGTCACGCTCAACTTCCGCCATGCGCCTCGCCGAGCGCATCAGCGCCCAGGCGAATCCCATGATCAGCATGATTCCGATGGTCAACAGCAGTTCTACCGCAACGTAGTGCTGCGGGTGATGCGTCAGCATCGTCGCCCAAGCGAAGGTGCAAGCCAGCGCCAGGACGCCAATCCATAACGTCGCCCCGGCGATCTGCTTGTGAAGCCCCAGCCAATCATGGCTCATGATTCTAGACACCGGCTGCATGTCAAGGTCCACCCGAGCCTCGAACTACGGCGGTAATCTGCCCGCTTACAACAGGGTCGCGGAGCGCAAGCAAGTTTGTGGAATTGGCCGTGAATACGGCCGGCCCAGCCCAAACCCTCCCCAACCCAAGTCGATGGCATAATAGGCCCTTTTGCCTATCCTGTCTGTCGGGCTTTTCCCGAAGTCGGGCGGGCGAGACGCTCACGCGAGCGGCCAAGAATCGGCTTCTCTCTCGGGTCAGCCTTGATTCGCTGCCCGTCAACTTCAACTGATTTATATGAGCGACAACTTAATTACAATTCGCGCAATGCTGTTGTCGAATGATAAACTCAAGAAGAGGCGGCGGAGGCGGGAAATGTCATCGCCTCCGCCGCAATCTTGTTTACCCGGAGGGGCTTTCCCCGACACGACTTCTATTGGAATGGGTAACGAGAGTGGGCGATGGCAACGCCGGCTTCGGCAGGGTGAGCGGTAACGGCACAGTAACACCGGCGACTCCGGCGGAGGCCGTGATGTCGACGGCGCCGTCCGTTCCGGCCATGAATGGCCTGGCAAGCCGAATATGGTAACGGTAACGTGAACGGCGCCTCGGCCTGCCGTTGGGCGGCGGGACCGGCGAGGCCGGCACGAAAGCAATGAATTGAGGATCCGCTGGTGGAGCTGAGGGGGATCGAACCCCTGACCTCATCATTGCGAACGATGCGCTCTCCCAGCTGAGCTACAGCCCCGTTCCAGCGGATCGGCTTGTATCGGTCGCGGCGGTTTCCTGTCAAGGCGAAACGGCCTCACGCGACGGTCGATCCACCGGGCGACAGGCTGGCGGGCCTTGCCGGTTTCGCGCGCAATGGCTACATGTCGGCAACAATCGGAGACCGGCATGATCGCCCTTATTCAAACGATCGTCATGGCGCTTGACCTCTATTGGTGGGTCATCATCGCTTCGGCGATTTTTTCCTGGCTCTACGCCTTCAATGTCGTCAATTCGCGCAACCAGTTCGTCGGCACCATCGGCAACATGCTCTACCGGCTGACCGAGCCGGCGTTACGGCCGATCCGCCGCTTCATGCCCGATCTAGGCGGCATCGACATCTCACCGATCATCCTTTTGCTGATCATCTTCTTCATCCGGCAGTTCCTGCTCACCACCGTGATTTCGTGGGTGGTCTGAGTTCGTCCAGGCGATGAGCGAGCCGTTCCGGCCGCGCGACGACGGCATCGACCTTTTCGTGCGGCTGACTCCGAAGGCGGCGCAGGATCGGATCGACTCGCTCGAGACGGTCGCCGACGGGCGCAGCCACCTGAAGGCACGCGTGCGTGCCGTGCCGGAAAACGGCGCCGCCAACGCGGCGCTGGAGAAAGTGGTGGCAAAGGCGTTCGGTGTGCCGGCGTCGTCGGTCTCGGTCGTTGCCGGGGGCACGTCGCGACTGAAGACGCTGCGCATTCTGGGTGATCCGGCGGCGCTGGCGAAGAGCGTCGAGACGCTGACCCGGTAGTTCGCCCTAGTCTCCCAGTGGCAGCTTCGGATCGTCGACCTTCAGGGTGTTTACGCTCTGCTTGATGCGACGCAGGTTCTCCAGCACCTTGGGCCCACGCGATTCCGCCACCGTGGTGGCGATCATGTCGACGATGGCGAGCAGGGCGTAGCGCGACGAGGTCGGCTTGTAGATGTTGCCATCCTCGAAAGGCTGCAGAAGAATCACGGTGCCGGCGACCTTGGCAAGCGCGGAGTCCGGCGCGGTGACGGCGACCGTGGCCGCGCCATACTGCTGGGCGACCTCGACCGCCTCGATCACCGAGCGCGCATAACCGGAGACCGAGAAGGCGACCAGCGTGGTCTCCGGGGTCGCGACGGCGGCATACATGCGCTGCAGCTGGCCGTCGACCTGCGCAAGCGCCGGGAGTCCGAGCCGGAACAGCCGGTTCTGCATCTCGGTCGCCATCATCGAGGAAATGCCGCCCGAGCCGATGCACAGGACGTTGCCGGAACCGGCGATGCGGGAAGCGACCTCCACCAGCACGCTCATGTCGAGGTTCTCGCTGGCGCGCTGAATGGCGGCGATGGCCGCTTCGGTGATAGCCGAGGCGATGCGCTGCTCGCGCGCGTCGCGGCTCAGCGGCTCGGGCGTCAGATACTGGCCACCGATGGCGATCGCCTGCGCCAGATAGAATTTGAAGTCGCGCAGTCCCTCGCAGCCGAGGTTGCGGCAGAAGCGGGTGACGGTCGGTTCGCTGACGCCGACGCGCGCCGCAATCTCGGAAATAGCCGCCTTGGAGGCGAAGTCGAGATCGGAAAGGACGAGCCCCGCCAGCCGGCGATCGGACTTCGTGCCGTCCTGCGACATCAGTTGCAGGCGGGTGATGATATCGGCGGGGCTCTTCATGTCTTCACAGCGGCAGGCCTGTCGCCTTGTCGAAGAGGTGGATGTTGCGCGGGTCGACGCTCACCGGCAGCCGGTCGCCTGGCTTGACGTGCAAACGGTCACGGAACACGGCACGCACCGTGTCGCTGCCGACCGAACCATAGACATGGGTTTCCGACCCGGTAGGCTCGACGACATCGACATTGATGGCGATCGTGTCGTCGCCGGCGCCGACGACGAAGTGCTCGGGGCGGATACCGGCTTCGATCGTATCGCTGGCGGGAGCGGCGCTGCCGGCAAGCGCCAGGCGCCCGCCCGCCTTGGTCTCAAACCAGGACTTGTCGCCTGCGGCCTTCAGTGCGCCGGAAACGAAACTCATCGAGGGCGAGCCGATAAAGCCGGCGACAAATTTATTGGCCGGCTTATCGTAAAGCTCAAGCGGCTGCCCGACCTGCTGGATGCGGCCGCGGTCCATCACGACGATGCGGTCGGCCATGGTCATGGCCTCGATCTGGTCGTGGGTGACATAGACAATGGTCGATCTCAGCCTTTGATGCAGCGCCTTGATCTCGGTGCGCATCTGCACGCGCAGCTGGGCGTCGAGGTTGGAGAGCGGCTCGTCGAACAGGAAGACGGACGGCTCGCGCACGATAGCGCGGCCCATGGCGACGCGCTGGCGCTGGCCGCCCGACAATTGCCGCGGGTAGCGGTCGAGATAGGAGAAGAGGTTGAGCACGCCCGAGGCCTTCTTCACCTGGTCGTCGATCGCGGCGCGCGTCTCGCCGCGTATCTTCGGACCGAAGCCGATATTCTCCGAGGCCTTCAAATGCGGGAAAAGCGCGTAGGACTGGAAGACCATGGCGATGTTGCGCTTCTGCGGCGGCAGCTCGTTGGCGCGCATGCCGCCTATGACGAGGTCGCCGGAGGTGATCGTCTCCAGTCCGGCCAGCATGCGCAGGAGCGTGGACTTGCCACAACCGGAAGGGCCGACCAGCACGACGAACTCGCCACTCTTGATGTCGAGGTCGATACCTTCGAGGATTTTGTGCTGCCCGAAGGATTTCGACAGGTTGCGGAACTGGACGTCGGTCATGGTCACGCTCCCAGGATGTCATCGATGAAAGGCAGGTAGCCGGCCGTCAGCCCGGCGTCTACCGGCACCACCGCGCCAGTTATGCCCGACGCGCGATCGGAGGCAAGGAAGGCCACCGCCTCCGCCACCTCGGACGCGTTGACGATCCGCCCGAGCGGATAGAGCCGCTTGAGCTTGCCGAGGATTTCGGGGTCCTTGGCCAGGCGATGGTCCCAGGCGGCGGTGCGGATCGAGCCCGGGCAGACGACGTTGGCGCGCAATCCGCTGCGGCCGAGCTCGACGGCAACCGACTTGGCATAGGCGTTGATGCCCGCCTTCGCCGCTGCATAAGCGGGATTGCCGAAATGCGCGATCGCGTTGACCGAGGAGATGAAGACGACGCTGCCCGAGCCGCGCCCGGCCATCGCCTTGATGATTGGATCGGCGAAGCTCATCACGCCGGTGAGGTTGAGGTCGAGCTCCTGCTCGATCCTGTCCGCGGTCAGCGCCTTCAAGGTCTCGGCACGCGTCCAGCCGGCATTGTTGATCAGGATGTCGGGCACCCCGTCCTTGTCGAGCAGGGCGGGGATGGCGGCTTCGATCGAAGCGCGGTCGAGCAAATTGAAGACGTGGCGCGAGGCGATGTGAGGGCTGGCAAGCGCGTCGACCGACTGGTCGCAGCCGACAATGCGCGCGCCACGCTCGGCCATAAGCGCCACGATTGCCGAGCCAAGGCCGCCGCCAGCGCCCGTGACGACAACGGTCCTGCCTTCGAAATCGGCCTTCGATACCACGATGCGCGCTCCTCCCGCCTGTCAGATAGCAGACGGAACGCTATCTAACGAAATGTAATTAAGCAACATCATAAACCGCTTGCATAGCGCGAAACGCCATATAATGTAGGAAAGTCACATAAACCCGTGCCCATAGGGCCCGGGCGCGACCGTGCATCAATGGGAGGAGAGATCAGATGAGCCTTGCGAAATGGACTGTCGGCCTGTTGGCCGGAATGAGCATGCTGGCGCTGGCGGCGCCGGCCGATGCGGGCGAGGTGCGCGTCACCGTCGCCGAGTACAGCGCCAAGACCGGCCCCTATTTCGAGGAGGTGAAGAAGGAGTTCGAGGCGGCGAATCCGGGCATCACCATCAAGTATGAAGTGGTGCCGTGGGATGTGCTCCTGCAGAAGCTCACCACCGACATCACCGCCGGCACCAATGCGGACCTTTCGATCATCGGCACGCGCTGGCTGATCGACTTCGTGCAGCAGGATGTCGCCGAGCCGCTCGACAGCTACATCAAGCCGGAGTTCAAGGACCGCTTCATCGACACCTTCCTGTCACCCTCGGTCATGAACGGCCACACCTACGGCCTGCCGATCGCCGCTTCGGCGCGCGCCATGTACTACAACAAGGAGCTGTTCGAGAAAGCCGGCATCGCCAAGCCGCCGGCGACCTGGGCCGAGCTGCAGGACGACGCGCGCAAGATCAAGGCGATCGGCGCCTTCGGCTTCGGCCTGCAAGGCAAGGAGATCGAGACCGACGTCTACTATTATTATGCGATGTGGTCGCAAGGCACCGAGATCCTCAACAAGGACGGCACGTCCGGCCTGAGCACGCCCGGCGCGCTCGAAGCCGCCAAGCTCTACAAGTCGATGATCGACGAGGGCCTGACCGAGCCGGGCGTCACCTCGAACAACCGCGAGGACGTGCAGAACCTGTTCAAGCAGGGCAAGGTCGGCATGATGATCACCGCGCCGTTCCTGTCCAACCAGATCAAGGACGAGGCGCCGAACCTGAAATATGGCGTTGCCGCCATTCCCGCCGGACCGACCGGCGCGCGCGGCACCTATGGCGTCACCGACTCCATCATCATGTTCAAGAACTCCAAGAACAAGGACGAGGCCTGGAAGCTGCTCGACTTCCTGTTCACCAAGGAACAGCGCGCCAAGTTCACCCAGGGCGAAGGCTTCCTGCCGGTGAACAAGGAAGAAGCGAAGATGGATTATTACGTCCACAACGCCGACCTTGCCGCCTTCACCGCGCTTCTGCCCGACGCGCGCTTCGCGCCGGTCATCCCCGGCTGGGAGGAAATCGCCCAGATCACTTCCGACGCGATGCAGAAGATCTATCTCGGCAGCGCCAAGCCGGAAGATGCCCTCAAGGACGCGGCGGACAAGGCTGACAAGGTGCTGACGAAGAAATAGGGCGTAACTCCCTGCGCCCGTGGCGCGCCCCACCCGTCGGGGCGCGCCACACTTTCCTGGCCGCCAAGGTCGATTGAGCCCGGCCGGCAAATCAGCCAAATTCCAGAATGGGCGCGGTTCCCGGGCGGCGCCGCTACCAACCGCAACACGGTTCCAACCAGCCGATGCAAAGTCGTATCCTGCCTTACCTGCTGACGCTGCCCAGCCTGTTCCTGGCGGCGGTGGTGATCTTCTGGCCGGTTTGGGATCTGATCCAGATAGCGACGCATGACGTCAGCCGTTTCGGCCAGCTCCGCGATTTCACCGGCTTTGCCAATTTCGCCGAACTGTTTGGAGATCCCGACTTCGTCGCCGCGCTCTGGCGAACCGGATTGTGGACCGTGCTGGTGGTCGGCGGCGCGCTGCTCCTGTCGATCCCGGTGGCGATGATCCTGAACATGGATTTCTATGGCCGCGGCCTCGCTCGCGTCATCATCATGCTACCCTGGGCAGTGTCGCTGACGATGACGGCCGTGGTCTGGCGCTGGGCGCTCAACGGCGAAAGCGGCATGCTGAACTCGGCGCTGATGAAGCTCGGCCTGATCAGCCAGAACATCCAGTGGCTGGCGAGCGCCGGGACGGCCTTCCCGATGCAGGTGCTGATCGGCATCCTGGTGACGGTGCCGTTCACCACCACGATCTTCCTCGGCGGCCTGTCCTCGATCCCCGACGATCTCTACGAGGCGGCAGCGCTGGAGGGCGCGACGCCCTTCCAGCAGTTCCGCGAGATCACCTTCCCGCTGCTGAAACCCTTCATCAACATCGCGATCGTGCTCAATACCATCTACGTCTTCAATTCCTTCCCGATCATCTGGGTAATGACGCAGGGCGGGCCGGCCAATTCCACTGACATCCTCGTCACGCATCTCTACAAGCTCGCCTTCCGCATCGGTAAACTGGGTGAGGCCTCGGCGGTGTCGCTGGTGATGTTCGCGATCCTGCTCGTCTTCACCATGATCTATGTGCGCCTTGCCATGCGGGAGCAGCGGGCATGAACGGAAAGCTCAAGCGCACGATCATCGCCTGGCTGCTGCTCTTGCCGCTGATCGTGGTGACGATCTTCCCCTTCGCGGTGATGTTCCTCACCGCCGTCAAGCCGCGACCGGAAGTGCTCACGCCCACCTGGTGGCCGAGCGAGTTCCGCTGGTCGAATTTCTCCGACATGTGGGTGGCGACGGGCTTCGGCCGGGCGCTGCTCAACTCGCTCTATGTCTCGGCGCTTGCGACGGTCGGCGCCATCCTGATCTCGGTGCCGGCCGCCTATGCGATGTCGCGCTTTCGTTTTGCCGGCTATGGCGCCTTCCGCCAGTTCCTTTTGATCTCGCAGATGATCTCGCCAATCGTTCTGGTGCTCGGCCTGTTCCGCCTGATGGCCGCCTGGGGGCTGGTCGAGAGCACCACGGCGCTCGGTTTCATCTACATGGCCTTCAACGTCGCCTTCACGGTGTGGATGCTGCAGAGCTATTTCGACACTATCCCGCGCGACCTCGAGGAAGCGGCCTGGATGGAAGGCGCCGGCCGCTGGCTCACGCTGCGCAAGGTGTTCCTGCCGCTCTGCCTGCCGGCGATCGCGGTGACGGCTATCTTCACCTTCATCAACGCCTGGAACGAGTTCGTCGTGGCGCTGACCATGCTGCGCAGCCAGGAAAGCTACACGCTGCCGATCCAGGTTTTCTCGCTGGTCGCCGGCCGCTATACGATCGAATGGCACCACGTCATGGCTGCCACGCTGCTGGCGACCCTGCCGGTGGCGATCCTCTTCATCTGGCTGCAGCGCTATCTGGTCCGGGGGCTGGCGCTCGGGGCGGTTAAATAGCATTTCACGGAGCGTTCATGCGAATCTTCACCGCCTCGCTGGCGACGGAAACCAACACCTTCTCGCCTGTGCCGACCGACCGGGCCTCGTTCGAGATGGCCTTCTATGCCGGTCCCGGCAAACATCCGGAGACGCCGACGCTCTGCTCCTCGCCGATCGTGGCGCTGCGCCAGCGCGCGGCAGGCGAGGGCCTGACCGTCATCGAAGGCACCGCCACTTGGGCGGAGCCCGGCGGGCTGGTGCAGCGGCAGACTTACGAAGCATTGCGCGACGAGATTCTCGATCAGTTGAAGGCCGCGTTGCCGGTCGATGCCGTCATCCTTGGCTTGCATGGCGCCATGGTGGCGCAGGGCTATGACGATTGCGAGGGCGATCTATTGGAGCGCGTGCGCGAAATCGTCGGACCGAAGGTGGTGATCGCCTCGGAGTTCGACCCGCACAGCCACCTCACCCCGAAGCGCGTCGCGGCCTGCGATGTCATGGCCTATTTCCTCGAATTCCCGCACACGGACTTCTACGAGCGCGGCGAGCATGTCGTCGAGCTCGGCCTTGCCGCGGCGCGGGGCGAGATCAAACCGGTCATCTCCACCTTCGACTGCCGCATGATCCAGGTGCTGCCGACGAGCCGCGAGCCGATGCGCTCCTTCGTCGACAAGATCAAGGCGCTGCACGGCAAGGATGGCGTGCTGTCGGTCTCGGTCATCCATGGCTTCATGGCAGCGGACGTGCCGGAGATGGGCACGCGCATCCTCGTCGTCACCGACAACGACAAGGAAAAGGGCGACAAGCTCGCGGAGACGCTGGGGCGCGAGCTCTACGACCTGCGTGAGAAGACCGCGATGACCATGCTTTCCGCCTCCGCCGGCATCGATCGGGCGCTGGCGGTGCGCGCGGAACACAAGGACAAGCCGGCCGTGATCGCCGATATCTGGGACAATCCGGGGGGTGGGGTCCCGGGCGACGGCACCATCGTGCTGCGCGAGCTGCTGGCGCGTGGCATCGACGAGGTCGGCGTGGCGACGATCTGGGATCCGATCGCGGTGACCTTCTGCCACGCGGCAGGCGAGGGCGCGGTCATCGACTTGCGCTTCGGCGGCAAGGCGGGCTCGCAGGCCGGCGAGCCGATCGACGCACGCGTCACGGTGCTCAAGGCCGTCAACGAAGGCTGGCAGAGTTTCGGGCCAAGCCGGGTCACGCTCGGGCCGTCAGCGGTGGTGCGCATCGAGGGCACCGAGGTCGACGTCATCCTCAACACCAACCGCACGCAGACCTTCGAGCCG
>JBFLWR010000006.1:0-5868 GCA_040755925.1 Pseudomonadota bacterium
CACCACCTCAAAAGCCACGCGGCCGGCCGCCGAAAAATCCGCAATACGCCCTGTCGTCCACGTCGGCATAAGTGGGGAATTTTACTTCGGCACAACTGGGGAAAATTCACCCGGCATTGACAGCTGCTGCTCGGGGAACGGCTGGATCGCCTGCAGATCGCCGCTGTCGCGCTGGCCGCCGTCGCCGTCACCGTGCTCACCGTCGAGGCCGGCAAATTACCCTGGGTGTCGCTGGCGCTGGCCTTCTCCTTCGCCGCCTACGGCTTCTTCCGCAAGACGCTGCCGATCGGCCCGAGCCAGGGCTTCCTTCTCGAAGTGCTGCTGCTCTCGGTGCCGGCGTTCTGCTACATCGTCTACCTGATCGCCACCGGCCAGGACCACCTCATCTCCAGCACGGGCGTCGACACGGCTTTGCTGCTTGGCTGCGGTCCGGTCACGGCGGTGCCGCTGCTGCTGTTTGCCTTCGGCGCCAGGCTGCTTCGCCTCTCCACCATTGGCATCATGCAATACATCGCGCCGACCATGGTGTTTCTGATCGCCGTGCTCATCTTCCATGAGCCTTTCGGCGCCATCGAGGCGATCGCTTTCGCGCTAATCTGGACGGCGCTTGCGATGTACAGCTGGTCGATGTTCAGGGGCCGCGAGGCTCGCCAGCCGGCGCCGGCGGCCAGATAGCCATCGTCTGGTTACGCGCGCCCCAGCCGCCTCACGACCAGGAAGATGATGGCGGCTATCGCCACCGATCCCGCCGTGACCATCCAGAAACCCAGCGGCGTGTCGACCAGCGGCAGCCCGCCGACATTCATGCCGAACAGGCCGGAGATGATGGTCATCGGCAGCAGCACCGCGGTCATGACGGAGAGGACGTAGAGCAGCTGGTTCGACCGTTCGGTCAGCTTCGTCATCAGCTCGTCCTGCAGCAGCCTCGTGCGGCCCTGCAACTGCTCGCCATCGTGGTGGAGCGTGTACGCCCGGTGCGAGAGCCTTGCCGCCATGTCGTTGACCGCACCCGGCAGGTCGTCGCGATGCGACTGGTCGAGATGGCGGAAAAGGTTTGTCAGCGTCGCCACCTGGCGATGGATGGCCACCAGGTGACGGCGCGCGTCGATCAGCGACTGCCGCTCGCTGTTCCATGCGTCGCTGACGATCCGGTCCTCGATGCCGTCCAGCGCGTCGCCGAGCTTGTCCAGCTCTCCCGCCATGCCGTCGAGCGACTGGCTCATCACCGCCTCGATCAGCTCGGCCGGCGAACGGAACCGGCGTGAACCGTTCTCCACCGCCTTGCGCACGGCGTCGACCGATTCCAGCGGCTGCTTGCGCGCGCCGATCAGCGTCGTGTCGTTGAAGGCGAAGCGGAAATGGGTGAGCCCGCGCGCTTCCGCGGAGAAATCGTGCCTGAGATCGGGCAGGTCGCCATAGGTCCAGCCGTCGTCGAGGTCGACCTGGCAGCCATGGGCCGGCCCCAGGAAAGCCGCGCGCACCGCGGCCGGCAAGGCCTGCTCGGCGCCGATCTCCTGGCGCGCGCGCATGTCCGTGATCTGGTAGCTGCGCCAGGTCCAGCGCGCCTCGGCGGGGTCCCTGGTGCGCAGGCCATCGGCGGTGAAATGGTAGACGAAGAAAAGCCCGTGCTCGTCCGGCAGGTAGGGCGAGAGGTCGGTGCCTTCCTTGCTGGTGGCGATAGTCATGGCGGCGTGGCTGGTCTCTGGTGCGGTCGGTTGCGGGGCGGCCGGATGAAGTTTCTACCATGACCGCCCAGATTGAATGTGACAGTTCGCGGAGGTCCGGCACCCGGCATTCCGTCGCGTCCGCCCCTCGCTCATGGCGATGAATCACCCGCCTGCCTGGTATCCCCGAGAAAATTCTTCGGCGCCCCGGGAATAAAGCCCCGGCCTTCCGGGTCTTGTTGTGTAGCGAGGCCATCCTCCCCCGCATGTCGCCGCAACGGTTTGGGGGCAGCGACATGCGGGAAACGACGGAACCGCCGCATGAACCCCGCAGCCATTTGAGGAGAACTTCTGATGTTCAACATGACACGCCGCATGGTACTCGGGTCGGCCGCCGCCGCGGCCGCCTTCGGCATCGCCGGCAAGCTGGAATTCGCTCCGGCGGCTTACGCCGAAACTCCGGTCGAGCCGCTGGTCGGCTTCTACAAATACAAGGTGGGCTCGCTTGAGGTCACCGCCATCTATGACGGCATCTGGCGCAAGCCGCACGACCCGGCCTTCATCGCCAACGCCTCGGTCGACGACACCAAGGCCGCGCTCGCCAAGGCTGGGCTGACCACCGACTTCATGCCGATTCCGCTCACCGTTGTGGTGCTCAAGATGAACGGCCGCACCATCATGATGGATGCCGGCTCCGGCGTCGGCCAGTGGCAGGCCAACGCCACGCATCTGCCGGCCAACATGAAGGCCGCCGGCATCGACTACAAGGCCATCGACACCATCATGATCTCGCACTTCCACCCCGACCATGTCTGGGGCCTGATGGAGAAAGGCACCAACGATCCGGTGTTCCCGAATGCCGAGCTGATCGTCAACGCCACCGAGTACAATTGGTGGACCGACCCCAGTCGCCTCGCCAAGCTGCCCGAGGGCCGAAAGCCGGCGGGAAAACGCATCGCCGAGAACTTCCCGAAGTGGAAGAACTGGAAGCTGGTCGACGACGGCACGGAAGTGGTGCCCGGCATCCGCATCATGGCCGCGCCCGGCCACACGCCTGGGCACTCGGTCTATCACGTCGATGCCGGCTCCGAGCAGTTCCTCGTCTCGGCCGACACCATGTACGTGCCGGCGCTACTCGCCCCGCATCCGGAATGGCAAGGCAGCTACGACCAGGATGGGCCGATGGCCATCACCACCCGCCACAAGATCATCGACCAGGTGATCGCCGACAATGTCCGCATCTGCGGCTCGCATTTCCCGTTCCCGGGCACCGGCAGCTTCGTCAAGGACGGCAGCGCCTACGCCTTCACCCCAACCCAGATCTGATCGCCGATCTTGAATCGCGCTCTGAACAGAAAGAGACAACTCCAATGAAACATGCGCTTTTCGCGGTGCTAGGCACCATCGCGGTTTTGACTGCGGCCCCGATCGCCATCTCCGTTCCGGCCTATGCCGTGGATGACATCGAAGGCGCCGACGCGCCGGACCTGACGGCCGTGAAGGCCAAGATCGACGCCAAGGACTACAAGGGCGCGCTGGCCGACCTGCGCGACCTCGCGCAGGACAACCAGCAGGCCGACGTCTACAATTTGCTCGGCTTCACGCTGCGCAAGACCGGCGATTACCAGACCTCGCTCACCTACTACAACAAGGCGCTGGAGCTTAAGCCCGACCACAAGGCGGCGCATGAGTATCTGGGCGAGCTCTATGTCGAGACCGGCGACATGGCCAAGGCCAAGGAGCAGCTCGCCTCGCTGCAGAAGCTCTGCCCGGCGGGCTGCGAGGAGCTTTCCGACCTGCAGCAGGCCATCGACACCAAGGTGACGAAGTGAATTTTTCGGGCGCGCCGCGGCAAGCGCGCCCGAAAATAGGAGCCGGCGCTTGTCTTTCCCCGCGCCGGCTCCGACCCCTTCGACATCAAGCCAATGTGTGCGTTCGACGCGAACCGCCTGTTCAGAACACTGGAGCCGACCGATGACACCGACCGAATTCGCCGAGAAATTTCATGCAAGGGACGTGACGCTGCTTGCGGGCCGGCTGCTCCTGTCGCTGATCTTCCTGCATGAGGGCCTGCAACTTGCGACGCATTTCGAGGGCGCCCAGAAGGCGATGGCGGCGCTCGGCGTCGGCACGCCACTGCTTCTCGCCACCATTGCGTTGCAACTCGGCGCCGGCCTGGCGGTGGCGCTCGGCATCCTGGCGCGACTGGGAGCGTTGGGGCTCGGCCTGTTCTGCCTGATGACGGCAAGCCTCTTCCACACCAACTTCGCCAGCCAGAACGAGCTCTTGCATTTCGAGAAGGACCTGGCGATTGCCGGCGGCATGTTCATCCTGGCGCTGAGCGGCGCGGGCAGGCTGGCGGCGGATCGGGTGCTGATTGCGATGATGAAGGGCAGGGCGACGCCCCTCACAACACACTCGTGATCCCGCCATCCACCAGCAGCGTCTGTCCGGTGACGAAGCTCGCCGCGTCCGACGCCAGGAACACGGCGGCGCCGGCCAGCTCTTCAACATCGCCCCAGCGCCGCATCGGGGTGCGGCCGGTGAGCCAGCTCGAGAAAGTCTCGTCGGCGACAAGGGCCGCGTTGAGCTCGGTCTTGAAATAGCCGGGAGCGATGGCGTTGACGCGCACGCCATGCTGGCCCCACTCGCCGGCCATCGACTTGGTCAGCATGGTGATCGCCCCCTTGGTCGCGGCGTAGGGCGCGATCGAAGGGCGAGCGAGCACGCTCTGCACCGACGAGACGTTGATGATCACGCCCTTGCGGCGCGCAATCATGCCTTTCACCGCCGCGCGGCTCACCTTGAACACGCCATCGAGGTTGGTGGCCATCAGCGCGTCCCAGTCGGCGTCGGAAAAAGTCTCCAGCGGCGCGCGGCGCTGGATGCCGGCATTGTTGACCAGGATGTCGATTGGGCCGGTATTGGTTTCGGCGGCCGCTATCGCCGCGTCGACCGACTGCGTGTCGGTTACGTCGATAATGGATTCAACGACTGCATGGCTTTCGGTTCGCAGGCGATCGCCGGCGGCCTTCAACTCATCCGCCTTGCGGCCGCCGATGGTGACGCGCGCGCCGGCGCCGGCAAGCGCCTCCGCGAAGGCGAAGCCCAGCCCGCGGCTGGCGCCGGTAATGAAGGCATGCCTGCCTTCGAGGCTGAAAAGCCGGCCGAGATAGTCAGTCGAACGCAATTCGCACCTTCAGCCATTGCCGCCGGCCGTAGCGCCGGTCGCGGCTAACGTGCCGTGCGGTTCAATGAAGTGCAAGGCATCCGGCGCGGGGGCGCCGGATGCGACTTCGATCTGCCGCCAGCCAGATGTTGGCGATGAGCGGCAATAGGACGAGAAGATGAACGCGCCCCGCTAGTGCAGATAGCCGAGCAGCCAAAGAATGAGAATGACGGGCAACGGAATCCCGATAAGCCAAAGCAATCCACCTCGTAGCATGACGACCTCCTGATTTGTGTTTGTTTGAGGCAACGTCGATGCGATAGCTTTGTTCCGGCGAGAATCTCCTGCGATACTTGAGAAAGACCATACAGACCGATGCTTAAGCGGACCGTGGCTGCCGCATGCCTATCCGCCCTTTGTCGCCAGCGCAGCTGCGACGGCGGCCATGCCGGGATCGCGGCTCTTCAGAAGGTCATCGATAGACCAGGGCGCGGCGATCTCGGGGTCGAGCGTCCTGACCGCGATCGGCTTACGGCCGGCGCCCTTGTCGACGGTCGCGGCCAGCTCGTCCGGCGAGCCGGTGGCCGAGCCCGGCTGCGCGATGCCGACGAAACAGTCGGGATAGGCCCGGCAGCCGTCCTGGAGGTCGTAGCGCTGCGTCGACCATTGCATGACGACGCCCGAATGCGGCAGCGTGACCTGCTTCTGGTCGGCGAAGAACATGAGCCTGTCGCCGGGGGCCTCGCCGATCAGCGTCACGCTGTCGCCACCGGCCTGCTTGAGGTAGGCGACGCCCACCATGCCGGCCGAAAAAGTGATCGGGCTCTCCAGCACGAACAGCCGTCCCGGCGGCGCGACGAGGGAGGGCCACCCCGTCAGCAGCTTTCGCGTCAGCATGAAGTTGCCCCCGGTGTTGAAGCGCATGTCGACGACGACATTCTTGCGGCCGAGCCGGACGCGGCCGGCCTCGGCCTCCTGCAGGAAGTCGGCTATCTTCCGCGCCTTGCCGTCGAGATTGCGTCTGATCTCGACGAC
>JBFLWR010000060.1:0-2160 GCA_040755925.1 Pseudomonadota bacterium
GGATTTCAGGCGCGAGCCCTTCGACCTCGCCATCTTCCTGACCCGGCCGGGCGGCGCGCCTGGGTCGAAACTCTGCGACGACGTCATCTTTCCGGTTTGCGCGCCGGCACTGGCCAGGCAGCTCGGCACGCCGACGGACCTGACCTCGCAGCTCCTGCTCTGGGACACGACCTGGACCGAGGACTGGAACCTTTGGTTCAAGGCGGGCGGCGTGAAAGGCCCGTCCATCGAGGCCGGCTCGGAATTCTCGCTCTACAGCATGGCGCTGCAGGCGGCCATCGACGGCGCAGGCGTGCTGATGGGGCATGAGGCGCTGGTGTCGCGCGCCCTGGCCGCCGGCACGCTGATCGCACCGTTTCCACAACTGCGGGTGCCGACCGGCCTTGAATTGACGATCCTCGCGCCGGAGCGGCCCCCCGCGCAGGCCGTCAACGTCATGGAGTGGCTGCTGGCGCAGGAGGCCGGCCGGGATTGACCCGAGTGTGAGAACGCCCTTCACTCCACGGTCTTGCGCCACGCCCCCGGCGTCATCCCTTCCAGGCGGGAGAAGGACCGCGTGAGGTGGCTCTGGTCGGCGAAGCCGCACGCGACGGCGACGTCGGCGAGCGACGCGGCGGGACGGCCGGCCAGCAGCGACTTGGCCCGCGCCACGCGGCGCTTGAGCAGCCATTGATAGGGGGCGACGCCCGTCGAGCGCCGGAAGGCGTGGGCGAACTGGCTGGTGCCGAGGCCGCAGAGTGCCGCAAGTTCTGAAAGCCCGATGCCGCCGATCACGCTGGTCTCGATCACCTCCTTCGCCAGCCGCTCCTGCCAGGAGGCGAGGCCGCCCTTGATCTGGCGGCGTGCCGCGAGGTCGCCGTAAGTGGCGCAGACATAGATGCCGAGGCTCCACATATAGTGGTCGGCAAACAGCGGATCGATCGTGTCGGGCGCCGCGAAATAGGGATGGATGCGCAGCGCCAGCCGCCGCAGCACCGCATCGTCCGTCATATGGTAGAGGCTGCGCCCGAGATGGCTGACGCGCGGCACCTCGAGATCGTCGGCGATCTCGTCCATGAAGCTCTTCTGCAGGATGACTTCCTGGCTATGCCGGCTGCTGGCGAAGTCGACATATGAAAGCCCGGTGAGATAGAGCAGCCGCGTCTCGCCGCGCCTTGTGGGCGTGGCGTAGTTCTTGCCGTCCACCCTTATGTCGCTCAGCTCGTCGCGGAGATTGACGCCGACGGCATAGGCCTCCTGCCAGCGGCACTCCGGGTTGCCCACCCGGATGAAGCCCTCGGCCTTCACGCCGTAGCTGATTTCGGCCGAGATCAGCCGGGAACAGCTCAGTCCCTCCGCGGTAAGGCTGTGCGCGCCCTTTTCGGGCAGGACGATCGGCACCGTGGCGAGCGCCAGATGCTTGACGTTGAGGGTCATCGGCGACCTGTTGTCAAACGATTGATCTGTCTAACACGCGGCTCCGGCGACAGCCATAGGGTGGCCGGGCGGCGGTGCTGCCCGGCCTGGCGTCGTCACTTCTTGCCGGCGAGCGCGTTGACGTCGGCGCAGAACTCGGCATGCGGCTTGCTCATGGCGGCATCCTGGCAAAGCCTGTGCACTTCGTCCTGCTTGTCCTGCGGCATCGCCATGAAGACCTTGGTGAATTCGGGCATCGGCTTCAGCTGCTTCAGCGCGGAGTCGGCATAGAATGGCGCCATGTTGGAGGGTTCGTCGAGCGCTCCCGCGACGGCGCTGAAAGCGAAGAGCGAAGCGGTTGCCGCAAGGCAGATGGCCTTGAAGTTCATGGAAAGGTTCCTTTCTCGATTTGCGGTCACTGGCCGCACTGATTTGGTGGGATGGTTGAGGCCTGGCGGCGCGAAGCCGCCGGGCCGGTCAGTTCGCGGGCGCCGTCTGGGCGGCTTCCTCGATGATCTTCGCGACCGCCGCCGGGTTCGAGACGTAGACGGCGTGGCTGCCGGGCACCTCGGTGACGGTGGAGCCGGCGCGCTTCGACATGGCGCGCTGGGCTGGTGGCGGGATCATGTGGTCGTCGGTGGCGACGAGGTACCAGGAGGGTTTCGACTTCCAGGCTGGCACGGTCACCTTGCCTTCGAGCGCCGCGACGGCCCACGGCACTTGCGAGTCGCCCATGTAGGCGGCGAGGTCGGGCCGTACGTCGGC
>JBFLWR010000060.1:2170-14019 GCA_040755925.1 Pseudomonadota bacterium
GGCGAACTTGGCCTTGTCGAGCATCAGGAAGCCGTCGACCGGCGGCAGGATCGGCGGCACCGGGGCGCCGGGCGGCGGATTGGCGATCAGGGTGGAGACGGATTCACCCGCGTCCGGCGCAAATGCGGCGATATACACCAGGCCTGCCACCTTGGCGTCGGTGCCGGCCTCCGAGACGACCGCGCCGCCATAGGAATGGCCGACCAGGATGACGTCGTGCTTGGCCGCCGCGATGGCGCGCTTCGTCACCGCCACGTCGTCGGCCAGCGAGATGGTTGGATTCTGCACGATGGTGACGTCGTAACCGTCCTTCTTCAGGATCTCGTAGACGCCTTCCCAGCCGGAGCCGTCGACGAACCCGCCATGCACCAGCACGATGGACTTCGACGGCGCCGCGATCGCCGCGGCCGCGTTCATGCCCAGCGCCAACCCCACGGCGGCGGCGAGCAAAGTGAAAGTGCTCATTTGGTCTCTCCCTTCAAGCGTTTGCCCGGCTGGCGGGGCCGCATTCCTTGCGGCGCCGCGCCGGATGGAACGCACGCTATCGATCAGGTCGGAGACGCGATTGAAGGATTCTGCAGTGGCGGGAACTTAACCAGGCGGACCGGGAGGGCGTCCTATTCCGCTGCTTCCGCGAGAGGTGGCGGCTGGAAGCGCGCGGCGGCGGCCAGAAGGTCTGTCTGCGTGATCAGGCCCAGAATATGCCGCGCGGCATCGACGATCACGACGGCATGGCTGCGCCCGTCGGTCAGCACCGGCAGCAGGCTCATGGCCGGCGTGTCGGGCGATGCGGTGCCTGCCTTTGACATCACGCCCTTCACCGTTTCGGTCGCCCCGGTCAGCTCGCGCAGTCCGACGGCGCCGGCCAGCCGGCCGTCGGCGTCGACCACCGGCAAGGTTCGGATGTTGTGGTCGAGCAGCTGCCCGCGCGCCTCGTCGGCCGTGGCGGTTTCCGGCACCGAGATCACGTCGCGGGACATGATGTCCCGGCAGAGCAGCGTCCGGTGCGAGCGCACCATTGCCTGCAGCTCGACCTGGCGCAGCAGCCGCTCCAGGTCGTCGCGGTCGATGTCGAAGGTCTCGTCGAGCGCGCCGAGTGCGGCATCGACATCTTCCGGGCGGAAGCCCACGCGTTCTGCCGCCGGCCGGTCGGCGGTGCCGTGGCCGGCGGCGACAGGCACATGCACATGCGGATAATTGCGCCGCGACAGCTTGTGGAACAGGAAGCCGAGCGCCACCAGAATGGTCGAGTTCAGCGCCACCGGCGCGAACGGAAACAGGAAGCCGGCGGCGGCCACGGCCGGCCCGCCGAGCACGCCGGTCAGCGCCGCGGCGCCGCCCGGCGGATGCAGCGAGCGGGTGAACGACATGGCCGCGATCGCCAGCGCCACCGCGACGCCGGAGGCGATCACCGGGTCAGCCACGAAATGCGCGACGGTGACGCCGACCAGCGCCGAGATCGTATTGCCGCCGATGATCGACCAGGGCTGCGCCAGCGGGCTGGCAGGCACCGCGAACAGCAGCACGGCGGAAGCACCCATCGGCGCCACCAGCATCGCCACATGCGCGCCTTTCCCCATCACAAGCCCGCTGATCACGCCGGTCAGCGCGATGCCGATGACGGCGCCGATGCAGGCGAGAAGGCGCTCACGCAGCGTGGCGCCGGCGAGGATCGGGACAAAAAGGCGAAACGCCATGGCAGATCCTGGAACAAAAGGGGGTCTTGCGCTGTCCGCAATGCCGTCGAAGCAACGGATTTGGAAGCCAAACCAATCCGGATTTTCACGGTCGAAGAGAATTTTATTGCATGGCCCGGCAGGGGCGGAGCGCCATGAACGGCCTCCGCTTTCTCAATTGCGCCAAGGTGTTATCGCCGTTTGCGGAATCGATTCCGCAGCTTTGCCGGTTGGCTCCTAGGCAGCCGCCGCTGCCGTCAGGCCGCGAAGAATGTCGGCCTTGAGGTCCTCGACATCCTCCAGCCCGATCTGCAGGCGGATCAGCGGTCCGGCATAGGAAACCCGGGCGACGGTGCGGTCGCCCAGGAAGACCGGTACGGCGAGGCTCTCATAGCCGCCCCAGGAATAGCCGAGGCCGAAGATTTCCAGCGCGTCGAGGAAGGCGTGCTGCTGTTTCTGCCCACCGCCCTTGAGCACGATCGAGAAGATGCCGCTGGAACCGCAAAAATCGCGCTTCCACAATGCGTGGTCGGGATGGCTTTCGAGCGCCGGATGCAGCACCTGCGCGACGCCCGGCTGCTCCTCCAGCCAGCGCGCGATTTCGAGCGCGCTCTTGCGGTGATGTTCCAGCCTTACTCCCATGGTGCGCAGGCCGCGCAGCACCTGGTAGATGTCGTCGGGGCCGGAACAGCAGCCAAGCGCGCAGAAGCCGTCAAAGAGCCGCTCCCAGCAGGCCGCGTTGGCCGAGACCGTGCCGAGCAGCACGTCGGAATGGCCGGCCGGATATTTCGTCGCCGCATGGATCGAGATGTCGACGCCATGGTCGAGCGGCTTGAAGTAGAGCGGTGTCGCCCAGGTGTTGTCCATCATCACGATGGCGTTCGCCGCATGCGCGGCCTTCACGATCGCCGGGATGTCCTGCACCTCGTAGGTGTTCGATCCGGGCGACTCCGTGAAGACGACCTTCGTATTGGACTTCATCAGCGCGGCGATGCCGGCGCCGATATGCGGATCGTAATATTCGACCTCGACTCCGAGGCGCTTCAGCATGGTGTCGGCGAAATGACGGGTCGGGTTATAGACGCTGTCGACTATGAGCAGATGGTCGCCGGTCGCGACGAAGGCGAGCAGCGGCACCGTCACCGCCGCGAGGCCCGACGGCACTGCGATCGTGCCGGCCGATCCTTCGAGCGCGTCGATGGCGAGCGTGAGGGCATCCATGGTCGGCGTGCCGCGCGTGCCGTAGGTGTATTTCTGCTTGCGCCCGGCCATGGTCGCGGCATCTGGGTAGAGCACGGTCGAGGCATGCACCACCGGCGGATTGACGAAGCCGAAATAGTCGCGCGGATTGTTGCCGGAATGGGCAAGCCGCGTGTTGATGCCGATTCCGCTGCCGTCTTTTGCCATCAGTGTCGCCTGTCGTGAGGTGCAAGGGGTTCAGCCATAGAGCGGTCGGCAAGGCCGCGCAACCGCCGCCAGCCCGCCAAAGCCCGGTCTTCGGATGGGCCAAAAATCCCGGAACACAGCCATCGACGATCGGCGCAATCCCGTGCGATCGGGCTTTCCCCGACTATCAAGAAGATGGGAAAAGGAATATATTGAGCGTCTAATATGACCATTGCCGGGCTGCCTCGACGCGCGCCGGTTGGTTTCGCGGCTGCGCTTGCCGCACCGCAATGCATGTTTCTCGCGTTTGCAAACCCAGCCAAGGGAGGGATTGCCATGCCAGATGTCAAGTGGACGATGAAGGCGCGTGAGTTCATCAACTGCAATTGCGCCTACGGTTGCCCGTGCCAGTTCAACGCCTTGCCGACCTATGGTTTCTGCCAGGCGGTTGCGGGGATGGAGATCGAAAGCGGGCATCACGGCGACACCAAGCTGGATGGGTTGCGATTCGTCGGAATCTTCCGCTGGCCGGGCGCCATTCATCAGGGGAGGGGCGAGGCCGCTGTCGTCATCGACGAACGGGCGACCGAGGCCCAGCGCGGTGCATTGCTCCGCATACTGAGCGGCGAGGACACCGAACCCGGCGCGACCATATTCCAGGTTTTCTCGACCACGCTGGAGAAATTCCACGATCCGATCTTCGCGGCGATCGACTTCAAGGTCGATGTGGACGGTCGTACGGCGCGGCTGCAGGTGAAGGGCGTGACCGATGGCCATGGCGAGCCGATCAAGAATCCGGTCACCGGCGCCGAGCACCGGGCCCGCATCGATCTTCCGCGCGGCTTCGAATACAGCGTTGCCGAGATCGGGCGCGGCTGGACCAAGGCTACAGGCCCGATCAAGTTCGAACTGGCGGATTCGCACGGCCACTTCGCCAACCTCCATCTGACCCAAAGCGGCGTCGTGCATTGAAACCGCGATGAACGACACCCCGCTCGAGGCGGTGTTGCGGCGCGACCGGGCGGTCGTGATCGTATCGCTCGTCGTCATAGCGGCCGTCGCGTGGGCCTATGTGCTGTGGCTGGCGGCCGACATGGCGATGCCCGCCGCGGCGCCCATCGCCACAGGCGGCGATATGGCCGGCATGGACATGTCGGGGATGTCCGGGGACAAGTCCGGAGCCGGCGTGGCGGGGATGGATATGGCCGGGATGACGAGCGCTGGGGGGTCCGATATGGGCGCCGGAATGGGACCTGGTTTCCGAGCCTGGGCCGCGGCCGACTTCGCGTTCATCTTCGCCATGTGGTCGGTCATGATGGTTGGCATGATGACACCCTCGGTGGCGCCAATGCTGCTGCTCTACGCGGGTGTCGGCCGCAGGGCCGTTGGGAGCGGCCGACCCATAGCGTCGACGGCATGGTTCTTCGCCGGCTACCTTCTGGTCTGGATAGTCTTCAGCATGGTGGCGACCGGCGCGCAATGGCTGCTCACCAGCCTGGCGCTGCTAAGTCCATCCATGGCGGCGAAAGGCACTGTTTTCGGTGGCGTCGTCCTTGTTGCGGCAGGCCTCTACCAATGGACGCCGATGAAGGGCGTTTGTCTCAGCCAATGCCAGGCGCCGATCGCGTTCCTGTCCAGCCACGGCGGATTCCGCACCGCTCCGCTCGGCGCGCTCCGACTGGGCATGGAGCATGGCGCTTACTGTCTTGGCTGCTGTTGGGCGCTTATGGCCCTGCTCTTCGTCGGAGGTGTGATGAATGTGCTCTGGATCGCCGGTCTCGCTGCCCTTGTGCTGCTTGAAAAGATCGTCCCGGCCGGCCAATGGCTTCCACGCATCTCCGGCGCGCTGATGATCGCGGCCGGCGGCTGGCTCCTCAGTGGCGCATTTTGAATGCGCACGAGGACAAATAGCATTCGCGGCGCGCTGCTCCGGGCACAGACTATGTGGATCATGCGAGAGTAACGACCAGCAGTCGCCGCCATGGATCGCCGCCTTCGTCGGAAGGCCGGACTTTGCCGACTTTAATTGCGCAACTGACTAATTCGTGGGCGCGTTTGTCCGCAATTGGGGCACTTCAGGCAATCGCTTTTCAAAGCTCTCCGAATTCGGTCATTTCCCTTGACCTCACGGGAATAATCGCCTTCGATGCGTTCCGTGAATGGGAGGCAGCGCATCGGCGACGATGCGGGTCCGGGAGTGGGCCGAAGTGGGAGCTGCGTTCACAAACGAAAAAAGATCAGGCGCCGCCTGGGCAACCGGGGCGCCTGTAAAACAGAAAAGGGTCTGTGGGTCATGAAACACATTGCATTCGGGATTCTTGGCGCCGCCACGCTCGGGTTAATGGCGTCGGCGGCTTCAGCCGGCACGCTTGATACCGTGAAGCAGAAGGGCTTCATCCAGTGCGGCGTCTCGACCGGCCTGGCCGGCTTCTCGGCGCCGGACGACAAGGGCGACTGGAAGGGGCTCGACGCGGACTACTGCCGCGCCGTCGCGGCCGCCGTTTTCGGCGACGCCACCAAGGTCAAGTTCACCCCGCTCAGCGCCAAGGAGCGCTTCACCGCGCTGCAGTCGGGCGAGGTCGACATCCTGTCGCGCAACACCACCTGGACGAGCAACCGCGACAGCGCGCTCGGCCTCGATTTCGTCGGCGTCACCTACTATGACGGCCAGGGCTTCATGATCAACGCCAAGAAGCTGCCGGGTGTGAACTCCGCATTGCAGCTTTCGGGCGCCGCCGTCTGCGTGCAGAGCGGCACCACGACCGAGCTCAACCTCGCCGACTACTTCAAGAAGAACAAGATGGAGTACAATCCTGTCGTGTTCGAGAAGCTCGAAGAGGTCAACGCCGCCTATGATTCCGGCCGCTGCGACGTCTACACGACCGACCAGTCCGGCCTCTATGGCATCCGCCTGACGCTGGCCTCGCCGGCCGACCATGTCGTGTTGCCCGAGATCATCTCCAAGGAGCCGCTCGGCCCGGCCGTGCGCCAGGGCGACGACCAGTGGGCGCATATCGCGCGCTGGACGTATTTCGCCCTGCTCAACGCTGAGGAAGCCGGCATCACGCAGGCCAACGTCGACGAGATGAAGACCTCGGCCGACCCGAACATCCAGCGCATCCTGGGCACCGAGCCCGACGGCAAGTACGGCGCCGATCTTGGCCTGCCCAACGACTGGGTGGTCAACATCGTCAAGGCCGTCGGCAACTACGGCGAAATCTTCGAGCGCAATGTCGGCTCGGGCAGCCCGCTCAAGATCGCGCGCGGCATCAACGCGCTGTGGACCAAGGGCGGCCTGCAATACGGCCCGCCGATCCGCTGATCGAAACGTGATCCGGGAGGCAGGTCGTCTGCCTCCCGGTTTCTCTTTTCCAGGGGATGGTCCATGGCTTCGCAGGAAATCCTTCGCGAGGAGCCGAGTCGCGGCTCCTTCATCAATGACCCGAAAATACGCAGCCTCTTCTTCCAGACGCTGGTCGTGATCCTGCTGTTTGGCTCGATCTGGTGGATCGTCAACAACGTCATCGAGAACCTCCAGCGCCTGCACATCGCCTCCGGCTTCCAGTTCCTCTGGAGCAGGGCGGGCTTCGACATCTCCGACACGCCGATCGCCTACACGTCGGACTCGACCTATGGCCGTGCGCTGATCGTCGGACTGCTCAACACCATCATCGTCGCCGTTGCCGGCATCGTCATCGCCACGATCGTCGGTTTCATCATCGGCATCGGCCGTCTGTCGCAGAACTGGCTGATCCGCAAGATCTGCACGGTCTATGTCGAGATCTTCCGCAACATCCCGCCATTGCTGGTCATCTTCTTCTGGTATTCCGGCGTGCTCGCCGTGCTGCCGCCACCGCGCGAAAGTATCCATCTGCCGTTTGGCTCCTTCCTCAATCAGCGCGGCTTCTACTTTCCGCGTACCGTTTGGGGGGACGGCTCTTGGCTGATCGGCGTCGCCTTGCTGCTTGCCATCGCCATGGCCTGGTTCGTCGCGCACCGCGCGCGGCAGCGGCAGCGGGCGACCGGCCAGCAATTCCCGGTCTTCTGGACATCGGTCGGGCTGATAGTCGGCCTGCCGCTGCTTGCCTTCCTGCTCAGCGGAATGCCGCTCACCTTCGATCTGCCGAAGCAGTCGACCTTCAACCTGACCGGCGGATTCCAGATCAAGCCGGAATTCCTGTCGCTCCTGCTGGCGCTCTCCTTCTACACGGCGGCTTTCATCGCCGAGATCGTTCGCGCCGGCATCAAGGGGGTCAGCAAGGGCCAGAGCGAGGCCGCCGGCGCGCTCGGCCTGCGTTCGGGCCCGATCCTGCGACTGGTCGTGGTGCCGCAGGCCATGCGCATCGTCATCCCGCCGCTGACCAGCCAGTATCTCAACCTGACCAAGAACTCGTCGCTGGCGATCGCCATCGGCTATCCCGACCTCACCGCCACCGCTGGCACGGTTCTGAACCAGACGGGGCAGGCGGTCGAGGGCGTGTTCATCATGATGATCGCCTATCTGGTGCTGAGCCTCGTGACCTCCGCGGTCATGAACGTCGTCAACGCCAGGATGGCGCTGGTGGAGAGGTAGGGCCATGCAGGAACACGATCTCTCCTGGGTGCGCACCGAGATGGCTCTCGCCCAACCGGCGCCTGCCGGCGAGCGCGGCATCTACGCCTGGGTGCGCAAGAACCTGATCGCGACGACCAGCGACACGATCCTCACCGTGCTGGGCATCGCAATCGTCGCCTGGATCCTGCCGCAGGTCATCAACTGGGCCTTCATCAACGCCCAGTGGACCGGGCCTGACCGCACCGTCTGCGCCACCGTCGCGCAAGGCGGCCTGCGGCCCGACGGCTGGAGCGGCGCCTGCTGGGCCTTCGTCAACGCCAAGTTCGGCCAGTTCATGTTCGGCACCTATCCGATCGAGGAGCGCTGGCGGCCGATCCTTGTCGCCATCCTGTTCGTGGCGGTGCTGGTGCCGATGCTGATCCCGCGCGTGCCGCGCAAGGGGCTGAACGCCATCCTCCTGTTCCTCGTGCTTCCGATCGTCGCCTTCTTCCTGCTGATCGGGGGCGTGTTCGGCCTGCCGCATGTCGAGACGGCGCGGTGGGGCGGCCTTTTGGTGACGCTCAGCCTCTCCTTCGTCGGCATCGCCGTGTCGCTGCCGCTCGGCACGTTGCTGGCGATCGGCAGGCGCTCCCAGATGCCGATCATCAAGATGCTGTGCGTGGTCTTCATCGAGACCGTGCGCGGCATTCCGCTGATCACCGTGCTGTTCTTCGTCAGCGTCATGCTGCCGCTGTTCCTGCCGGCCGGCGTCACCTTCGACAAGTTCCTGCGGGCGCTGATCGGCGTGTCGCTGTTTGCCGCCGCCTACATGGCCGAGGTGGTGCGCGGCGGCCTGCAGGCGATCCCGAAGGGGCAATATGAGGGCGCCGACTCGCTCGGCCTCGGCTATTGGCAGAAGATGGGCCTGGTCGTGCTGCCGCAGGCGCTGAAGCTGGTCATTCCCGGCATCGTCAACACCTTCATCGGCATGTTCAAGGACACCAGCCTGGTGCTCATCATCTCGATGTTCGACCTGCTCGGCGTGGTGAAGCAGAACTTCGCCGACGCCAACTGGGCGACGCCGCAGACGGCGAAATCCGGCCTGATCTTTGCCGCCTTCGTATTCTGGCTGTTCTGCTTCGGCATGTCGCGCTATTCAATGTACACTGAACGCCGGCTCGACACCGGCTACAGACGCTGATGCATGTAGCCCCGAAACCGCGTGGCGGTCTTGGGGCGACGGCGTGCATCAAACCAAACGATAAGAAATAAGGGGAATTGGCCATGGCCACCGAAAACACCGTCAGCGCCGAAGACCTCAAGGTCGATGCCAAGAAGATGCACATCTCGACCACCGATGTCGCCATCGACATCGTCGGCATGCACAAATGGTATGGCGAGTTCCATGTGCTGAAGGACATCAACCTCAAGGTCATGCGCGGCGAGCGCATCGTCATCTGCGGGCCGTCCGGCTCCGGCAAGTCGACCATGATCCGCTGCATCAACCGGCTGGAGGAACACCAGAAGGGCAAGATCATCGTCGACGGCAAGGAACTCACCAACGACCTGAAGAAGATCGACGAGGTGCGCCGCGAGGTCGGCATGGTGTTCCAGCACTTCAACCTGTTCCCGCATCTGACCATCCTGGAGAACTGCACGCTGGCGCCGATCTGGGTGCGCAAGACGCCGAAGAAGCAGGCCGAGGAAATCGCCATGCATTTCCTGAAGCGCGTCAAGATCCCGGAGCAGGCCAACAAATATCCCGGACAGCTGTCCGGCGGCCAGCAGCAGCGCGTGGCGATCGCTCGCTCGCTCTGCATGAACCCGCGCATCATGCTGTTCGACGAACCGACCTCGGCGCTCGATCCCGAAATGATCAAGGAAGTGCTGGAGACGATGGTCGGCCTCGCCGAGGAAGGCATGACCATGCTCTGCGTGACGCACGAGATGGGCTTCGCCCGCAAGGTCGCCAATCGCGTGATCTTCATGGATCAGGGCCAGATCGTCGAGCAGAACACGCCGGCCGAGTTCTTCGACCATCCGCGCCACGAGCGGACAAAACTGTTCCTGTCGCAGATCCTGCACTGAGCGGTGCGGCGTCGACTTTCAGGAAGCCCGGTCGCGATGCGGCCGGGCTTTCGTTCTTCCGATAGGCCCTCGCCGCGCAAAAGGGCAATCGCTTTCCGGTGGCGACGATGCACATTATCGAGGCCTTCCCGGGGTGCTTGCGCGCCGGGCCTGACAAGATGCGGTAGACTGTAGGACGATGCGCATCCTGCTTGCCGAGGACAACCGCGAACTGTCGACCTGGGTGTCGCGGCTGCTTCGTCGCGACAACTATGTGATCGATTGCGTCTATCGCGGCGACGACGCCGACGCCGCCCTTGCCAGCCAGGACTACGCGCTGGTGATCCTCGACCTCGCGCTGCCGCATCTCGACGGCATCGAGGTGCTGCGCCGGCTGCGCGCCCGCGGCAGCACGACCCCGGTCATCATCCTTACCGCCAACGATGCCGTGTCGAGCCGCGTGAAAGGGCTGGACAGCGGGGCCGACGACTATCTGGTGAAACCCTTCAACGTCGACGAGTTCGAGGCGCGCGTGCGCGCGCAGCTGAGGCGCGGCCGGGGCAATTTCGATCCGTCGGTGCGCTTCGGCAACCTCGCCTTCGATACCCAGGCGCGGACTTTCACCCTTGGCGAAGCGCCCCTGCACCTGACCGCCAGGGAGCACGCCGTCCTGGAGACGCTGATCCTGCGCGCCGGGCGGCCGGTGCAGAAGAACGTGCTTGCGGAAAACATCTTTGGCTTCGACGACGAGACCAACCCCAACGCGCTCGAGATCTGCATCCATCGCGTCAGGAAGAAACTCGAAGGCAGCGGCATGGCCATCACCACGCTGCGCGGGCTTGGCTATGCGCTGAAGATCGACGATGGCCGGTAGAAGCCTCCAGCGCGAACTGCTCGGCTGGCTGGTCGTGCCGCTGACCGCCGTTGTCTCCTTCAACGTATGGACGACCTATGAGAACGCGGTCGAGACCGCCGACCTGATCACCGACCGCACGCTGCTGGCGTCGGCCCGGGTGATCGCCGAGGACATCCGCCAGAATGACGGCGTCCTTGAAGCGCCGATCCCGCCGGCGGCGCTCGAAATGTTCGCTTCCGATCCGCCCGACCGTGTCTTCTATCGCGTGACGTCGCCGCGCGGCCTCATCATCGCCGGCTATCATGACTTCATCGCGCCTCCGGGCGAACCTGTCGGCATCGAGCCGGTCTATTTCCAGGCGACGGTCAACGAGCAGCCGGTGCGAGCCGTCGCCATCGGGCAACCGGTCGTCGGCGCCAGCGATCCGGGCGACGCGGTCGTTGCGGTGGCCCAGACCTTGCGCGGCCACGACCAGCTCATGACCGGCCTCTGGCTCAAGGCGTTGCGCGACCAGGTTCTCCTGGTGGCGGCGGCCGGCCTGCTCGGCGTCTTCGGGTTGCGCCGCGGGCTGGCGCCGATCCTGAGGCTTCGCGACGATGTGATCGAACGCGATCCGACCGAACTGAAGCCATTCGCCGTCAACTCGGTCCAGAGCGAGCTGCGTCCGCTGGTCGAGGCGCTCAACGAGGCCTTCGCGCGCATCCAGCGCCAGATCGCGGCGCAACGGCGCTTCGTCGCCAATGCGGCGCACCAGCTGCGCACGCCGCTGGCGCTCCTGAAGACGCAGGTCGGCGTCGGCATGCGCGAAACCGGCGTCGCCGCCAAGGAAGAGGCGCTGGCCGCCGCCGACGGAACGGTCGACGGCATGGCGCGGCTGTCGAACCAGCTGCTGTCGATGGCCCGCGCCGAGCAGGGCAGCTCGTCGCTGCTGAAATCGGCGGTCGATTTCGGCGCCGTCGCTCGCGATGCGCTGGAGGGCCTGACGCAGGCGGCGCTGTCGCGCGGCATCGATCTCGGCCTGGAGACGGATGAAGGAGAGCACGTCGTCTGGGGCCACCCGACGCTGCTGCGCGAGCTGGTCGTCAACCTCGTCGACAATGCCTTGCGCTACACGCCGAAGGGCGGCTCAGTCACCGCCAGGATCGGCCGCGACGGGGATGCCGTCCTGCTCCAGGTCGAGGATACCGGCGCCGGCATCGCCGAAGCCGACCGAGAAAAGGTGTTCGAGCGCTTCTACCGGGGCACCGAGGCGGGTGAGGAGGGCACCGGCCTCGGGCTCGCCATCGTGCGCGAGATCGTCTCGTCGCATGACGGGGAGGTGGGGCTCTCC
>JBFLWR010000061.1:0-22329 GCA_040755925.1 Pseudomonadota bacterium
ATTTTTCTCTACAAGAGGTCGCGCAATCGATCCCGGACCGGCGCCGATCTCAAGGACGTCTTTGTCCTTTCCTACCATCCTGAGGACATTTGCCGCCGCAGTGTCTGACTCCGGATCAATTTCAAAGACGTAAATGTCGGCGGCAGTTCTCTTCTGGTCAACCATGTGCTTTTCCTTTTGACCTTTCAAAGGATCGAAAATTTCCTGCCGGCAGTTTTGTAAATTGCTTGAAGCGACAATTTCTCTTTGTATCCGAGCCCATCACCTCGTGTAATCACGGCGAAGGCCGGAGATACTATTTCGATCTTGGCGACTATGGAGGGGGCGGACGCTTGGACCATAATCAGTTCGAAGAGAAGATTCGTCAGGGCCGGCCGGCCGTGAAAATAGGAAGTCTCGCTTTGCCATTTGTCATCCGGCCAATGAGCCCACCCCCAATCCTCAAGGAAAAACTTTCCCCCAGGACGAAGGTATCCAAAACAAGCCTCGAAACTTGCTTTTGTGTACTCATACTCGTGCGAACAATCGTCGCTGATAACGTCCAGTGGCGAGTCGCCAAATTCGCTATCCAAGATGCTGCGTATGGCTTCCCCATCATTCTGCATGGTTCGACCAAAAAACTTTACTCGGCTCTCAAAACCAGCGCGCTCGAGATGGCGCTTCAATGCGTCCGATGGAAGCTTGTAGTCGACCGCAACTATCTTGGCAGACTTGAGCGTGTCTGCCAACAACAACGGCATCCCTCCCTCAAAGAATCCAATCTCCAATATCTTATCAGAATTCTTTGGTAAGTATTTCTCATATAGATCTAGCATCTCCACATCTTTCAGAAGAGCAACACTATCTTCTGTTGTTTTAATTGTGAAAACCGTTGCAGACGAAACAAACTTGAAATTCTTCGTTTTAAACGACCCATCCCCATTCAATGGATTTCTAAATCTTTTACCGACAATTTTATTCCAAAAATTCCAAATCATTGGGAAAACCTTCCAACATAAAACATTGTTGTCAGCAAGCAGATTAGAATTGCAATTGCCCACTCGCGTATCAGTGCTCGCGGACGATAAGAGTTAATGACTGAGATCGAGTGGATGACTATCTCCCTCCTCGATGGCATGCTCCGCTTTCCATTTTTGAAAGTTGGCTTTGACAGATTGACGGATGAGAATGATTGGAAGACTGACAGCGCGGCTCAAGGCCCAGAAATTGCCGCAAGGTCACATATTCATCAGCGGGACAGGCCGTGCCGGAACTACATATCTGATCCAACTCTTTGCAGAATTGGGGTTCGATACCGGAACTTGGTCCGACGCTGATTATTTTCCTCAGGCTCGAGCGGGTTTGGAGCGCCAGATATTCGGCGCACAAATCCCGAAAGTGGTGAAAACACCGTTCCTCTGCGATCATGTGGACGAGGCGGTTTCTGCCGGCATCCAAATCGGCCACGTCATCATCCCAGTGCGGAAGATCGCCGACGCTGCAGCTAGCCGGATTTATGTCCAATTGGAGACCACAGGTTCGAAGGATGGGAAAACCGTCAGTGGAGGGCTCTGGGGAACTGAAAGAGCCGCACACCAAGAGGACGTTCTGAGCAGAAAATTGGCCAACCTCGTAGAGGCGCTCGTGCGTCACGACATCCCCATAACGCTCATTTCGTTTCCCAGATCAGCCACAGATGCCGCGTACCTCTTTGACAAGCTTTCGCCTCTTATGCCGACCATCTCCAAGTCTGCCTTTTTCGAAGCTTTCAATAAAACAGCTAGGCCAGAGCTGATCCATGACTTCTCAAAGAACTCTACTCTTTCTGAAATTGACGAAGGGCTCGGTGGTTGATAGTTCGCAATTGCAACAAGATCTCGAATAGGTTCTGCCATAAGCTTACCTGCTCATAGAGACCGCTAGAATTGATATCCTGGGCACGTTTTGGAGCACTACTCTTTCCACCGACTCCTGCCACTCCGG
Source organism: Pseudomonadota bacterium (assembly GCA_040755925.1). Classification (GTDB taxonomy): domain Bacteria; phylum Pseudomonadota; class Alphaproteobacteria; order Rhizobiales; family Rhizobiaceae; genus Mesorhizobium. Next base: position 1,963 of record JBFLWR010000061.1, read on the forward strand.
CGCCATCCACCCGAACTCTGCCTTGAACTTCGCGCTGGACAGCCGCGAATTGGCTGGCCGCTTCGCCTTCGTCGGATACTCCGCCGTCGCGATATCGCGCACCCGCGCATACGGCCCACCAAGCATCCGGCTCGTATCCAGGACATGACGGGCAAAGCCGCTCCAGTTGGTCTCGCCGGCGCCTGCCACGTGGTAGACGCCGAAGGCGGCGAAACTCCTGTCGTCGCGCAGCCTTGCCGCCGCATGCAGGATCGCATCGGCGAGATCGAGCGCCGATGTCGGGCTTCCCCACTGGTCGGCCACCACCGAGACCTCCTCGCGTTCGCCGGCCAGCCGCAGCATGGTCTTGACGAAATTGCGGCCGAAAGGACTGTAGACCCAGGCGGTGCGCAGGATGAGGTGACGCGGATTGGCGGCGACCACGGCCTGCTCGCCGGCCAGCTTGGACGCGCCGTAGACGCCGAGGGGCGCGGTCTGGTCGGTCTCGACATAGGCGCCGTCCTTCGCGCCGTCGAAGACGTAGTCGGTCGACAAATGGATGACGGGCACGCCGAGCCGCGCCGCGGCCTCGGCCACCTTGCCAGCGCCAGTGGCATTGACGGCGAAAGCAAGGTCCTTCTCGTCCTCGGCCTGGTCGACAGCGGTATAGGCGGCGGCCGAGACGACGATGTCGGGCCGTGCGGCTTCGAGCGCGGTGAAGATCGTGTCCGGCCGCGCGAGGTCGAGCGCTGGCCGACCGACGGGAACGATGTCCACGCCGCCGTGGCCACGCGCGACCTCGATGAGACTGGCTGCGACCTGGCCTTCGCGTCCGGTGACGGCAATCCTCACGCCGCCCCCTTTCTACTCTCGGTCTTCTTGCCCTCCGGCATTCTGTTTTCGGCTTTTCTGCTTTCGACGGAGCCGTGGCCCAGCCGTTCGCCATTGTAGTGGTGTTCGCGGATCGGCGCCCACCACCACCTGTTTTCGAGATACCAGTCGACCGTCCTTGCCAGGCCGCTGTCGAAGTTCTCACGCGGCGCCCAGCCGAGGTCGCGCGCGATCTTGGAGGCGTCGATCGCATAGCGGCGGTCATGGCCGGGACGGTCGTTGACGAAGGCGATCAGCTCGCGATGACTCCTGCCGCCGGCGCGTGGACGCCTGGCGTCGAGAAGGTCGCAGATCGCCTCGACCACGCCCAGATTGGTGCGTTCGGAATTGCCGCCGACATTATAGCTCTCGCCCGGCGATCCCTTGGTCGCGACCAGCTCCAGCGCGCGCGCGTGGTCCTCCACGAACAGCCAGTCGCGCACGTTGGCGCCGGCGCCATAGACGGGCAGAGGCTTCTCGTCGAGCGCGTTGAGGATGACCAGCGGGATGAGCTTCTCTGGGAAATGATAGGGCCCGTAATTGTTCGAGCAATTGGAGAGCACTACCGGCAAGCCATAGGTCTCGTGCCAGGCACGGACCAGGTGGTCGGAAGCAGCCTTGGACGCCGAATAGGGCGAGGACGGCGCATAGGGCGTCTCCTCGACGAACATGCCGCCGTCGAAAGGCAGGTCGCCGAACACCTCGTCGGTCGAGACGTGGTGGAAGCGGAATCCGGCCTTGCGGTCCTGCGGCAGGCCGCGCCAGTATTCCAGCGCGGCATTCAGGATGCGGTAGGTGCCGACGATGTTGGTCTCGATGAAGGCGCCGGGTCCGTCGATCGAGCGATCGACATGGCTCTCGGCGGCGAGGTTCATGACGATGTCGATATCGTCGCGGCGCAATATCTCCAGCACCGTGCGCTCGTCGCAGATGTCGGCCCGCTCGAAGCGGTAATTGTGCGCGTTCTCGATCGGCCGCAGCGAAGCGAGGTTCCCGGCATAAGTGAGCTTGTCGAGATTGGTGACGCGATAGGCCGGATTGGCGCACAGATGCCGGCACACGGCCGAGCCGATGAAGCCGGCGCCGCCGGTTACCAGGAAGTGCATTGCGCCGTCCCTCCTCACCCGAACACCTCCGCCGCATCGAGCAGGGGCGCCTTGCGATCCTTGTCCGAAAGCTGGAACCCGCCGAGCACCTCGGGCCATTCGATGCCGATTCCAGGATCGTCGAAGCGGATCGACCGGTCATGCTCGGACGAATAGGTATCGGTCACCTTGTAGAGCACCTCGGTGTCCGGCACGAGCGTGACGAAGCCGTGCGCGAAGCCTTTCGGCACCAGGATCTGGTTGCCCTTCTCGGCCGATACCTCCAGCGCCACCCACTTGCCGAAGGTCGGCGATGAACGGCGGATATCAACGGCGACGTCGAGCAAGCTGCCCCTGACGACACGCAGCAGCTTGTCCTGAGCGCGCGGCGGCAACTGGTAGTGCAGCCCGCGCAGTACGCCGGCCGCCGCGGAATAGGAGTGGTTGTCCTGCACGAAATCGAGGTCGATGCCGGCTTCGGCGAACAGCTCGGCATTCCAGGTCTCGCTGAAATAGCCGCGCGCGTCGCCGTGCCGTTTCGGCACGATCTCCAGAACGCCACCGAGGCCGAGCGGCCTGACCTCAAGCACCGCGTTCCTCCGTCAGGTCGGCGACTCGCTTGCGCAGATAGGCTGCATACTCATTCTTGCCCAGACGGGCCGCGCGTTCCAGAACCTTATCGGCGCCGAGCCAGCCCTGTTCGAAGGCGATCTCCTCCGGACATGCGACCTTGATGCCCTGGCGATGCTCTATGGTGCGCACGAAGGAAGCCGCCTCATGCAAGCTGTCATGCGTGCCGGTGTCGAGCCAGGCATAACCGCGGCCAAGCTGGTGGACCTGCAACTCACCGCGCTCCAGATAGACGTTGTTGACGGCCGTGATCTCGAGCTCGCCACGGGCCGAGGGGCGGATCGTCGAGGCGATGTCGACGACGTCGTTGTCGTAGAAATAAAGACCGGTGACGGCCCAGTTCGATTTCGGCTTCTGCGGCTTTTCCTCGATCGTCAAAGCCCTGCCGGTGGCCTTGTCGAAAGACACGACGCCATAGCGTTCGGGGTCGTCGACATGGTAGGCGAACACCGAGGCGCCGCGCTCGCGCCCGGCCGCCGCGCGGCAGAGCTGCGAGAGGCCCTCGCCGAAATAGATGTTGTCGCCCAGTATCATCGACACGCCGTCCCGGCCGATGAAGTCGCGGCCGATGATGAAGGCTTCGGCGAGGCCATTGGGATGGGCCTGCTCGGCGTAGGACAGCTCCAGCCCGAACTCCGAGCCGTCACCCAGCAATTCGCGAAAAACCGGCAAGTCGCGCGGCGTTGAAATGATCAGAATCTGTCGAATGCCCGCGAGCATAAGCACGCTCAGCGGGTAGTAGATCATCGGCTTGTCGTAGATCGGGAGTATTTGCTTAGATACTGCTAATGTTAGCGGATAAAGACGTGTTCCGCTGCCTCCCGCAAGGATAATTCCTTTCAACAAGCGCTCCTTGAACTACCAAGGCCCCCGCCTGATTTATCAAGTTGCTCGTGCTTAGGTTTCGCGCACTGGCTTGTCAATTGTCCGTCTTGGATTCTTCACCTGCGCGGGCCTTCCCTTAGGCCGGCATGCGTCGATCCGCGGCAGGCTTTGCAGTACCAATGAAAAAGGCCGGCGGGCTCATGCCCACCGGCCTTCGCTTGTCTGATTTCGGATGTCAGGCGCGCTTGAGCAACGCCCATACGGCCGGCACGAGGCTGGCGGCCAGCGCCACCTTGATCAGATCGCCGGCGATGAACGGCACGACGCCGAACTGCCAGGACTTCTCAGGCCCGATGAGCATTGCCAGCCAGGCAAAGCCCATCGCCATCATGACGACCTCGGCCATGAGCATGGCGCCGAACAGCTTGAACGGATGGCGATCCCAGCCGCGGTCGGCGGCCCAGCCGGCGATCGCCGCCATGACCACGAAGCCAGCGAGATAACCGCCGGTGGAGCCGAGCATATAGGCGATGCCAAGGCCCTTTTCCGGCGTGCCCTGGAAGACCGGAAAGCCCATGGCGCCCTCGGCGAGGTAGAGGAGAAGGGTGGCGACGGCCAGGCGCATGCCGAAGGCCGAGGCGATCAGCAGGACCGCGAGCGTCTGCAGCGAAATGTCGACCGGACCGAGGACGACCTTGGTCTTGGCCGAAAGCGTGAGCAGGAGCGTTCCGGCGAGCGCCAGGAAGAGCTGGGTGGCGAGCCGGGCAACACCCTGGTCGGGCAGCGCGAGAGAAACAAGCGGACGCATCGTGGTTGCAGTTGCCATGGTCTTCCCCGTCGTGGCTGATTTGCTGGCTTGTGTTTTCCTATATTGGCTTCCGTGACAGGCGGCAATCATTTTGCCGCACCCCAAAACGGAGCCCGGCATGGGACTTGAATTCGATACACGTTTCGACCCCGCCTACGGCCGGGCGGTACCGGTCGCGGCCGATGTGCTGCGCCTCACCGCGCGGAACCCCAGCCCCTTCACCTTTCACGGCACCAACAGCTACCTCGTCGGGCGCGAAACGCTCGCGGTGATCGATCCGGGACCGGATGACGACGAGCATCTCGAGACGCTGCTTGCGGCAATCGGCGGCAGGCCGGTCAGTCACATCTTCGTCAGCCACACCCATCGCGACCATTCGCCCCTGGCGGCGCGCCTCAAGCAACGCACCGGCGCCACAGTGCTGGCCGAAGGTCCGCATCGGCCGGCGCGGCCGCTGCGGATCGGCGAGGCGAACCCGCTCGATGCCAGCGCCGACATGGCATTCGCTCCCGATATCGCGCTGGCTGACAATGCTCTGACCACAGGCGACGGCTGGGCAATCCGGACGGTGCTGACGCCGGGCCATTGCGCCAATCACGCCGCCTTTGCGCTGGAGGGCACCGGCATCCTGTTTTCGGCCGACCACGTCATGGCATGGGCAACCTCGATCGTCGCCCCGCCCGACGGCGCGATGGTCGACTACATGGCTTCGCTGGACAAGCTGCTGGACCGCGACGACCGCCTGCTGCTGCCTGGCCATGGCGGCCCCATCACCGCGCCACGCGGTTTCATGCGCGGGCTGAAGGCGCATCGCAAGATGCGTGAGCGGGCAATCCTGGAGCGCATCGCGGGCGGCGACCGGACGATCAAACAGATCGTCGCGGCGATCTACCGCGATACCGACCCGAGGCTGCATGGCGCAGCCGGCCTGTCCGTGCTTGCCCATCTCGAGGATCTGGTGGCGCGTGGCCTGGTGGCCACCGAAGGCGACCCGGCAATCGACGGCATCTTCATGCCGTCATAGCCCCGCTCGCCTTCTGTTGGGAACCGCTTCAGTCGGCCGGGGCCGCGCCGACCTGGCCGGCAACCTGCTGGTCGAGCTCACCAAGGAACTCGGTGATGCGCGCGGCGTTGTCGCCCAGGTCATAGCGGCCATAACGCGAGGCCGAGCGCATGTCTACGACGACCGAATCGCCATCGTTGGTGACGCGGATGGCAACGTCGGCCGGCAGCCCGAGGACGAAGCCCTTGGCGACGGCGGTGATCATCACCTGGCTTTGCCCCGTGATGTCGGGATAGGGTTCCGTCAATTGCCAGTCGCGCCGGTCCAGCACGGTTTCGACCGCGTCGACAATGGTTTCGAAGGGCAGGTTGTAGGTGCGGCCGGTGACCAGGGGGTAGGCATCGGCCTGAAGACGCTGCTCGCCTGGCGTCGACGGCGAGAGCACGTTCATGTCGCTTGTCCGGTCGCTGGTGTCGAGCACCGGCGGATTGTCGAGATCGGTCGAGATGTCGCGAAGCGGCGGATAGATCGTCGCCCAGTAAACGGCGACGCCGAAAGGCGCGAGCACCAGCGCTGCCAGAAGCGCGCCGACGCTGAGATCGCGCCCGCCACGGTCACCGAAGTGCCAGACGCGCGACAATCCGAGGCCGGCCAGCAGCAGCGCGAGCGCCGCCAGCAGCGCGACGATCGCCAGCACCCACAGGAAAGGCGGCGTGTCGACGAGGTCGAGCCGATAGCTGGCGCAGACCGTCAGCAGGAGGACGAGCGAGAACGCCCCGATCCGTCGCGACCAGCCGGCCGCCTTCGACGTGTGCCGTTCAGGTAACTTTGCCATTTTTCGCCATGCTGTCCCGACCCGGGCCGAGACTTAGCGCAGTTCAGCGTTTCGTAAAATCGCTGAACCGCTCTAACCGTTTGTTTTTACGCAATTCCGAACGGGAAAACCGCCACGCGCTTTTCCTGGAGCGGCTCTAGAGGCTTTTTGCGCGGGCTTGAAGCCGAAAGACAGAACATTGCCCTCAATCCGTCGGCAGCCGGTAGTCCTTGAACTGCTGGCGCAAGGTGGTCTTCTGGATCTTGCCCGTGGCGGTGTGTGGAATCTCGCCGACGAAGGCGATGTCGTCGGGCATCCACCACTTGGCCACCTTGCCGTTCATGAAGGTCAGGATGTCGGCCTTGCTGGGCTCCCTGCCCGGCTTGCGCACCACGACCAGCAAGGGCCGCTCGCCCCATTTGGAGTGCTGCACGCCGATCGCCGCCGCCTCGGCCACGTCTGGATGGCCCACCGCGAGGTTCTCGAGGTCTATGGTCGATATCCATTCGCCGCCGGACTTGATGACATCCTTGGCGCGATCGGTGATCTGCATGTAGCCGTTGGGGTCGATATGCGCCACGTCCCCGGTGTCGAACCAGCCGCCGGCGTCGAACTGCTCGGAGCCGGCGCCGCCGTAATAGGCGCGGGCGACCGCCGGGCCGCGCACCTTGAGATGGCCGAAGGTCTCGCCGTCCCAGGGCAGCGCGTTGTCATCATCGTCGGTAACCTTCATTTCGACGCCGAAGGGCGCGAAACCCTGCTTGGCCTGGATGTCGAGCCGGGCCTCGCCGGTCAGCGCCTCATAGGCCGGCTTCATGGTGCAGAGCGTGCCGAGCGGCGACATCTCCGTCATGCCCCAGGCATGGACGACCTGAACGTCATAATTGTCCTGAAACTTGGCGGCGATGACACGCGGGCACGATGCGCCGCCGATGACCACCTTGTTGAGATAGGGCAGTTTCCTGCCGGTGTCCTCCAGATATTGCAGAAGCATCATCCAGACCGTCGGCACGGCGGCGCTGAAGGTCACCTTCTCGGTGTCGAGCAGTTCGTAGATCGAAGCACCATCCATCTTGCACCCGGGCATCACCAGCTTGGCGCCGATCATCGGCGCGCTCTGGCCGAGCCCCCAGGCATTGGCGTGGAACATCGGGACGACTGGGAGAATCACGTCCCGCGTCGAAATGCCCATGGCGTCGGGCATCGCGGCCAGCATGGCATGGAGGACATTCGAGCGATGGCTGTAAACCACACCCTTCGGATCGCCTGTCGTGCCCGAGGTGTAGCACATGCCCGCGGCCGTGTTCTCGTCAAAGACTTTCCAGGCAAAGTCGCCGTCGACCTCTGCCAGCCATTGCTCATAAGCGACGGCGTTTGGCAGCGAGGTCTCCGGCATATGCGCGGCATCGGTCAGCACGATGACCTGTCGCAGCGACTTCACCGCGCCCGCGATCTTTTCGAGTAGCGGCACGAAGGTCAGGTCGACGAAGATCGCCCTGTCCTCGGCGTTGTTCATGATCCAGGCGATCTGTTCGGGAAAGAGGCGCGGATTGAGCGTGTGATAGATCGCGCCTATCCCCATGATGCCGTACCAGGCCTCGATATGGCGGGCCGTGTTCCAGGCGAGCGTGGCGATGCGGTCGCCGAGCCCGAAACCGTCGCGCTCCAGCCGCTGCGCCACCTTGAGCGCCCGGTGATGGATCTCGGCGAAAGTGGTGCGGACGATCGGTCCCTCGATCGACCGCGACACGATCTCCCGGCTGCCATGCTGGCGTTCGGCGTGGTCGATCAGCTTGTGACAAAGCAGCGGCCAGTCCTGCATCAGTCCGAGCATGCGAATCCTCCTCCCCCTTTTTCGCGCTTTCGCGTCATTGTTGCGCGCATTGTGGAATGATCCGTCGGATTGTCCAGCCACCATAAGTCCAAGACGGTGGACGGAGCGAACACCCCGCAAACCCGCCATAATCCGGCCATCGTCGGCGTTAAGCTTCATTAACGGGCTGGGTGTGATTGGCGAATGGAAGAGGTTCGCATGGACGCGCAGCTTGAAGACAAGACCCTCGAAAGCACACTTGCCGAAAGTCTGGCCGACTTCGAGCCGGACACCAAGGCCGTTTCCGACGACGAGTTTGCCGAAGTCGTCGGCGGCGCGATCGACGCCGTCGGCGGAACGCTGCTGTTCAAGATGTGTGTCGGGGACGGCGATGGGGGTCAGCATGTCGCCGCGGCATGCATCGGCGATGGCGGCAATCGCCAGTTCCTGCTGCTGACCCTGCCTATCTCCGGCGGAGCGCTGAAGGTGGAGACCGCGGCAAGAAGCACCAATCCGGTCGCGGGCATCGCAGCCGCTTATGCCGGCCTCATGGATGCGTTCAAGGCGGCCGCCTGACAGGCTGGACCGCAGGCGTTCAATGAATGGTGATCACGCCTCGCGCGGGGCGCGCTTGCGCCATGAGCAGGCTCGACACATCTAAGTCTCCCGCAAAGGAGACACGCTATTGGACAAACTCGCCAACCCAGCTCCCGGCTTCCAGCGCAATCCCGACAAGGTAATCACCGTCGAGCCCTATCGCGGTACCGTCACGGTTCGCGCCGGCGACGCCGTGATCGCCAGATCAGCCCGCGCCAGGGTTTTGTCGGAGCCGCCTTATGCCGTGGCGTTCTACATTCCCTTCGACGACATCGATTTCGGCAAGCTCGCCAGGACCAGCCATTCGACGCACTGCCCCTACAAGGGCGACGCCAGCTACTGGAGCGTCCCCTCGGCCGGCGAAGGCGGCGCGAACGCGATGTGGGCCTATGAGGCGCCGTTCGACGAGATGGCCGAAATCCGCAACCACGGCGCGTTCTACACCAGCAAGGTCACGGTCGAAGCCACGCCGGACTGACTACCGGTCAGTCGGTGGTGCCGTTGTTGCCGATGCCTTCCGCATCGTCGAGGCGTACGAAGGTGATGCCCTTCTGCTTCAGCGCCAGCAGGCCCTGAACGACGCCCTCACCAGCCGCATGGGTAGGCTGGTTGATGTGGGCGATGATGACATCGCCGTCCTTGGCGGCCGCGATGCGGCGGGTGGTTTCCTTCGCGCCAAGCAGCGAGCCGCCGTCGCCATTGACCGAAAAGCCGGCGATCTTGAAGCCCAGCTTGCGGATCATGGCGATTGCCGACGGGCTGTACTCGGCGGTGGCGCCGCGGAACCATTTGGGCGCCGGGCCGCCCGCCTTGACGAGCGCGGCCGCGCCGGACTCGACCTCGGCCTGGACGGCTTCGGGACTGCCGGCGCTGGCAATGCCATAAATCTTGCGCGGCGTGTCGACCGCCGGAATGTGGCGGCCGCCATGGTTCTCCAGCTCGAACAAGTCGGGATGCGCCCGCATGATCTCGACGGAAGCAGGATTGCGCTTCAGCCATATGCCGGTGACGAAGATGGTCGCGGGGATCTTGTTGTCGACCAGCGCGGACAATATCCGCGTGTCGGTCTGCCCGCCGCAGGCATCGAGCGTCACGGCAACGTGACCGGCGCCGCCCTGCGGCTTCAGGCGCAGCGTCGGCTCGACCAGCGTCGCGGCATTGGCGGCCGTCACAACAGAACTCGTCAGCGCAAGCGCGCAAAGCAGTTTCCGAAACACACGCATTTCCTGTTCCAAACCGGCCGCCAGAGCCGTCCAATGCAGTTTCGGCCAAGAAGACCGGCATCAAGGCGAAAATACGGGCACGCCCGCAATATCAGGCGGCGCGCTCCGGCGTCGCCTCCGTCCGCGACAGAAGCTCCCGTACGGCATCGACCACCGCGTCCACTTCCAGGCGCCAGACGCAACACGCCCTGCTCGGATTGGTCTTTCGGCAAAGGTCGCCGCCCACGCAATCGCAAGGCATGGAAGGCCGCACCGTGATGCTCGGCGCCCCGACAGGCGCCCAGCGGATCGGATTCGTCAGGCCAAAAAGACCGACGACGGGCGTGCCGGCCGCCGCAGCCATGTGCATGGGCCCGCTCTCATTGCCGACGAACAGCCGCGCCTCCTTGAGCAGCGCCTGCAGCGTTTCGAGCGGAAGCGCACCGACCAGATTGACGATCGGCGACGACGCGCCGGCCACGACCTCGGCGGCGATCTCGCGTTCGTCCGGCCCCCCGACCAGGGCGACGGGCAGCCCGATTTCGCTCGCTATGCGGTCGATCGCGGCCGCGAAGCGCTCGGGTTGCCAGCGCCGCCCTGGAAAGCTCGCGCCGGCATGCACGGCCACGAAGCCGTTCCGGCGAAGTCCCGACGTCTCCATCAGCGCCAGCACCTTCGCGGTCTCCTGCGGCATCGGCTGGATCGACGGGGCCCTTACGCGCAGTTCCACGCCGAGCGCCTCGAGCGGCGAGAGATAGCGATAGAGATAATGCTGCTCGCCAAAGCCGAGCGGCCTGGCTTTGACATTGGCGGGCTGGCGCTCGTACCAGCGCAAGGGTTTTTCGGTTGGGCTGAAGCCGACCCGTATCGGCGCGTTGAGCAACCCGACGATGAAGCGCGACGTCTTGGAATCGGCAAGATCGATGATCATGTCGAAATGGTCCCGACGCAGCCGGCGCACGGTCGCGATGAACTCGCGTGCCCGCTGCAGCGTCGTGCCGCGCATGTTCGAACGCTTGAAAGCGACGACCTCGGTGGCGATGCCGTGGCCGGTGACGAATTTGGAGACACCGGCCTCGCTGAGGAAGACGATCCTGACGCCCGGATATTCGAGCTGCAGATTCCTGGCCAGTGCCGAGGCAAGCACGATGTCGCCGATGAACTTCGTCTGCAGGATCAGGATCGATCGGACGGAAGCGTTCGAAATCTGCGACATCTAATTCGGGTCACCGGCGGATTTGAGCTGCACGAAACTCGGCGGCGACAATGTCGAAATACGAGCCGCCGCAAGCACGTTCGCGTGAGTGACCATACAAAACTGTGGGACCGCCGGCAACGAAGGCAGGGCGTCAGACCCGCTTCGCCGCCTTGGCCACCTGCACGGCGGCTTGCGCGGCGGCGAGCCTGGCGATCGGCACGCGGTAGGGCGAGCACGACACATAGTCGAGGCCGACCTCCTCGCAGAACCGGATCGACGCCGGGTCACCGCCGTGCTCGCCGCAGATGCCGAGCTTGATGTCGGGGCGTGTCGCCTTGCCCTTGTCGGCCGCCATGCGCACCAGCTCGCCGACCCCGTCGATGTCGAGCGAGACGAACGGGTCCTGCTCGATGATGCCCTTCTGCCGGTAGGTTTCGAGGAAGGACGCCGCATCGTCGCGCGAAATGCCGAATGTCGTCTGCGTCAGGTCGTTGGTGCCGAAGGAGAAGAATTCGGCCGCCTCGGCAATGACATGGGCGCGGATCGCCGCGCGCGGCAATTCGATCATCGTGCCGGTCAGATAATCGATCTTGGTGCCGGTCTCCTGCATCACGCTCTGCGCCACCGCGTCGATGCGCGCCTTGACGTATTCCAGCTCCTTCACGATGCCGACGAGCGGCACCATGATTTCGGGCACCACCAGCGCGCCGGCCTTGCGGCCGGCCTCGACGGCCGCCTCGAAGATGGCGCGCGCCTGCATCTCGGCGATCTCGGGATAGGAGACGGCGAGCCGGCAGCCGCGATGGCCGAGCATCGGGTTGAATTCGTGCAGCGCCTCGGTGCGCTGCCTGAGCTTGTCCGCCGGCACGTTCATCGCGGTCGCCACCTCGGCGAGCTCGGCCTCGGTCTTGGGCAGGAATTCATGCAGCGGCGGGTCGAGCAGGCGGATCGTCACCGGCAGGCCGGCCATGATCTCGAACAGTTCGAGGAAGTCGGAACGCTGCATCGGCAGAAGCTTGTCGAGGGCGGCACGCCGGTCCTTCTCGGTGTCGGCAAGGATCATCTCGCGCATGGCGACGATGCGGGCGCCGTCGAAGAACATGTGCTCGGTGCGGCACAGCCCGATACCCTCGGCGCCGAAGGAGCGCGCCATGCGCGCGTCGAGCGGCGTTTCGGCGTTGGTGCGCACCTTCATGCGGCGCGCGGCGTCGGCCCATTCCATGATGGCGGCAAAATCGCCCGAGAGCTCAGGCTGCAGCATGGCGACGGCGCCCTTGAGCACCTGGCCGTTGCCGCCATCGATGGTGATGACGTCGCCCTTGCGGAAGGTCTGTCCCATCGAGACCAGCGTGCCGGCCTTGTAGTCGACGCGCAGCGAGCCGGCTCCGGACACGCAGGGCTTGCCCATGCCGCGCGCCACCACCGCAGCGTGGCTGGTCATGCCGCCGCGCGTGGTCAGGATGCCTTCGGCGGCATGCATGCCGTGGATATCCTCGGGGCTGGTTTCGATGCGAACCAGGATCACCTTGCGGCCTTGCGCCCGGGCGTCCTCGGCATCGCCGGAGGAAAAGACGATCTCGCCGGTGGCGGCGCCGGGAGAGGCAGGCAGGCCCATGCCGATGACATCGCGCGCGGCCTTGGGGTCGATGGTCGGATGCAGGAGCTGGTCGAGCGAAGCGGGATCGATGCGGGCAACCGCTTCTTCCTTGGTGATCAGGCCGTCCTTGGCCATCTCGACCGCGATCTTGAGCGCCGCCTTGGCGGTGCGCTTGCCGGAGCGGGTCTGCAGCATCCACAGCTTGCCGCGCTCGATGGTGAATTCGAGATCCTGCATGTCGCGGTAGTGCTGTTCCAGCCGGTCGGAGATGTCGACGAAGGACTGGAAAGCATCGGGCATCAGCTTCTGCAGCGACGGCTTGTCGGAGCCGGCGGCGATGCGCGCCACCTCGGTGATGTTCTGCGGTGTGCGGATGCCGGCCACCACGTCCTCGCCCTGGGCGTTGACCAGGAATTCGCCGTAGAGCTGCCTTTCGCCGGTCGAAGGATTGCGGGTGAAGGCAACGCCCGTGGCCGACGTATCGCCCATATTGCCGAACACCATGGCCTGGACATTGACCGCCGTGCCCCAGCTTTCCGGGATGTCGTGCAGGCGGCGGTAGGTGATGGCGCGGTTGTTCATCCAGCTGGAGAAGACGGCGCCGATCGCGCCCCAGAGCTGCTCGCGCGGGTCCTGCGGGAACGGCTTGCCGAGTTCCTCCTCGACCTTGGCCTTGTAGAGCCCGATCACGCCTTGCCATTCGGCCGCCGTCAGTTCGGTGTCGAGCTCGTGGCCGAGATTCGCCTTCTCATCCTCGAGGATTTCCTCGAACACCTCGTGGTCGAGGCCCATGACGACGTCGGAATACATCTGGATGAAGCGGCGGTAGCTGTCATAGGCAAAGCGGGCATCGCCGGAATCGCCGGCCAGCGCCTCGACCGTCTCGTCGTTGAGGCCGAGATTGAGCACCGTGTCCATCATGCCCGGCATCGACGCGCGGGCTCCAGAGCGCACCGAAACCAGGAGCAGCTTCGAGGGGTCGCCGAAGCGGCGGCCGGTGAGCCTGCCGATATGATCGAGCGCGCCCAGCACGTCGGCCTCGAGCGCCGCCGGATAGCTGTGGCCGTTGGCGTAAAAGGCGTTGCAGACTTCGGTGGTGATGGTGAAGCCCGGCGGCACCGGCAGCCCGAGGCTGCACATCTCGGCCAGATTGGCGCCCTTGCCGCCGAGAAGGTTGCGATCTCCGGCACGCCCTTCGGCCGCGCCGTCGCCGAAGGTGTAAACCCACTTGGTCATGCTCGCCCTCCAAGTCCTTGGAAGATAGACAATACCCGGACCAAGGCCCGGTTCCCCACCCTTCCCGTCCGAGCGATATGATGCTGCAGTGCGAAAGGCAAGGTGTGGGCCGGGAAAGCCCCGCCGCTAAAATCGATTAAGCAAAAGCTGCGTCAAAAAGACTTGCCGTGGCAAGCGCCGCCATATAGAACATAACAGGAACATAGTGGAGTAGCGTGATGAAACTCAACGGAAAACTCGACTATCTGGAGCTGCCGGCCACCGGCGGGACGCTGGACAGCGTCAAGTCCTTCTACAGCGCGGCCTTTGCCTGGTCCTTCACCGACTACGGGCCGACATATTCCGCCTTTGCCGAAGGGCTCGACGGCGGCTTCCAGGCCGATGCCGGCGAAGCGGGCGCAAGGCCGCTGCCCGTGCTTTATTCCGAAAACTTGGAAGACACGCTGGAAGCGGTCGAGAATGCCGGCGGCGCCATCGTCAGGCCGATCTTTTCCTTCCCCGGCGGCAGGCGGTTCCACTTCACCGATCCGGCCGGCAACGAGCTCGCCGTGTGGGGCGAATAGCAAATCCGGCTGGCAAGAGCCTCACGGCGAAGCGACATTCTGACCCGTGGATCATTCCCTTTCGGCCGCCAACATGGCATTGAGCTTTGCGGCGGCTCGTCCTATAAGGCCGCGCGCAGCGGGCACGGCCCGCCTGCTGGGGCGTCGCCAAGCGGTAAGGCATCGGTTTTTGGTACCGACATTCCCAGGTTCGAATCCTGGCGCCCCAGCCACAGCGGCTGGCCTTTGCCAACCTGACTTCTTCCACGGACATCGTCACGGCTCGTTTCCGCGAGCAAATCGAACGGCCGTCGGCTTCCAATACGGCGATTTCGCTTGACCGCGTAATGGCCTAAACCGGTTCCAATATCGGGAATCCCGCACGGACATCTGGAGGTTCGTTGGAGACGGCGCAGCTTTCCTATTTCCTCCTTGCCTGCCAATTCAGGAATCAGGCGGAAGCCGCCGCCTATGCGAATGTCGCCGCGGCGACCGTCAGCGAAAACATCGACGCGCTCGAGCGGGAACTGGGGATGACGCTGTTCCAGCGAGGTCCGCGTGGGCACTACCCCACGGAGGCGGCGCGCTGGCTCTACCAATCGGTCGAGCCGCTCCTGCAGGCCGTGGAAGCTGCGGAGACCATCCTTCGAGCTGACCCATCCGCTCCCATCAGGCGGCTGGAGATCACCTCGCCGCTGCAATTCATGGCGGGTCGCCTGTCGCGCGCGGCGAGCATGGCTGCCCGGACCATCCGGGAGTTGTCCCCCGACATCATCGCGACCACGCATTTCGCGCTCGGCCGCGCGCCCTATGTGCACGTGCTCGAGCGGAGCGCGGCCGACCACAAACCGGAGGGGGCAAGCCCCTGCGCCCGCATCGTGCTGGACTACGCCCAGGGGGGCGAAAGGGACGACAGCCTGCAGCTGCTGCGGGACGAATGGGTGGCTGTCAGCGGCGGCAACCGCCACCGGGACGGCGACGGGACAATCAGCTTCGAGCTGCTGCGGAAAGCACCGTTGTTCCTGCCACCGCTCGGCGAGACACAGCTTCGGCAGGCGCGCGCTTATTGCGACGCGCACGACCTTCCCGAGCCCGTGGTCATAGAGGAGGATGTGGGCACGTTCGCGCGGCTTTTGCGCGAGCCGGCCCCGTTCAACCTGCTCGCGCCGCGAAGCCTGGTGATGGCAAGCGTCGAGCGGCTCAATCTGTCGCTTGCAAGACTGCCTGTGGAACTGGTCAGTCCGGTCGTGGCGCGGTTATCCTCCGGCGAGCCTGCCGCGCTGGCCTATGTCGAGGCGCTCAGAAACGCGCTTGCGGGCCCCGGTTCGGTGATGCGCTACGAACCTCGGATCACGCTGAAACAGATCCGCTATTTCCTGGCAATGTCGGACCATCTCAGCATAAGCGGCGCCGCCAGGCACCTGCGCGTCGCGCAGCCCGCCCTTTCCAACCAGTTGCGGAAATTGGAGCGGACAGTAAAGGGCGACCTGTTTCTTCGCCGCCGAACCGGACTCGAGGCGAATGCAAGCACCGCCAAGCTTGCGGCCCTGCTGAGGCCGGCAACGCAGGCCTGCGACCGGATCGCCGAGGGCGCGGCCCACTATGCCAGCGCAAGACGCGAGCGGCTGGCGATCGGCGTGCTGCCGATGATCCACCATGAAGGCCCCCTCGCCCGCGCCCTCGCCAGGGCCCTGGACGACTTGTCGAACCTGCATCCGACGGTGCGATTGAAAATCCTCGAAGGCCCCACCGAAACCCTGCGCCGCTGCGTCGACGCGGGCGAGATCGGCTTTGCTCTCGTCGAAGCCCAGGTGTCGCGTTCCTGGCAGATCGACCTTGCGATCGAGGATCATTTTGGAGTGGTGTCCAACCCGTCGAAGGCGGTCCTGCCGCCCGGGCAGGTGTCGCTGCGAAGCGCGTTGAACGTCCCGCTCGCCCTGCCGGGCAGCGCCTACGGCCTGCGCCAGATCCTCGACAAGGCCGCCGCCGAAATCGACGGGCATTTCACACCGCAGATGGAGATCAATTCGCTTTCGACCCTGCTTGCCCTGGTGAGGCGCATGCGCCTGGCGACGATCCTGCCCTTATCTTCGGTTCAATCTCTCGTCGAAGCGGGCGCATTGCAGTTCAACCCGGTCGTGGAGCCTATCGTGCGGCGGCGCCTGTCGATCCTGTTCTCGCCGGAGCGGGTTCTGACCGATGTGGAGCGCTCGCTGATCAAGGCGCTGAAACGCGAATTGTCCGCGACGGGCATGAGCAAGGAAGCCGCAGCCCAACGGGCGATCTACTCAGCCGAATGAAACATCTCGCTGCCGGCGAAGCTCCGCACCAGGCGCTATTGCGGGACATGCTCGCCAGATTCCTTCCAGCGCTTGAACCGGCCGGTGTCGATATCGAAAAGGTCGAGGGCGCGACCGACGGTGTGATCTATGATGTCCTCGATCGTCCTGGGCCTTGCATAGAAAGCCGGGACAGGCGGCATCACGATCGCCCCCATTTCGGTGACCGCCACCATGTTCCGCAGATGGCCAAGATGCAGCGGCGTCTCGCGCAGCATCAGGACCAGCCTGCGCCTCTCCTTCAACACGACGTCGGCGGCGCGCGACACCAGCGTGCCGCAGGCGCCGGAGGTGATCTCGCCCAATGTCTTGGTGGTGCATGGAGCGATGATCATGCCGCGCGTGCGAAACGAACCGCTGGAGATCGGCGAGGCCACGTCGTCATTGTCGTGGACGCGGTCGGCAAGGGCACGCACGTTCTTGAGCTTGAGGTCGGTCTCGTGGGCAAGCGCGACGACAGCGGCCCTCGAAACCACCAGATGGGTCTCGAAGCCCAGTTCACGCAACGTCTCGAGCAACCGCACCCCGTAGATATGGCCGGAGGCGCCGGTGATGGCGACGATGAAGCGTTCTTTCGACAAAGTGACCTCCGGGCCGTTTGCGCCGGTCAGTAAAACTTCAGATCGGCCCTGACGCGCTCGAGCACATCCCTAGCCGGGCTTGCGAATTCCGAGCGCCCGCCCGGCTCGCCGTCACCCGGTCGCGTCGTGGCAATCATGCCGATCTTGGTGACGACGAGATCCTCGTGCAGCGGGTCGCAGCGATCCGCCCGCACGCCGGGCAGTACAACCAGATCCTCATGCCCACGGAACCGGGCCGCAAGGGACCACTCGACCTGCCGCGAATCCTCGGAGTCGATGTCGTCCTCGACGACGATCACGAGCTTCAGCAGATTGACCAGGCCCATCGCCAGCATCACAGCGCGCTTGCCCTCGCCCAGGCGCGGCCGATGCATGGAGATGATCGCGTGCAGCCTTCCCATGCCCCCGTCGGTGATGAAAACGCGACGCACGGCCGGGATGGATCGTTGCAGATCGCGCGTGAGGGTCGCGCCGATGGCAACAGCGCCCAGCAGGCAATGCTCGGGAGCATAGCCGGGCAAGATGGCCTGATAGATGGCGTCCTTGCGGTGCGTGACGCAACCGATCTCCACGCCGATCCCCGGGCCGTAATAGACATAGAACCCCGGAAACTCGGAGACGGCCCCCTCCTCGATCAGTTCGGTCGGGCGCAGACGCCCTTCAAGAACGATCTCCGCATGTGCCGGAACCTCCAGATCGACGGTCTTGCATTTCACCAGTTCCACCGGCTCGCCGAGCAATCCGCCGACAATGTCGAACTCGTCATCGCCGAGGCCGACATACATTTGCGAACCGAGCAGAACGGCCGCGTGATTGCCGATGGCGACCGCGATTTCCAGATCCTGCCCCCTTTGCATCGCTTTCTCGGCGATCCGGGCGAGATGATGGTTCTTGGCTATGCCGGCCATCAGCCTGGAGCCGCCTTCGAGCCGCAGCCGGGCGATCGAGACATTGCGCCGCCCGGTCTCCGGGTCCTTGGCGACGATGACGCCGGCGGTGATGTAGGGCGCTGCCTCGCGCTCGAACCAGTGCGGTACCGGCAGCAGCGCGCCGATGTCCAACGGCTCGCGGTGGACGACCTGCTGCACCGGCGCGTCATCCACGATCCGTGGCGCGAGCGGCTGTTCGAGCGCCTTCACGCAGAGCGCATCCAGTTCGTTCCGCTCGATGCCGAGCGCCGTGGCGAAGCGTGTCCGGTGATTGAAGAGATTGCCGACCACCGGCATCTCGCAACCGTTGACGCGAGCGAACAATTGCGCGGGCCCCGATTGCCTGAGGGACAGAACGGATGCGATTTCGAACCTTGCGTCGATATCGCGTTCGACACGGTGCAATTCGCCGCTGGCTTCCAACTTCGAAAGGAACCAGCGCATGCTTTGGTCGGTCACTGTAGCGCTCCTTGCGTCGAGGTCTCGTTCGCGGAGGCAGGTCTCGTATCGAGACGCATGATCGTTTCCAGCAGCGTGGCGGCTCCCGCCGCCAGCGCCTCGGGCGTCGCCCATTCCTCCGGCGTGTGGCTTCGCCCTTCGCGGCAGGGCACAAAGACCATGCCGCTCGGTGCGATCATCGAGATGAAGGCAGCGTCATGTCCGGCCCCCGAGGCCATGTCCAGAACGGAATAGCCCAGGCTTCGGGCGCTCTGGCCGAGAAGTTCCCGCAACCGCGGATCGCAATGGGCGGGCTTGGTTCGCGACAGGATCTTCCAGCCGGTCCGCCGAACACTGGCGACTTGCGCGATCGCCAGCGTCTGTGCGTCGAGGCTTTCGAGAAATCCCTCCAGAACGTCGTCGTCCTCGGCGCGAATGTCGATGACCAAACGCGCATTGCCAGGGATGACGTTCGCCGCGTTAGGCGAGACCGCCACCACGCCTGTCGTAGCGACGAAATGCCCTCGGCCCATTGTGGCACGGCGCTCGGCTTCGGCGGCCACGAACGCGATGGTGTTCGCAGCCGCCAATCCCGCGTCACGGCGCAAATGCATCGGCGTCGTGCCGGCATGGTCGGCGCGGCCTTCGAACTGGATTTCAACCCGCGTCACGCTGGCGATCGCGGAAACGATGCCGAGATCGATTTGCGCGTCCTCGAGCACCCGGCCCTGTTCGATATGCAGCTCGAGGAAGGAGGCAATGTCGCCGCGGCGGGCCTGCGCGATGTTGGCCACATCGCCGCCCACCCTGTCGATCGCCGAACCGAGCGTTTCACCGGCGGCGTTCTTGTAAGCGAGCATGTCGTCAAGGAGGCGGCCGGCCATTGCCCGGCTTCCCACGCAGGAGAGGCCGAACTCGCTTGGCTCCTCCGCCAGGAAGTCCACCACTTCGACCGGGTGGTTCATGACGTGCCCGGCGTCGCGAAGCGCACGGACTACCTCAATCGCCGCTGCCACGCCGGCTATGCCGTCAAACCTGCCGCCCGAGGGGACGCTGTCGCTGTGCGAGCCGATCATGATCGTGCCCAATGCGGGATCCGCGCCCGGCAAGCGACCGATGAGATTGCCGCCGGCGTCGAGCCGCACCGCCATTCCGGCATCGACGAAACGCCGCCACAGCCATTCGCGCCCCTTGAGGAACATCGGCGAGAAGGATCGACGTGTATAGGGGATATCCGGCTCGGTAAGCTCGCCGAGCGCCATGATGTCGCCCCACAGCCGTTCGCCGTCGATGCGAGGATTTCGAGGTCCGCTCATGCGGCCAGCCCCGGCGTGACGAACCGACCCGCCCCCGGCTCGGCCAGCACGCGGGCGCCGTCGAAGACAAGCTCGCCACGCTGAAACGTCGCGACAGGCCGGAACGGCAATTCAATGCCGGCATAAGGGCTCCACGAGACGACGTTGTTGCCGCTGGCGGCCGGATCGTAACGTCGCGGATCATGCGCCATGACGACGATGTCGGCATCGCGGCCGATATCGAGCGCCCCCTTGCGGTGCCCGATGCGAAACAGCCGCGCCGGATTGGCCGCCAGAAGCCGGGACGCCCATGAGAAGCTCATCCGGCGTTCAAAAAGTCCCTTGAGCAGAAGCGAATAAAGCACCTCCAGGCCGGGCACGCCGGAGGAGTTGTTCAACATGACAGGGTCGTCCTTCCGGGCAGCCGACCAGCTCACATGGTCGGTCGAAACGACGGTGATGTCGCCACTGGCCAGATGCCGCCAGAGCGCCTCCACCTCGTCGCGCGAACGTATGGGCGGATTGATCTTCGCCCGGCCACCGAGACGGGCGACATCGTGCTCCTCGTCGAGGATGAGATAGTGGA
>JBFLWR010000062.1:0-15859 GCA_040755925.1 Pseudomonadota bacterium
ATGAGCGCTCCGCGATGTTCAAGTGATGCTTGAACATCTTCAGCCGGCGATGCAGCCAGGCGTTGCCGTGTAGACTCAACAACACACTTTTCTCGCCTGTTTTCGCGGAAAGTGAATCTCTCGGAATCATAGGCACTTGTCAGGGAATCAACTCTCTGATTCTCTGCCCTAAAGCGTTTCCTGATTTGAGTCGTTCGACGCGTGAATCCGCGTTTTCCGTCTGGGGGGCAACCTGCCGGAAGACTCGGACTCAATGCTCGGAAACGTAGTGTGGGAATTTCGGTTGCAGGCCCGGCGTGAGAGGGGATGACGGGATGAAGAAGAAGCATGTGGCTGTCCTCCTGGGCGGATTCTCGTCGGAGCGGCCCGTGTCTCTGTCCTCGGGGAAGGCGTGTGCGGATGCGCTCGAGAATGAAGGCTATCAGGTCACCCGCGTCGATGTTTCTCGCAATGTCGGGGCTGTGCTTGCCGATCTCAAGCCTGACGTTGCCTTCAACGCGTTGCATGGGCCGTTCGGCGAGGATGGTACCGTCCAGGGAATTCTCGAATATCTCGGAATTCCCTACACCCATTCGGGTGTGCTTGCCTCGGCGCTGGCCATGAACAAGGAGCAGGCCAAGAAGATCGCCAAGGCATCCGGCATTCCGGTCGCGGAATCGAAGATCGTCAACCGCTTCGCCGTCCAGAACAAGCATCCGATGAAGCCGCCTTATGTGGTGAAGCCGGTCAACGAGGGCTCGAGCTTCGGCGTTGTCATCGTGCATGAGGGGCAGTCGCATCCGCCACAGGTGATCGGTTCTCCTGAGTGGCAGTACGGCGAGATCGTGATGGTCGAGCGCTACGTCCATGGACGGGAACTGACCTGCGCGGTGATGGGCGATGTGGCGCTCGGTGTCTGCGAGATCATCCCGACCGGGCATTCCTTCTACGACTACGATTCAAAATACGTGCCGGGCGGATCAAAACACGAAATCCCTGCTAAAATTTCACCGAATATTTACCAAAAAATACAGACACTGGCCCTCAAGGCTCATCTTGCCATCGGTTGCCGGGGCGTCTCCCGGTCGGACTTCCGTTACGACGACCGTCACTCCGAGAACGGCGAGGTTGTCTGGCTCGAGATCAACACCCAGCCGGGCATGACGCCGACGTCTCTGGTGCCTGAAATCGCCGCGCAAGCGGGGCACTCGTTCGGCGATTTGTTGAGTTGGATGGTGGAGGACGCTTCGTGTCTGCGTTGAGGTGGGGACAGGGCAAAGGCAGCGGCGCGGCTGGTCTCGCGCTGTTTGGCATGCCGTTGTCGTTCGACCATTTCGTGCTGCCGCGCCTGCTGCGCAGGCCGATGCGCCTGCTGGCGCGCCTGTGCGGCGGCGAATATGAGGCGCCGCGTTTTTCGGCCGCAATCCTGTCGGCGGCGCTTGTTGCGTCGGCGGGCGCATATGGCGCTTTTCTCGGGGGCTATGCCGACAGCATCGTGCAGGGCGTGACCGCCCGTACCGGCTTTGCCGTCGACCAGATCAAGGTCATCGGCAACCATCAGACGTCGGAGATCGATGTCCTTGACCAGCTCGGCCTCGACGGCTGGACCTCGCTGATCGGCTTCGACGCCGAGGCCGCGCGGCAGCGTATTTCTACTTTGCCCTGGGTCCAGGGCGCGGCCGTGCGCAAGATCTATCCGCATACGCTGGAAGTCCGCATCGATGAGCGTGAGCCCTTCGCGCTCTGGCAGCAGGGCGATTCTATTTCGGTGATCCAGCGGTCGGGCGCGGTGATTGCGCCATTCTCGGGTGGCAAGCAGGCATTGCTGCCGCTGCTCGTGGGAACCGGCGCGCCGGCAATGGCGCCTGCTTTCCTGGACAAGATCCAGCGCTATCCCGAACTTGCCGCGCGGGTGAAGGGCTATATCCGTGTCGGCGAGCGGCGCTGGGACCTGAAGCTGGAGAACGGCATCACGGTCAAGCTGCCGGAAGACGGCGAGGACCAGGCGATCGCCGCGCTCGTCAAGCTCGACCATGACAACGGGCTGCTGACCCGCGACATCGCCGCCGTCGACATGCGGCTGCCCGACCGACTCGTGGTCGAGCTGTCGCCTGAAGCCGCCACGCAGCGCGAGGCCGCGCTGAGCGACAAGCCCAAGAGTCTGACCAAACGCAAGCCGGAGACGAAGATATGAGCTGGCTCGGCGGCAGCGGTGATGCTTCTTCACGCCGGTCGGGCACGCTCACGGTGCTCGATGTCGGGTCGAGCAAGGTTTGTTGCGTGGTGGCGAAGCTGAAGCCGAACGAGGACGGCAAGCTCCTGCGCGGGCGCTCGCATCGCATCCAGGTGATCGGCATCGGCCATCAGAAATCGCAAGGCGTGAAGTCGGGCGTCGTGGTCGATCTCGATCGCGCGGAGCATGCCGTGCGCCTTGCCGTCGACGCAGCCGAGCGCATGGCGGGGCTCACGGTCGATTCCCTCATCGTCAACATGACCGCCGGGCGCCTGAAGAGCGAGGCGTTTTCGGCAACCATCAATCTCGGCGGCCATCAGGTCGAGGAGGCCGACATCAAGCGCGTGCTCGCCGCCGGCGCCAAGCAGGCGCTGCGGGCTGAGCGTGAGGTGATCCATTCGCTTCCTGTCGGCTTCTCGCTCGACGCCGAGCGCGGCATGCGCGATCCGCGCGGCATGGTCGGCGACGCACTCGGCGTTGACATGCATGTGCTGACCGGCGACGCCGCGCCGATGCGCAATCTGGAACTCTGCATCAACCGCTCGCATCTGTCGGTCGAGCGCATGGTGGCGACGCCCTATGCCAGCGGGCTTGCGGCACTTGTAGACGACGAGCTCGAAATGGGCGCGGCATGCATCGACATGGGCGGCGGCACGACGACGATTTCGGTCTTCTCGGAAGGCAAGTTCGTCCATGGCGACGCCATCGCCATCGGCGGCAATCATGTGACGCTCGACATGGCCAAGGGCCTGTCGACCTCGCTCGACGCCGCCGAGCGTCTGAAAGTGATGCATGGCTCGGCGCTGCCCGGCAGCGCGGATGATCGCGACCTCGTCTCCATCCAGCCGATCGGCGAGGAGGGCGAGGTGCCGTTGCAAATTCCGCGCTCGGTGATGACGCGCATCATCCGCGCCCGCATCGACGAGACCCTGGAGCTCCTGCGCGACCGGCTGAACAAGTCCGGCTACGGCAATGCCGTCGGCAAGCGCGTCGTGCTCACAGGCGGTGCCAGCCAATTGGCCGGCCTGCCGGAAGCGGCGCGCCGGATCCTCGGACGCAATGTGCGCATCGGCCGGCCGCTCGGCGTGGCCGGTCTGCCGGAGGCTGCGAAGGGGCCGGCGTTCTCGACCCCGGTCGGGCTGTTGATCTATCCGCAGATGGCGAGCTTCGAGAGCCACACGGCAAAAGGAATTTCCGGTTTCAGGATGACCGGAACGGGCGGAAAACTGCATCGCATGAGTCAGTGGTTGAGAGACAGTTTTTAAATTGACGGGGACAGCCCCATAGGCGGCCGCGGCGGCGAAGCGGCGGGAAAGGCAAAGGACGGAGACAATGACCATCAATCTGCAAAAGCCGGACATCACCGAGCTGAAGCCGCGCATCACCGTGTTCGGTGTCGGCGGCGGCGGCGGCAATGCTGTCAACAACATGATCACCGCCGGCTTGCGCGGCGTCGAGTTCGTGGTGGCCAACACCGACGCGCAGGCCCTGACCATGTCGAAGGCCGAGCGGCTCATCCAGCTTGGCGCGCATGTCACCGAAGGTCTCGGCGCGGGATCGCAGCCGGAAGTCGGCCGCGCGGCGGCGGAAGAATGCATCGACGAGATCATCGATCATCTGTCCAACACCCATATGTGCTTCGTCACCGCCGGCATGGGCGGCGGCACGGGCACGGGAGCTGCTCCGGTCGTTGCGCGCGCCGCACGTGAAAAGGGCATCCTCACCGTCGGCGTCGTCACCAAGCCGTTCCACTTCGAGGGCCAGCGCCGCATGAAGACGGCCGACATGGGCATCGAGGAACTGCAGAAATGCGTCGATACGCTGATCGTCATCCCCAACCAGAACCTGTTCCGGCTGGCCAATGACAAGACCACCTTCGCCGATGCCTTCGCCATGGCCGACCAGGTGCTCTACTCTGGCGTCGCCTGCATCACCGACCTGATGGTCAAGGAAGGCCTTATCAACCTCGACTTCGCCGACGTCCGCTCGGTCATGCGTGAGATGGGCAAGGCGATGATGGGCACGGGCGAGGCTTCGGGCGAGGGCCGCGCGATGGCCGCCGCCGAGGCCGCGATCGCCAACCCGCTGCTCGACGAAACCTCGATGAAGGGCGCCAAGGGCCTGCTGATCTCGATCACCGGTGGCCGCGACCTCACCCTGTTCGAGGTGGACGAAGCCGCGACCCGCATCCGCGAGGAGGTCGACCAGGACGCCAACATCATCCTGGGCGCCACCTTCGACGAGGAATTGGAAGGCGTCATCCGCGTGTCGGTCGTCGCCACCGGCATCGACAAGTCGGCCGCCGAAATCGCCGCGGCGCCGATCTCGATCCGCGCGCCGCAGAAGCCCGCCGCTCGTCCGGCCGTGCCGGCAGCCGAGAGCCGCCCCGCGCCCGTCCAGCAGGCGGTCTATGAGCCGCGCGCGATCGATCCGGTCGCCGAAGCGATCCAGCTTGCCGAGGCCAATGCGGCCGCGATGGCGCAATCACGCCAGGCTCCGGTCGACGACTTCCGGCCGCAGAGCAAGATCTTCCAGGCTCCGCCTGCGCCGCAACCTCAGCCGCTGCACCAGCCACAGCCTCAGCCGGTGGTGCAGCAGCATGTCATGCAGCCCGCGCCGCAGCGCGAGATGCCGCAGCCGATGGCAGCTGCGCCGCAGCGCATGCCGCGCGTCGAGGACTTTCCGCCGGTTGTCAGGGCGGAGGTCGAAGCCAAGACCCGTCCCGCCGATCACGAAAACAGCGGCCCGATGGGACTGATCAAGCGGCTTACCAACGGCCTGACCCGGCGCGAGGAAGAGCCGGCACGTCTGCAACCGGCCCAGCCGCGCGAACCCAAGCTGCGTCAGGCGGCGCCCGAGATGCGCCGTCTCGCCAGCCAGGATCCGCAGCTCTATGCGCCGCGTCGCGGCCAGCTCGACGATCAGGGCCGGCTGACGCCGCAGAGCCGCACGGTCCAGGAAGACGACCAGCTGGAAATTCCCGCATTCCTGCGCCGCCAGGCCAACTGATCGCTAACGATATGTAACGGTTGTTAACAGGCAGGCAAGCGATTGCCTGCCTGTTGGCTTTTAAAAATCTTTTTAGAACAGTGCGTTATGAGGCTTTCCTCGTTTCCAATGGCGGTTACACAGGGAAAGAAACCGTGATTTGGAGTCTACCGGACAGGCCACTATCTTCGCCGCGGACTAAAGTCGGTTTGCTGGGATTCGGGGAGTTGGCCCTGCCTGCCGATTACATCAGAGCCGCGCGACCTGTTGTTTTGCCGCATCTATGTGGGCGCCAGATGACGATTTGGCTGCAGAACAATCAAGAAGCGGACGCAGGCAGCTAGGGCATATGGGGTTTCTCTTGCACGACTATCAGACGACAGTGAAATCGCGTGCGACGCTTACCGGCGCAGGCGTCCATAGCGGCAAGCCTGTGACCGTCCATTTCCTGCCCGCTGACGCCGATACCGGCATCGTCTTCCATCTTTCGAACGGCGAGACGGGCCGGGAGTTCCGTGCCCTGGTTTCCGAGGTCGGCGCCACCGATCTTTGCACCATGCTCGGCGATCCGACCGGTGAGCATATTGGAACCGTCGAGCATCTCATGGCGACGGTGTTCGGGCTGGGCATCGACAACCTCATCATCGAGATCGACGGTCCAGAGGTCCCGATTCTCGACGGCAGCGCGATGGCCTTCGTGGAGGCGATCGACCAGGCCGGCATCGATACGCTGCCGGCGAAGCGCCGCTATATCCGTGTGCTCAAGCCGGTCCGCATCGAAGCCGGCGCATCCTGGGCCGAGTTCCGCCCCTATGACGGAACGCGATTCGAGGTCGAGATCGATTTCGAGAGCCCGGCGATCGGCCGCCAGCTGTTCGCTTCCGACATCAATCCCGACATCTTCCGCCGCGATATCGCCCGGGCCCGCACCTTCGGCTTCATGAAGGACGTCGAGCGGCTGTGGGCAGCCGGCTATGCGCTGGGTTCCTCGCTCGAGAATTCGCTGGTCATCGGCGATGACAACCGGGTCATCAATGTCGGCGGACTGCGCTACCCTAACGAATTCGCCCGCCATAAGACGCTTGACGCCATGGGCGACCTGGCGCTGGCGGGTGCGCGTTTCATCGGCTGTTTCCGCTCCTATCGCGGCGGTCATCGCATGAACGCTGCGGCGTTGCGGCGTCTGCTGTCAGATCGCACGGCGTTCGAAATCGTCGAGACGAGACGCCGCGAGCGCGGCCGCACGGCCGAGATGATCGCCGTCAGTGGGCCGGTATACGCACCCTGGGTGATCTGATTCTTAACGATTTTCTGGCTTTGTGGCGGGAACCTGTGTTGCGCGGTTGCATCACAGGTCCGTGAAAATATGCAGTCCTGGGCACAGCGCCAAAACGCCACAAAAATGTGCGATTGGCCGGAGATAGCGTTGCCGCATTAGGCAGTTATGGTTTATGGCTGCTGCCCCATACCGAAATGGCGCCGAAAGGGCGGAATCTGATCATGGTGTTCAAGCGGGTTGGTCAATCGAAGGCGGCGCATCGGGCTGTTTTCCTGGCGCTGTCGGTGGTTGTTCCTTCGCTCGTGGTGTCTGCCTGCACCTCGGACAAGAAAGACATCAACCTGGCGACCTATGTCGACCAGACCGAGCCGGCTGACGTTCTGTACAATCAGGGCCTGGCCAACATGAATGCCGGCCGCCTCGATGAAGCGAGCAAGAAGTTCGACGCCGTAGACCGCCAGCATCCCTATTCGGAATTCGCCCGCAAATCGATGGTGATGGGCGCCTTCGCCCAATACCGCAAAGGCAGCTATGACGACGCCATCGGCACGGCCAAGCGCTACCTGACGCTCTATCCCTCGACTGATGACGCGCCCTACGCGCAGTACATCATCGGGCTCAGCTACTACCGGCAGATCAAGGACGTCACCCAGGATCAGAAGGAAGCGCGCCAGACCGTGCAGACGATGCAGGATCTGGTGACGCGCTGGCCGAACTCCGAATATGTCGCCGACGCCAAGGACAAGATCCGCTTCGCGACCGACCAGCTGGCGGGCAAGGAAATGCAGATTGGCCGCTATTATCTCGAGCGCCGCGAGTACATCGCAGCCGTCAAGCGCTTCCGCACCGTGGTCGAGAACTATTCGAACACGCGCCATGTCGAGGAGGCGCTCGCGCGCCTGACCGAAGCCTATTACGCGATGGGCCTGACGTCGGAAGCGCAGACGGCCGCCGCAGTGCTGGGCAACAACTACCCCGACAGCCAGTGGTACAAGGACTCCTACAAGCTCCTGCAGAACAACGGGCTTGCGCCGCGCGAAAATGCCGGGTCGTGGATCTCCAAGGCCGGGAAGCTGATCACCGGCGCCTGAAGTTTGAGATGCTGTCCAGACTTTCGATCCGCGATATCGTCCTGATCGAGAAGCTGGACATCGACTTCCTGCCCGGACTTTCGGTGCTGACCGGCGAGACCGGCGCCGGTAAATCCATCCTTCTCGATTCGTTGTCGCTGGCGCTTGGCGCGCGTGGCGACGCTTCACTTGTCCGCCACGGTGCGACGCAAGGCCAGGTCATCGCGGTCTTCGATGTGCCTCGCAATCATCCGGCGCGCGCGCTGCTCGCCGACAACGACATCGAGAACGACGGCGATATCATCCTGCGCCGCGTGCAGACGGCCGACGGCCGCACGCGCGTCTTCGTCAACGACCAGCCCTCCAGCGTCACCTTGATGCGAGATGTCGGCCGCGCGCTGGTCGAGATCCATGGCCAGCATGACGAGCGCGCTCTCGTCGATCCGGGCGCGCATCGCGAATTGCTCGACAGCTTCGGTGGCCATCTGGGCGCGGTGCGCGGCGCGGGCGAGGCCTGGCGCTACTGGCGCGGCTGCGAGCAGGACCTCTCCAGGCATCGCGCCAAGGTGGAGGCGGCGGCGCGCGAGGCCGATTATCTGCGCGCCTCGGTCGCCGAGCTTGCCAAGCTCGACCCGCAGCCCGGCGAGGAGACCGAGCTTGCTGAACTCCGCGCGCAGATGATGCGCGTCGAAAAGATCGCGGCCGAAATCCATGATGCGCAGGACACGCTGTCGGGGCCGTCCTCGCCCTTGCCGCAACTCGCCAGCCTGTTGCGCCGGCTGCAGCGCAAATCCGGCGAGGCGCCGGGCCTGCTCGACGATGTGGTGAAGTCGCTCGACGAGGCGATGATCTCGCTCGACGCGGCGCAGTCCGGTGTCGAGGCGGCGCTTCGCGCCACCGAATATGACCCGCAGCGGCTTGAGAAGGCGGAGGAGCGGCTGTTTGCGCTGCGCGCCGCCTCGCGCAAGCACAATGTCGCCGTCGACGATCTTGCCCAGCTGCGCGACACCATGGTAGCCGACCTTGCCGATCTCGACGCTGGCGAGGAGCGGCTGCACGGCCTGGAGAAGCAGGCGGCCGCAGCGCGCGAGGCTTACGACATTGCCGCGGCGCAACTTTCCTCGCTCCGCCAGGCGGCCTCCGTTGGCCTTACCAAGGCGGTTATGGCGGAACTGCCAGCGCTTAAGCTCGAGCGGGCCGAGTTCATCGTCGAGATGACGAGCAACGTCGAGAGCCGCATGGAAGAAGGCATCGACCAGGTCGAGTTCTGGGTACGCACCAACCCGGGCACCAGGCCGGGACCGATGATGAAGGTCGCCTCCGGTGGCGAGCTCTCGCGCTTCCTTTTGGCGCTGAAGGTGGCGCTCGCCGATCGCGGCTCCGCGCCGACCCTGGTCTTCGATGAGATCGACACCGGCGTCGGTGGCGCGGTGGCCGATGCGATCGGCCAGCGGCTGGCGCGGCTGTCGAAGCGGGTGCAGGTGCTTTCGGTCACCCATGCGCCGCAGGTCGCGGCGCGCGCCGCAACGCATTTCCTGATCTCGAAATCGGGCGGCAAGGACCGTGTCGCCACCGGCATCGCCGAGATGGACCGGGCAGCGCGCCAGGAAGAGATCGCGCGCATGCTGGCTGGTGCCACCATCACCGAGGAGGCGCGCGCCGCCGCGGACCGGTTGTTGCGCGAGAATACGGCCGCCGCCTAGCAGTCAGTCCAGCGCTCCGGATCTGAGTCAGGATATGGCTCCATCCTGCTGTTCAGGAATGATTTTCCCAAAATCCTGATTTATGGTGGCGCGCCAGTTCTCAGGGAAGCGCAGCATGTCCGATAAGCCCGTCGATTCGTTGAGCGAAAGCGAAGCCGCGGAGGAGCTGAAACGGCTTGCGGCGGAGATCGCCGAGCATGACCGGCGCTATCATACCGAAGATGCGCCAACGATCTCCGACGCCGAATATGATGCGCTGGCGCGGCGCAACCTTGCGATCGAAGATCGCTTCCCCGATCTCGTACGCGACGATTCGCCGTCGCGGCGGGTGGGCGCGCCGCCTGCGGAAGGCTTTGCCAAGGTGCGGCATGCCGTGCCGATGCTCAGCCTCGCGAAGGCCTATACCGACGAGGATGTCGCCGATTTCATCGAGCGCGGACGGCGCTTCTTCGATCGCGACAAGGATCTCGACATCGCCTTCACCGCGGAGCCGAAGATCGACGGCCTGTCGGCTTCGCTGCGCTACGAAAACGGTGTGTTCGTGCAAGGCGCGACGCGCGGTGACGGCGCCGTCGGCGAGGACATCACCGCCAATCTGAAGACGATTGCCGATATCCCGAAGACGCTGAAGGGCTCCGGCTGGCCGGATGTGATCGAGATCCGTGGCGAGGTCTATATGACCTATGCCGAGTTCGAGGCGCTGAAGCAGCGCTCCGCGGCGGTCGGCGGCCAGGATTATGTGAATCCGCGCAATACGGCAGCGGGGTCGCTGCGCCAGAAGGATCCGTCGGTCACCGCCAGCCGCAACCTCAAATTCTTCGCCTATGCTTGGGGCTATACGACCGCGGACCCGGCGCCCACCCAGTACGAAGCGGTGCAGAAATTTGGGGAGTGGGGCTTCAAGATCAGCCCGCTGATGGTCCGCGCAAAGTCTGTCGACGAGCTCATTGCACAGTACCATCGGATCGAGGAACTTCGTTCGTCGCTCGGCTACGACATCGACGGCGTCGTCTACAAGGTCGATCAGCTGGAGTTGCAGCGCCGCTGGGGTTTCGTCACCGGCGAGCCGCGCTGGGCGGTCGCCCACAAATTCCCGGCCGAGCAGGCGATGACGACGGTAGAGAAGATCGACATCCAGGTCGGACGCACCGGCACGCTGGCGCCGGTGGCGCGGCTGGCGCCGGTCACGGTGGGCGGGGTGGTGGTCGAGAACGTCACGCTGCACAACGAGGAATACATCAAGGGGTTCGACAGCAACGGCCAGCCGATCCGCGACGGCATCGACGTGCGCATCGGCGACACGGTGGTGATCCAGCGGGCAGGCGACGTCATCCCGCAGATCGTCAGCGTCGTCATCGACAAGCGGCCGGCCGATGCCGTGCCCTACGAGTTCCCACACACCTGCCCGGTCTGCGGATCGCCGGCAACGCGCGAGATCAACGAGAAGACGGGCAAGGAAGACTCCCGCCGCCGCTGCACCGGCGAGCTGATCTGCGCCGCGCAAGCCATTGAAAGACTGCGTCATTTCGTTTCGCGCGGCGCCCTCGATATCGAAGGCCTCGGGGCGGAAAACATCGACCTGTTCTTCAACTCCGGGCTGGTGAAGACAGCCGCCGATATCTTCACGCTGAAGGCCAGGCGGCCTGCAGTCACCAAGGCGCTGGCCGAACGGCGCGAGGAACAGGCGAGGCTGCGCGAGGAAGCATCTGGCAAGACGCGCAAGAATGTGCGCAGCGTCGAGGAGCGCAACTACGAGGGCCTCGACAAGCTGTTCGCGGCCATCGACGCGCGGCGCGAGCCGGAGCTCGACCGTTTCATCTTCGCGCTCGGCATCCGCCATATCGGCGAGACGACGGCCGCCGTGCTTGCCCGCCAGTTCTCGACCATCGAGGAACTGATCCGGATCGGCAAGGAGACGGCGAAGGCGGAAGATCCGCATACGGTGTTCCCCTCGATCAACGGCATCGGCGACACGGTGATCAACGCTTTGCGCGACTTCTTCGGTAATGAGCGCAACGACGACGTGCTCGATGCCTTGCTGGCCCAGGTCCGCCCGAAACCTTACGTCATGGAGATTTCGGCCGACAGCGAAGTCTCCGGCAAGACGGTGGTGTTCACCGGCACGCTGGAAAAGATGACGCGCTCGGAGGCCAAGGCGATGGCGGAGCGTCTCGGCGCGAAAGTCGCGGGCTCGGTATCGGCCAAGACCGATCTGGTGGTGGCGGGTGCGGGCGCCGGCTCCAAGCTGAAGACGGCGAGCGACCTCGGCATCGAAGTGATCGACGAGGACACCTGGCTGCAGCGGATCGGCAGGGGTAACTGATGGCCGGAGCGTTCAAGGGCTTTGGTCAAAAGGCCATTCCGTTCCTGAAGGCGCTGGATTTCCACCAGAGCCGGGAGTGGTTCCAGGAGAACCGCGACCTCTATGATGGCGAGTTGCATGAGCCGTTCTGCGATCTGGTCCAGACGCTCAGCGAGCGCTTCGAGGCGGCAAAGCTGGGCCTGCGTGGCGATCGCAAGAAATCGCTGTTCCGCATCAACCGCGATGTGCGCTTCTCAAAGGACAAGCGGCCCTACAACCGGCACCTGTCGGCCATCCTGTCGCCGGACGGCACCAAGATGGAACAGGGCGTCTTCTACGTTCATATCGGGCTCGATCGCTGCTTTGCCGGCGTCGCCTGGTGGCAGCCGGGGCCGGAACTGCTGCAGGCGATGCGCAAGGCGATCGTGACGAAGCCGGCCGCATACCGCGCCATGGTAACTTCGCTCAAGAAGGCAGGGCTGGAACTCGATGCCGAGGACCGGCTGAAGCGCGCGCCGCGCGGCTTCGAGGATGTCGGCGAGGACGATCTGGCCCAGGCGGTGCGCAACCGGCACTTCCTCGTTCGACACGAAATCGATCCCGGAACGATCCACTCGCCGGTGCTGGTCGACGATCTTGTCGACTTCACCTTGCGCAGCAAGCCGTTGCTCGACTGGGGCAGGGCGATCCAGGGCACCGCGATCCAGGGCACGGCCGGATAGCTCGCATCTCTGTCGGCGATCAGTTCCGCTGATCGTTGGCTCAAGCGAATTGGTGTGACAGGAAACGCGACGCTCCCTAAATCAGGCCGCTCAAGGGAGCTGTGGATGTCCGCGCAAGCAATCTCCGAGAGCCGTGCGAAAAACGATTTCTGGGACGGCGTGCGGCTGTCGATGCCGGTGGTGGTCGCCTCGGCGCCGTTCGCCGTGCTGTTCGGCGCGATTGCCGTCGACAACGGCTTTTCCGTTCTCGAAGCCTTTCTGATGAGCGCCACGATCTATGGTGGCGCCAGCCAGATGGTCGGCATCGAGCTGTTCGGCCAGCATGTCGCGCCTTGGCTGATCGTGCTCTCGATCTTCGCCGTGAATTTCCGCCACGTGCTCTATTCGGCCGGCATCGGACGGCGTATCGCGCATTGGCCGGTGCTGCAGCAGGCGATCGGCTATTTCGTGCTCACCGATCCGCAGTTTGCCATCGCAGAGGCGAGGGCGGAGTCAGGCAGGCCGGTCGGCTTCGTCTGGTATATGGGGCTCGGACTGCCGGTCTATGTCTTCTGGGTCATCGAAAGCGGGCTTGGCGCGGTGTTCGGCAAGCTGATCCCGGATACGCATGCGCTGGGCATCGATTTCCTGCTGCCGATCTATTTCCTTGGCCTCGTGCTCGGCTTTCGCAAGCGGCCGTTGTGGCTGCCCGTGGTTGCCGCCAGCGCGGTCGCCTCGATCATCGCCTACAAGACGGTTGGCTCGCCCTGGCATGTTTCGATCGGCGCGGTTGCAGGCGTGCTGCTCGCCGTGATCCTGCCGCCACACCACAGCGGCGTGGGGAAGCGGCCATGAGCACGACGTTCTGGATCATCCTTGCCGGTGCGATCGCCACCTATCTGACCCGGGTCGGCGGCCACCTCGTCATCTCACGCTTCGAAAACATCCATCCGCGCGTCGAGGCCGGGTTGAACGCCGTGCCGGCGGCGGTGCTGACGACACTGGTGGCTCCGGCTGCCCTCGGCGCTGGTCCAGCCGAGTGGGCGGCGCTGATCGTCACCGCCGTCGTTTCCCTGCGCGGCGGCCTGATGGCGATGTTTCTGGCCGGTGCGGCCGTGCTTATCGTCGCACGGCAGTTCGTCGGATAGGGTGCGCTGAGGTTCGGGTGATGCCTGCCTGCGAACGGCACTCTCCCGCGCTTCCGGTACTCACGTACCCAAAAGTACGCTCCGCTCCGGTTCTCGGGGACTGCCATTCTCGGCTCGGCCTGACCCGAATCTCAACACACCCTAGTGCGGTTCAGCGTTTCACGGAATCGCCGAACCGCTCTAACTCTTTGTTTTTACGCAATTCCGGACGGAAAACCGCTACGCACTTTTCCTGGAATTGCTCTAGTCGCGTCTAGATCTTGGCGTCGTGCGGCAGCGGCGCGGTTGCCTTCTCCAGCCAGGCCAGCGTCTCGCCGTCGACCATCGGGCCGATCTCGGCCAGCACCCAGGCGTGATACCGATCAAGCCAATGCAGCTCGTCGCGGGTCAGCAGATCAGTGCGGATCAGACGCTTGTCGATGGGCGCCAGCGTAAGCGTCTCGAAGCCGTGCATGGCGATGTCGCCGCCTTCGATCTGCTCGGCGGGCGTAACCAGGATCAGGTTCTCGATGCGGATGCCGTAGGCCCCTTCCTTGTAGTAGCCTGGCTCGTTGGACAGCATCATGCCGGCCAGCAGCTTCTCTGTCCCGGTTCGGGCGATGCGTTGCGGGCCTTCATGCACGGCGAGGTACGAGCCGACGCCGTGGCCGGTGCCGTGGGCGAAGTCGCAGCCGTGCTTCCATAGCGCCATGCGGGCAACCGCGTCGATTTCCGAGCCGCGCGTGCCGGCGGGAAAACGCAGCGTCGAAATGCCGATCATGCCCTTCAGTACAAGCGTGAAGCGCTCGCGCATCTCGTCGGTTGGCTGACCCACCGGCACGGTGCGGGTGATGTCGGTGGTGCCGTCCTGATACTGGGCGCCGGAATCGAGCAGGAACAGCTCGCCGCTTTGCAGCTTGCGGCTGGTGGCGCGCGAGACGCGGTAATGCATGATCGCGCCGTTCGGGCCGGCGCCGGAAATCGTGTCGAAGGAAACATCGCGCAATGGCATCTGTGTTTCCTCGCCGGTCTGCCGGCGGACTGCCTCGAGCTTGGTGACGACATCGATCTCGTCCAACGAGCCGGGCTTCTGCCGGTCGAGCCAGCAGAGCAGCTTGGCCACCGCGGCGCCGTCGCGGCGATGCGCGGCGCGGCTGCCCGCGATCTCGGCCTGGTTCTTGGTGGCACGCGGAATGCGGGCCGGGTCAGGGGCGGAGACGACAGTGCCGCCATTGTCCTCGACCAGCATCCTGAGCTTCTCAGCCGCCAGCACCGGGTCGAGCGCGATTCTTGCGCCGGCCTTGGCCAGCCCGGCGATTGCGGGCTCGAATTCGTTTGGCTCGTGCAGGTCGGCAAGCTGGGTGAGGTAGGCGGCGACCTGTTGCGAGAACTTGCGCTGGTCCATGAAGAGCTGATGCTTGCCATCGGCGGCGAGGATGGCGAAGCCGAGCGCCAGCGGCGTGTGAGGCACGTCGCCGCCACGGATGTTGAAGGCCCAGGCGATCGAGGAGGGGTCGGTGAGCACGGCGTGGGTGGCGCCGTCCTTTTCGATCGCGCCGGCCAGCCGCGCCAACTTGTCCTTGGCGAGCTCGCCTGCAAAGCCGATCGGGTGCAACTCGACTGGCGCGCGCGGCGGCTCGGGCTGGTCCTTCCAGATGATGTCGATGGGGTTCTTGTCGAGCGGCACCAGCGTCGCGCCTGACTGCTCGGCTGAGGCCTTCAGCGCCTTGACCTCGCCAATCGTATGCAGCCAGGGATCGAAGCCGAGCCTGGCTCCTTTGCCGAGATTGTCCTTGATCCAGGATGCCGGGGGATTGTCGACAAGGCTTTCGACCGTGAAGATCGACAGGTCGACTTCGTTACGCACCTGGAGCGTGTAGCGGCCGTCGACGAAAATGAAGGCACGGTCGCGCAGGATAAGGGCGACGCCAGCCGAGCCACTGAAACCGGTCAGCCATTTCAGGCGCGCGGAGCGGTTGGCGACATATTCGCCCTGATGCTCGTCGGCGCGGGGGACCATGAAACCATCGAGGCCATTTTCAGCCAGCCATTGGCGAAGCATCGCCACGCGCGGCTTGCCGACAGCGGGATCGCCGGCCGAATCGAAGGTCTGGAACATGGTGGACTCCTAAGGTCTGCGGCGCGCTTTGGACCGTAGCCCATGGCCCTGAAAATCGGAATCGATTTCCAGCTTGTGCGGAGGGGCAAAGTGCAATGGGTTGAACCCTTTTACAATCTGGCGGGGTTGGTCCAGGCGCGGGCTCCGGCGAGGAGATGTTCCCGCAACCAAAGCTTATTAAGATTTCTCTAACATACGGAATTACAACCAGAAAAAGTCAGCAGGGGATGTCTTTTGCAAATGCGCGGCATCGCTGGGCAAGCTATCTGTGTGCCGGGTGTTATTGGGTTTGATCGAATGGGCGTGGCCCATCCGATCTATTTGCGTGTTGGGGGTTCGTGTGAGCACACGATTTTTA
>JBFLWR010000063.1:0-8549 GCA_040755925.1 Pseudomonadota bacterium
ATGGAGCATCTGGTGAAGGTGGTGGTCTACCTCACCGATGTCAGGCACCGCGAGGCCGTTTACAGGACGATGGGCGAGTATATCAAAGGCGTCTATCCGGTTTCGACCGGCCTGGTCGTGTCGGCCCTGGCGCGGCCGGAATGGCTGGTCGAGATCGACGGCACCGCCGTCATCCCGGACTGAGCGCCATGACATTCTCCATCGTCGCGCGCTGCCGGCGCACGGGCATGTTCGGGGTGGCGGTGTCGTCGTCGTCTCCCGCGGTCGCGGCGCGCTGCGCCTACGCGCAGGGCGGGGTCGGCGCGGTCGCCAGCCAGAACGTCACCGACCCGACGCTCGGGCCGCGGGCATTGGAGCTGATGGCTCGCGGTGCTTCCGCCACGGAGGCCGTCGCGATCATCAAGCGCACGGCCGCCTTCAGCGAATACCGGCAGGTGCTGGCGGTCGATGCGGCCGGCGGCAGCGCAATTCATTCGGGACCGAAGGCGCTCGGCATCTGGGCCGAGGCGCGCGGCGAGGACGTCGCCTGCGGCGGCAATCTGCTTTCGAATGACGGCATTCCTTCGGCCATGGTCGACGCCTTTCTCGCTTCCGAGGGAGAACTTGGCGACCGGCTGATCGTCGCGATGCGGGCCGCGCTGAAAGCCGGAGGGGAGGCGGGGCCAGTCCGTTCCGCCGGCATGAAGCTGGTGCGCGATGTCTCATGGCCTGTCGCCGACCTGCGTTGCGACTGGACCGAGGCGTGTCCGATCGAGCAGCTGGCAACGCTGTGGGACATCTACAAGCCTCAGCTGGATGCCTATGTCACCCGTGCCCTCAACCCGTCTGGCGCGCCGAGCTACGGCGTTCCCGGTGACGAATAATCCTGCAAAGCCTGGAGCCAAGGATGAGCGAACTCAGCCATAAGGAGTGGATCGGCAAGGCGTCCGCAATCCGCTTCCCCGACAAGGCCTTCATCAATGGCAAGGCGGTGTCCGCGCGTTCGGGCCGGACCTTTGCCAGCGTCAACCCGGCGACGGGGGAGACGCTCGCCGAGGTGGCCTCCTGCGGCGAAGAAGACATCGATCTTGCCGTCGCCGCGGCCCGACGCAGCTTCGAAGCCGGCGTCTGGTCGCGAACGAGCCCTCAGCATCGCAAGCAGGTGTTGCTGCGACTGGCGGAGTTGCTGCGGGAAAACCTGCAGGAACTCGCGTTGCTGGAATCGCTCGACATGGGCAAGCTGGTCAGGGACGCCGCCACCATTGACGTGCCGGGCTCGGCGGCGATCTTCCAGTGGTACGCCGAAGCGATCGACAAGGTGTATGACGAGGTGGCTCCGACCGGCCAGGGCGACCTCGCTCTGGTGCGGCGCGAGCCGCTCGGGGTGGTTGGCGCCGTCGTGCCGTGGAATTTTCCCCTCGACATGGCGACCTGGAAATGCGCGCCGGCGCTGGCGGCCGGCAATTCCGTGGTGCTGAAGCCGGCCGAACAGTCGCCTTTCTCGGCACTCAGGCTGGCGGAACTGGCCATGCAGGCCGGGCTGCCCGCGGGCGTGCTCAATGTGGTGCCCGGTCTCGGCGAGACCGCCGGCCAGGCGCTCGGCCGGCACATGGATGTCGATTGCCTCGCCTTCACCGGCTCCACCGCCGTCGGCAAGATGTTCATGCAGTATTCCGGCCAATCGAACATGAAGCAGGTCTGGCTGGAGACCGGCGGCAAGAGCCCCAATCTGGTGTTTGCGGACTGCGCTAACCTGGACGCGGCGGCCGACATGGCCGCTTTCGGTATCTTCTTCAACCAGGGACAGGTGTGCTCGGCCAATTCCCGGCTTCTGGTGGAGCGCAGCGTCAAGGAGGCGCTGGTCGAGAAACTGGCGGAGCGCGCCGCGGCCACGCAACCCGGCGACCCTCTCGACCCGGCATCGAAGATGGGCGCCATGGTGGACGCGCGTCACGCCGCGACCGTCATGCGCTTCATCGATGGCGGCAGGAAGTCGGCCACGCTGGTGACCGGTGGTGGTCGCGCCGCGGTCGATGGGCGAGGCAGCTTCGTGCAACCCACGATTTTCGACAACGTGTCGCCGGACGATCCGCTTGCCCGCGACGAGATATTCGGGCCGGTCCTGTCGGTTATCGCCTTCGACACCGAAGACGAGGCGCTTCGGATTGCCAACGACAGCATCTATGGCCTTGCCGCTTCGGTTTGGACGGACAGCCTGTCGCGCGCCCACCGCATTTCCGAGCGCCTGCGCGTCGGCACGGTGTCCGTCAATACTGTCGATGCGCTGAGCCCGATGACCCCCTTCGGCGGCTTCAAGCAATCCGGCTTCGGGCGCGACCTGTCGCTGCATGCGTTGGACAAATACACCGCACTGAAAACCACCTGGATCAAGTATTGAGGACGACCGCGACTTGATTGCAGCGATCAAACGGGCATCATAGCCGCCCATGCCGCTCCGCTTCACGCTCAGACAGCTCGAATATTTCGTCGCCGTGGGCGAGGCCGGCTCGATCGCCAAGGCGGCCGAGCAGGTGAATGTCTCGCCGCCGTCGATCTCGGCCTCGATCGCGCAGCTCGAGGCGGAGTTCGGCGTCCAGCTCTTCGTGCGCAAGCACTCGCATGCTCTAGCACTGACCGCGGGCGGGCGGCTGTTCCTCAAGGAAGCCGCGCGCCTGCTCAACGATGCGGATGCGCTGCACGACATTGCCGGCGACATCGCCGAAAAGGTGCGCGGACCGCTGGCGATCGGCTGCCTGCTCACTTTCGCGCAGATCGTGCTGCCGGCGCTGCGCAGGAAGTTCGAGGATGCCTATCCGGACGTGCGTGTCAGGCAGTTCGAGCGCAACCAGGGGCAGTTGTTCGAAATGCTGCAACGCGGCGAAATAGACGCCGCGCTGACTTACGACCTCGAGTTGTCGCAGGACATGACGTTCGAGCCCCTGATGCAACTGCCGGCCTATGTCATGCTGCCGGCGGCGCACCACCTGGCGTCGAAAGCGGGCATCACGCCGGAGGAATTGGTGGACGAGCCGATGGTGCTGCTCGATCTGCCCTACAGCCGCGAGTATTTCCTGTCGGCCTTTCAGGCGAAGGCGCTACGGCCCAACATCGTCGAGCGCACAGGCGACATCGCGGTGATGCGCTCGATGGTCGCCAATGGTTTCGGCTACGGCATTGCCAACATGCGGCCGCTCAACACGATGTCGCCGGACGGCAAGTTGCTGGTCTTCGTGCCGTTGCTGGGGGACGTCAGGCCGCTGACCATGGGAATAGCGCTGCCGAATGCCGAGCACCGGACGTTGACGGTGCAGGCATTCGTCGATCACTGCCGCCGCTTCGTGGTCGAACAGGGCGTCTTCGGCACCGAACGCATCGTCAAGTGAGAGGAATCACGGCTGGCCGTCGGCGAGCCGCGCCAGCAATCTGTCGAGCATCTCGTCGCAACGCCGCATTTGCTCGACGCTGACATATTCGTCAGGCTTGTGCCCTTGCGCCATCGAGCCCGGTCCGCAGACGACGGCCGGCGTGCCGAGATCGCGGCTGAACAACCCGCCCTCAGTGCCGAAGGCGACCTTCATGGTGCTGTTGGCGCCGGTCAGGGATTTGACGAACGCCACCGCTTCCGAGGTGGCTGGCGTGTCGAGGCCCGGATAGGTGTTGGTGATCTCGATTTCGATCGCGGCTTCTGGCGCGATCGAGGCGGCGTCGGCGGCAATGCGCGCCGCGGCGTCGCGAAGCCGGTCCAGAATGGCCGCGGCATCGTCGGCGGCAACGTTGCGGATCTCGAAATCGACCTGGCAGAGATTGGGCACGATGTTGAGCGCGACGCCGGCGTTGATCTTGCCGACATGCACCGTGGTATAAGGAATGTCGTAGTCGCCGTCGCGGGCGCCTTCGCTGGCCAGCCGATCCTGCTCGTCGCGCAAGGCCCGCACGAAATCGCAACCGAGATGGATGGCGTTGAGCGCCAGCGGCGCCAGCGCCGAATGGCCTTCCCGCCCCCTGCAGATGGCGCGGGCTGCAAGCTTGCCCTTGTGGCCCGTCGCCACCTGCATGTCGGTCGGTTCGCCGACGATGCACAGCAGCGGGCGTTGCGGCGCGGCGCTGAGCATTTCGATCAGGTCGCGCACGCCCAGGCAGCCGACTTCCTCGTCGTAGGAGAGCGCCAGATGCAAGGGTGTGCGAAGTGGCATCCGAGAGGCTTTGAGGCATGCCGC
This sequence comes from Pseudomonadota bacterium, assembly GCA_040755925.1. GTDB lineage: Bacteria > Pseudomonadota > Alphaproteobacteria > Rhizobiales > Rhizobiaceae > Mesorhizobium. The sequence goes on from JBFLWR010000063.1 coordinate 4,197, forward strand.
GAGCGCGCAGGCGACAAAACCCTTCATATCGGCCGCGCCGCGACCGTAAAGCCTGCCGTCGCGCTCGGTCATCGCAAAGGGAGACAGCGTCCAGTTCTGGCCGTCGACCGGGACCACGTCGGTGTGGCCGGACAGCATGACACCGGGCCTGTCGGCCGGGCCGATGGTGGCAAACAGGTTGGCCTTGTGACCGTCCGCGCTATGGATGGTCTGGCAGGCAATGCCGTTCGTCTCCAGCAGGTCCGTTGCATAGCCGATGAGGTCGAGGTTCGAGTCGCGGCTTACCGTCGGAAACGCGATCAGCCGTTCTAGAATTGTGATGCTGTCCATATCTGAAGTCCGTTGCGCTCCCGGCTGTTTAGCATCGCGCGGCGGCATGGCTGAAGTCGCATTTGGCTTCGCTTCGTTTCATCGCAGACTAACCCGGGAACACGCGGTTAGGCGCGTCCTAATCCGCGCAGAAGAAATCCATAGTTTTCCCGCGCTCGCGCCAACTTATGAGTAGTCTGCAAAACACCGGCGGCGCCAGCCGGCAGGAAGGAAGCACCATGCGCGACCCACGCTACGACATTCTGTTCGAGCCGATGAAGATCGGTCCGGTGACCGCCAAGAACCGCTTCTACCAGGTTCCCCATTGCAATGGCGGCGGCTATCGCGATCCGTCGGCGGCGGCCGAGATGCGCCGCATGAAGTCCGAAGGCGGATGGGGCGTGATCTTCACCGAGCAGACGGAGATGCACCACACCTCCGAGATCACGCCCTTCATCGAGCTCAGGCTATGGGACGATGCCGACATCCCGGCTCTGGCCAAGATGGCCAGGGCCATGCACCAGTATGGCGCGCTGGCAGGCATCCAGCTTGCCTATTCCGGCATCAACGGTCCCAATCTCTATACCAAGGAGGTTCCGCGCGGGCCGTCGGCCTTGCCGATCCGTACTTTCACCAACGATCCCGTGCAGGCGCGCGCCATGGACAAGCAGGATATCCGCGACCTGCGCCGCTGGCATCGCAATGCCTTCAAGCGTGCGAAGCAGGCGGGCTTCGATCTGGTCTGCCTCTATGGCGCGCATGGCTTCGGCATCATCCAGCACTTCCTGTCCACCGCCACCAACCAGCGCAGCGACGAATATGGCGGCTCGCTGGAAAACCGCTCGCGGCTGATGCGCGAACTGATCGAGGAAGGGCGCGACGCGATCGGCGACACCTGCGGCCTGACGCTCCGGCTGTCGCTGGACGAGATGATCGGCGAGCTCGGCTTTGCCAATTCGGAAGTCCGCGAGATGATCGAGATGCATGCCGACCTGCCCGACCTGTGGGATCTCGCCCACGGTGCCTGGGAGGATTGCTCGGGTCCATCGCGATTCAAGGAGGAAGCGGCGCAGGAAAGCCTCGTCTCCGGCATCAAGAAGCTGACCTCGAAGCCTGTCGTCGGCGTCGGCCGCTTCACCTCGCCGGACGTGATGGTCAGGATGATCAAGTCCGGCACGCTCGACTTCATCGGCTGCGCGCGACCGTCCATCGCCGATCCCTTCCTGCCGAAGAAGGTCGAGGAGGGGCGCATCGAGGACATCCGCGAGTGCATCGGCTGCAACATCTGCATCACCGGCGACATGACCATGTCGATCTCGCGCTGCACGCAGAACCCGACCTTCATGGAGGAATGGCGCAAGGGTTGGCATCCCGAGCGCATGCAAGCCAAGGGCGACAGCGACAGCGTGCTGATCGTCGGCGCCGGGCCGGCCGGGCTGGAGGCCGCACGCGCGCTTGGCCTGCGCGGCTATAAGGTGGCCATCGCGGAAGCGGGCACCGAGCTCGGCGGGCGCGTGGCGCGCGAGAGCCTGCTGCCCGGCCTGTCGGCCTGGGGCCGGGTGCGCGACTATCGCCAATACCAGCTCAGCCAGATGCCGAATGTCGACATCTACTTCGAAAGCCGGCTGACGGCGGACGACATCCTGTCCTTCGGCTTCCAGAACGTCGCCATCGCAACGGGGTCGACCTGGCGGCGGGACGGCGTCGCGCGCGCCCATGTGGTGCCGATGCCGATCGACGCCGCGATGCCGGTCTACACGCCCGACGATTTGATGGCCGGCAAGGTGCCGGGCGGCAATGTCGTGCTCTTCGACGACGACCACTACTATATGGGCGGCGTGCTGGCCGAACTGATGGCGCGGCAGGGCGCGAAGGTGACCCTGGTGACACCTTCGGCCTATGTTTCGGACTGGACCCGCAACACGCTGGAGCAGGGCGCGATCCACCGCCGGCTGGCGGATCTCGGAGTGGAGATCGTGCTCAACAGGACCGTCGCGAGCGTCGCGCCGGGCGGTGTCGTCACGGCCTGCGTCTATACGGGCGCACGGCAGGACCTCTCGGCCGATGCCGTCGTCCTAGTCACGTCGCGCGATCAGGACGATGCCGTGTGGCGTGAGCTCAAGGCCCGCGAGAACGAGTGGGCCGACAATGGCATCCGCTCGGTCAAGGTAATTGGCGACGCCGAAGCGCCTGGGCCCATCGCCTGGGCCACCTATGCCGGCCATCGCTTCGCCCGCGAGATGGACGAGCCGGACATCGGCGACGCGTTGCCTTTCCGGCGAGAAGTGACGGCGCTGGCCGCGGAGTAGATGCCAGACGGCATGTCCTAGGTTTCACGGAACGCCCAGAAGCTCGCTCAGGCGGAGCGGCAATCGGGGTGAGGCATGCAGCTCGTCGCAGCTCGCTTTCCAGCGTTGCAGATATTCGCCGATCGACACTCCGCTGCGCCCGGGCCAGCGATTGAGCGCGCCCAGCGACTCCACGCAATCAGGCGCGGCTTCGTATTCGGCAAGCATGAGGCTCGCCATGGCCTGACCGAAGGGGATCAGGCCTCCAGCCTCGATCTCCTTGGGATGCCGCGCGAACCACGCCGCCGCATCGCTGGACAGCCCCTGGCTTTCGGCGAGGGCTCGATAGTCTCGGACGATGTTCGTGCGATACGCGGCTATGGCGTCGCCGAAGGCGTAGTCGCCCGCAAAAGGCGGGCTCTGTTTCCAGTCTCGCGCCAGGCGGCCCAGCCCGCGCAGCGAAAAGGCCTCGACCATCGCTTCCTCCAGCCACTGGCAGGGCGGCGCCGGCTTGGCGATCGGCTGCCAGCTGTTGGCGGTCACGTGGCCGAGTTCGTGTCCGAATTGATAGGCGAGTTTCGACCAGTCGCGTTCGCCGATGTCGACACGGACCCACGCCATGTCGCTTTCGCCCGAGTGCAGCCAGACGGCTGGAGGGCCGGACGCGCGCTCCTCGACGCGCAGTCGCGCCGGCTGGCGGTCGGAGACGAGGCGAACGCCGTCGAGGCAGGCGCGCCGCATGCGTTCGAGGACCAGAAGGGCTGAACGGGGGAGCATGCGGCCCCAATCGCCGGCGAGTTCGATGGGGGCGGTGAGAAGGGTGGCGCGGGAGGCAGAGGTTGCGAGTAGCTTCGGCATCGTGGACTGGCTCCGGTCGAAACCGACCCAACGCGCAGGAGCTGCAAAAGTTGGGGCCGCCATCGCCAAGCCGAGTAAATTCCTCACAACGTCCCGTCTCCGTACCCCGCTTGCCAGTGTCGAGACCATGCACGTTCTACATCAGTGGCGTAGTTTGAGAGGAGGGCGTTACTTGATAGCTATACATCACTTATGTGCCTGAGTGAGCCATTGGATCAGCTGTCGCCATTCGCGCAAACGCCGCGGCCAGTCATACACCGCGGCACAGTGCGCTTGCTGACTTAGCGACAACGACGGCTCGCCTCCCCACGGCGTCTTCAACTCATCGGCCAGCGTTTCGGAAAACGTCACGGCGTGTTCTACTGCGTTGGGATTGTAAGGGTAAACGCGTGCGTAGCCGGCAGTGGTTTCGGGCAACGCACCCAGAGAGGGGACAATAACACGGCAGCCGGCGGCCATTGCTTCTATGGCGGCGAGGCAGGCGGTTTCAGCGAAAGTGCAAGGATAGACCAGGAAATCCATCGTCCGCAGCGCGGCGCGGAGTTCGAAGTTAGGCGCAAGGCCGTGATAAATCACCCCCGGCATGGACCTCGCTCGATCGTAGAGATGCTTGTAGGGGCTGTCGTCCCCCATGTAGAGTTTCATGGATGACCAGACGTGGAGCTCGGCATTGGCGGGACTGACGCGCTGCCAGGCATCAAGAAGTACCGAAAGCCCACGGAACGGCGTGCTCGTATATGCGCAGCGCCAGGTCGGTTTCGTTTCCCAACGTCGCGGACTAGCGCTCAGGTCCAGCGCGTGTCGAAGCACCACACAGCGATGTGGCGGCAAGCCGAAAGCCGTCAGGTACTGTTCTCTTTGCCAGTGCGAGACGAAAACAAAACAACGAACGGTATCG
>JBFLWR010000064.1:0-3893 GCA_040755925.1 Pseudomonadota bacterium
TGACGCGGGGTGGAGCAGCCCGGTAGCTCGTCAGGCTCATAACCTGAAGGTCACAGGTTCAAATCCTGTCCCCGCAACCAAACCCAAAACGGCCCGCGAAAGCGGGCCGTTCCCGTTTGGAGTGCAGCCATGCGCCCAACCAGGGAAGGCGGGTTCGCACCCGGTGCCTGCGCGCTTCTCCCGAAACGCCGTCGCGCCGCTTTCCAGCAGACCGGCATTCGACGTCAGATTGTCATTGAGTGCCCCTAGGCTCCTCTCGATAACCCCTGACGGAGGCTGCGGTCATAATGGCGAACACCGACAAAGAGGCCAATCTCGAACTTAGTCGTCGCAAGCTACTGGCGGCGGCCGGTATAGGCGGTGTGGCCCTGGTCACTACTTCTTTCGCCGGCGAAGTAGCGGCGGAGGGCTCAAAGATTTCGGCTTTGTCGCCTCCCACGCATGGCTCGGCGAATGCGCCTGCCATTGCCGGGTTGCATCTTCAATTCGGCTCGGATGCGTCGGCCCAGATGGTGGTGTCATGGCACACCTTGCAGCCCGTCAAGAATCCGCGCGTCCTGCTCGGCCAACTCGACGGCACGCTCGAGCAGGCCGTCGAGGCCGATAAAGTCAGCTACACTGACGGCAAATCAAACAAGATCGTCTACGCCTATCACGCGAAAATCAACGGGCTGAAGGCAGCCACCCCTTATCTTTACGCTGCCCTGCACGATGGTGCGGAGCCGGATTTCGGCACCTTCCAGACCTCGCCACGGGGGCGCGAGGCAATCACCTTCACCAGCTTCGGAGATCAGGGGACCCCGACGCTCGGAAAGGAAGATCATACGCACCACCCGACCGCGGACAATCCAAAACGGATTTTCGTGAACGATAATCTGGGTTCGCCGGCTGCCGGCGACACGACGATGGGCGTGGAGCGGCTTCGGCCCTTGTTCCATCTCTTCAACGGCGATCTTTGCTACGCCAATCTTGCCGAAGACCGGATCCGGACCTGGTGGGATTTCTGGTCCAACAACAGCCGCAGCGCGCGCAACCGGCCATGGATGCCTTCGCCCGGCAACCACGAGAACGAACTGGGCAATGGGCCGATCGGCTACCAGGCCTATCAGACCTATTTCTCCGTGCCACCGGCGGCTGGTCAGAACGATGTGACGCGCGGGCTTTGGTATTCTTTCACCGCAGGATCGGTGCGTGTGATCAGCATTGCCAACGACGATATCGTTTACCAGGACGGCGGCGATTCCTACGTGCGCGGTTATTCCGGCGGCGCCCAGAAGGCGTGGCTTGAAAAAGAGCTGGAAGAAGCCCGTTCGGACCGCGGCATCGACTGGATCGTCGTTTGCATGCACCAGGTCGCCATATCAACGGCGGACAAGTTCAATGGTGCGGACCTCGGAATCCGGCAGGAATGGCTGCCGCTGTTCGACAAATACAATGTCGACCTCGTTGTCTGCGGCCATGAGCATCACTACGAGCGATCGCACCCGATCCGCGGACAGCAGTCGAGCACCACACTTACGCCGATCCCTTCAGCCACCGCGACAGACACGATCGATACGACCAAAGGCACGGTCCACATGGTCATCGGCGGCGGCGGGACTTCCGTGCCCTCCAACGAACTGTTCTTCGATCCGCCGGCCTGCCGGGTGATCACCGCCGTAGGCGAGCGCGACGCCACGACGGGCAAGAGGAAACCCGTCTATGTGAAGGAGGACGCTCCCTGGTCGGCGGTCCGGAATGCCGCCCACTCCTACGGTTTCGCGGCGTTCGCGCTCGACCCGGGGTCGCATCCGGGCGATTTCACGACCATCAAGGTCACCTATTACGACGTCGTGGGGCCGGACGGGCAGATTGAGCCCTTCGAGAGCTTTACACTGCGCCGCCCGCGACGGGACTGATCGCCGTCCCAGCAAGGCCCGGCATTGCCGGGCCTTGTGCTTTCGATGTCCGTCCGGTCGCAAGATCCAGCCTGAGCGGCATGCCGGCCTTATGACTTCGTGAACCGATCGAGCACGTTGCGGGTGATCTGCTCGGTAAAGCGGTCGCCCCGCTTGAGGCCCATCACCCATTCGCATGTCGCGGCCGTCAGCACCTCGCCCTTGCCGCGCGTCATATGCACCATCATGCCGGCGCCGTATTTGTAGCGGGCGAGGCCTTCCGGCGTCACTTCGCCGGTCACACATTTGACCAGCCCTTCATGGTCGCTGCCGCGCACATAATAGCGGAAACCTTCGCCATCGGGCTCGTCCTCGGCAAGCACCGCCGGCGCCATGGCCAGAATCTCGATCGTTTCCGGCTGACCCTCGACCGGAACGGGGTAGGGCAGGCCGTGCCGGAACGTGTAGTCGATGCCGTCGACCTCGTAGGCGAAAATGCGCTCCTTGTCGCCGAAGATGTCGGCATAGTGCAGGCCGGTGCGGGCAAAAACCCAGTGCTCCGGCCGGTAGACGGTGAACCCTTTCTGGCCATGCGGAGCGAATCCGCCCCACGAGGCATAGAGCCCGTGCAATCCATTGACGCCGACGGTCGAGGCGCCCGGCCAGGCGACATCCTTGTCTTCCCAGGCGGTCGACAGCAGATGCGCCTTGTCGGTGCCGGCGACCGGGTCGGCGTTGATGGCGTTGAACTTGTGGCAGATCTGGCGCTTGCCGCCGTCTTCCAGCCGGATCTGCCAGAGGAAGTTGGCGCCGAAGCGCGCCAGGCGGCCGCCGCGCTCGACATAGGCTTCGATTGCCAGCCGCATCTCGCGGGTCCAGTATTCGTCGTGGCCAATGATGGTCACGCAGGGATAGGCTTCGAGAAGCTCCGGACGGTAGTGGAGGTCCGTCTGGGTTACCATGTCAAGCTCGTAGCCCTCCTTCTCGGCCCAGAGCACGAAATGGCGGTCGAACTGGGCCCAGCCGGCTGCAGCGTAATATTGCCCAAAACCGTTGGCGTAGGCCCACTCCTTCATCGGATAGCGCGGCGCGTCGCCGAACTCGGGCAGCGGGTCGGCGCAGATGCGCGGCGCGCCTGGCGGCAGCCAGACGACGCCGCGGGTCCAGGGGCGTTCCAGCGAAAGCACAGGCGACGGCTGATCCTTGCCCGGCCCGGCGACACCGAAATAATGGTTGGCGCCGCCAAAGTCGTTATAGGCGGTCCAGGTGCCGGTCGGCAGGATCATCAGGATCTTCGCGCGGCGGGTTTTCCGGGTCGGTCGTACGACGAAGAAGTGGTGCTGGACGAACTTGCCGCCATTGGCGCGGGCGCAGGTCGACACGACCCTGTAGAAGCCCGACCGCAGGTCGTCGGGCAGGCGCCAGCGATGGCTGACCGGCCAGCCGCAACCGTTGCTATAGGCATCGGCCGGAGTGGGCGCATAGACGCCGGCCATGTCCTCGGCCTTGTGGACGGTCTCGGGCCGGTGGCCGTCGCGATAGATCTCCAGCGTCCAACGCGGCGCGGTGGTGGAGGAATGGAAGACGACCTCATCGCCGGGATCATAGGAGATAGCGTCCGTGTAAGTGTAGACCTCGGGCAGGGAGGGGTCACCCCGCGGCGCCTCGTACCACGGGTTCGAATGCCAATGTTCGTCGGCGGACATCGCCCAGGCTTTGCGGGGGCGGATATTGACCGGGCCGAGCTCGGGGGGGACGAAATCGTCTTCGCGGGACATGGCTTCACTCTTTCAGTCGATCAAGGAACAGGTGGTCAAAGGGCAAAGGAGACGAGTTGGCCGGGAAGGCCAAGCGTCACCCAGAGCCGGCCGTCATGCACGCAGCAATTGGTCGGGTCGCTGCCTTCGCCGCAGTCGATCATCTCGACAAGCCGGCCCGTCGCGTCGAGGACCGCCACGCGGTCGCCGGTGCTGCCGGTGACGTAGAGCAGGCCGTCGTGGAAGACCATGCCGTCGG
>JBFLWR010000065.1:0-5654 GCA_040755925.1 Pseudomonadota bacterium
AGAAATTCTATCCCAAGGCGCCCGCCAAACGGGCGATGATCGACAGCGCGATGTTCTATCTGGTCGGCACGCTCTACCCCTATGTGGCGCGCGCCACCTACCCGGCGCTCGGCTTCCCGCAATATGCCGGCGAGGTCGGCCACAGCGACGCCCATCCCGACAAGAAATCCGAGGCCCAGAAGGCCGCGATGGCGGCAATCGCCGAACCGCTGGAGGTCTTTCATTCCTTCTTCCGGGACGGCAAGCCGTTCATCGGCGGCAAGAACCCATCGATCGCCGATATCCGCCTAGCCGCGACGCTCGAATTCCTGGCGGTGATCGACTACGCGCTGCCCAAATGGGCGAAGGAGTACATGGCGGCATTGGAGAAGAAGCTCGGCAAGGCCTATGCGGAGCCGGCTGGAGATGTGCGCGGCTATATCGCCCATGTGAAGTCGCAGGCGAAGGCGTAACGCCGCTCGCATGACGTTAAGGGCTCGTTAACCGAAGCCGGGTCTATTGGTAGGGTCTCCATCGCGACCACGGATGTACTGGCGCGAGGTCGAGGCAAAGGAAGGTCGGCTTCGCGCCGGCCTTTTGCTTTTCCGCAGATCACATTTTGCCTCACGCCAGTATGATCCTGGCGGAGCTTTGCCGGGCTGAAATCCTATTGTCATCCTCGTCGGCGGTCGTACCATGCCAGAGGGCGGCTGGATGACGAGGATCTGCGATGAAGAACGTCGGGAGACTATCGGTCGTCGCTATCGCGCTGCTGGCCGGTGCGCCGCTTGCCGCAGGCGCGGCCCAGCTCAACTCGATGAACGAGGTCGGCACCGCGCTGCAGGCATGCTGGAACCCGCCGGCCAACTCCGGCGATGCATCGGTGACGCTCAGCTTCAGCTTCAAGCGGGACGGCACCCTGATCGGTCCGCCGAAGCCGACAGCCATCAAGTTCAAGGGCGACGACAAAGCGAGGAAGGCGTATGTCGACTCCGCCACCAAGGCCCTGAAAAATTGCCTGCCGCTCAGCTTTTCGCCAACGCTCGCGCAAGGGGTTGCGGGGAACGTGTTCACCCTGCAGTTCAATTCGCCGAAAAAATGATGCTAGCCCAAGGCGGCGTCACGCCAGGCTGGCGCGCCGCGCATTGACGTGGTCTTGCAACTCCGGCATCTCGAACACGTAGTCGCTCCAGGCGGATTCCGGGATCTGTCCGGCGAGATAGCAGTCCAGCAACAGATTTTGCTCCGGCGTCAGATGCCTCGGCGTCCGCTGATGATCCAGCCCAAGCGAATGGATCAGGTTCCGGGTCAGGCCAGAGACGGTGAAGTGAATCGACATCTTCAGTCTCCCTTGCACAGCCCCCATAACGCCGAGTGACGGCGAAAGGTTTCATCGTCGGCGTCCCGATCACGCGAGCTTTACCGTGTGGCCGAACCGAACCGCTTCACCATCTGTTTTTTCACGATGCCGGACGGTAAGCCGTTTCACACTTTTCGTGGAATTTCCCTGGCGACGGCGCTCAGTCGCAAACCACGCGGGGGCGGTTGCCGGGTTCGCTGACATTCCTGCAGGCGAGCGGCTTTTCCGGCGCGGAGGAGGCGTCAGGCGATTGCGAGTTCATCGGCGCAAGCCGGGATGGTTTGGAATGCCGGCGGGCCGCGGGCCTTTCCGATGTGTATGGCGGCGGCGGGAAGACCCCTGGGGCTTCCGGCGATGCGGTCCACTGGACTTGCCTTGGCGGCCTGTCCCAGACGCGTCTGACGTCGAGCTGGCGCGGAATGACAACCGTGCCGTCATCGGTTCGGGCGCAGCCGCCCCCCGCGAGCAACGTCGGACACAGAACAAGAGCCAGGAATCGACCAAACATCAGCAATACCCCCGGCGGTTTTATAACCCAGTGACCGCAGGCCCGCCAACGGACGGATTACCGCAGCCGGCATCGCACTTAACGGCGCCGGGTGTGTCCGGTTGCAAACCGTTAAGGTTAGCGGAACGTTAATGCTTGTCCGTCACATTCCGCCGACGAACCGAAACGGTTCGGCCTGGGGGTAGGGATGGCGGACACGAACGGGACAGTCGGGGCGGGCGGCGTGGGCTATTCCCACGGGGCGGTTTCGAGCTGCGACGGCGTGGCCGAAAGGCAAGGCGACGCCGGGGCTCCGGATGCGCTCGCCGATCTTCGCATGATGGTCGATTCGATGCCGATCGGCGTCATCGTCCTCAACGCCCAGATGCGTACGGAGGTCATCAACCGCGCTTTCTACGATTTCTGGAAGATCGATCCGCGCCGCGCCGCTGTCGGCTGCGGCTTCCGCGACCTGATGGAGGCCAGCCGAAACGCCGACCCTTACGGCGCCGACGAGGCGGCATGGCAGCGTCATATCGCCGAGCGCGAAGCCGAGATCGCGTCGGGCGTCGCCGGCTCCCGGCAACTGCCGCGCAATGACGGCCGCACGCTGATCGCCTCGCTGGCGCCGCTTGCCGGAGGCAAGCGGCTGATCTCCTATGTCGACATCACCGACATGAAGCATCGCGAGACAGAGGCGGAGGACGCGCGCAAGAACCTCGCCACCGTGCTGGAATCGCTGCCGGCCGGCGTCATCATCTACGACCGCGACGACCGCTTCGTCTTCGCCAACCACAAGATGCAGGAAGCACTGCCGGAGATGGCGCCGGTATGGCAGCCAGGCCGGACCTTCCGCGAAGCCCTGGAATTCGGGCATGCGGCCGGATATTTCCGCCAGAGCGGCGATCCGGATCTGGACAGGCTCCACGGGGTCGATCGGGCCCGCTGGGCCGAAGGCATCCTCAAGCGGTCCCGCCTGCCCAACGCGACGTTCGAGCGGATCAACCCGGACGGCAGCTGGCACCAGGTGTACGACATGCGCACCGACGACGGCACGTTCATCGGCGTGCGCGTCGACATCACCGGCATCAAGGCCCGCGAGAAGGCGCTGCGCGACTCGATGCGCCAGATCGACCTGTTCCGGCATGTCATGGACGAACTGCCCGTCGCCGCCTTCATCAAGGCGGACGATCTCAGCATCGAATTCGTCAACAAGGCCTGGTGCGCGATGACCGGCATCGCCAAGGAAGACGTCCTCGGCAAGACAGACCACGAGCTGTTCGGCGCCGCGGACGCCGAAAGCTACAGCCACGACGACACCGAGGTCATCGCCACGGGCAGGGTGCGCGAGGTCGAGGAGCCCGTCATCCATCGCGACGGCACGGTGCGGCAGCTGATGACACGCAAGAGCCGGCTGGTCGCCAACGACGGATCGGTGCGACTGGTCGGTTCCAGTACCGACATCACCGACGTCAAGGCGCGCGAACGGGCGCTCAAGGACAGCATGAGCGAGAACGAGGTTTTCCGCAGCCTGATCGACAACGTGCCGGTGTCGATCTACGCCAAGCGTTCCGACCTCCGGCAGTTCTACGTCAACAAGGGGTGGTGCGACCTCACCGGCTACAGCCAGGAAGAAGCGATCGGCAAGACCGACGTCGAGATATTCGGGGCGGACGGCGAAGCTTTCGTGGCCGGAGATCTCGCCGTGCTGCGCACCGGCGAAACGCAGGAGGTCGAGGAAAGGGTGACGCTGGCGGACGGCAGCGTGCGGCACCAGTTCGCGCGCAAGGGCGCCATGATCGCGTCCGATGGCTCGCTCTACCTGATCGGATCGACCACCGACATCACCGAGCTGAAGGAGCGCGAGGCCGAGCTCAGCGAAGCGCGCCAGCGCGCCGTGCTCGCCGACCGCGCCAAGTCGGAATTCCTCGCCAACATGAGCCACGAGATCCGCACGCCGATGAACGGCGTGCTCGGCATGGCCGAGCTGCTCGCCAAGTCCGAGCTCGATCCGAAGCAGAAGACGTTCACCGACATCATCGTCAAGTCCGGCAACGCGCTGCTCACCATCATCAACGACATCCTCGACTTCTCCAAGATCGACGCCGGCCAGCTCGTGCTCGATCCCGGGCCATTCAACCTCGCGGAGGCGATCGAGGACGTCGCGACGCTGGTGTCGACACGGGCCAAGGAGAAGGACCTCGAGCTCATCGTGCGCGTCCAGCCGGGCCTCGACGGCCAGTTCGTCGGCGACGTCGGCCGCATCAGGCAGATCGTCACCAACCTGCTCGGCAATGCGGTGAAGTTCACCGACGAGGGCCATGTGCTGGTCGACGTGACTGGCGAGCGGGTCCCGGCGGGCACGAAGCTCACCATCTCGGTCACCGACACGGGCATCGGCATTCCCGATGACAAGCTGAAGCTGGTGTTCGAGAAGTTCAGCCAGGTCGACACGTCCTCGACTCGGCGCCATGAGGGCACGGGGCTCGGCCTTGCCATCACCTCTCGCCTGGTCGAGCTGATGGGCGGCGACATCGGCGTCGACAGCGCCGAGGGCAAGGGTTCCACCTTCTGGTTCACCGTGACGCTGCCAAGGGCAGAGCAGGGCGGGCAGCGCATCATGCCGGTCGACGTGACCGGCGCCCGCGTGCTGATCGTCGACGACAACGCCGTCAACCGCTCGATCCTGCGCGAGCAGATGGCGTCGTGGATGTTCGATTCCTGCGCGGCGGAAAGCGGCGCCGAAGGGTTGAAGGTGATGTTTGCCGCCGCCGCCTATGGCGTCCCGGTCGACTGTGTCGTGCTGGACTATCAGATGCCGGGCATGACCGGCGCCGAGATGGCGCGGATCGTGCGCAACACCGCGGGCCTCGCGCAGACGCCGATCATCATGCTGACGTCGGTCGACCAGACGCTCGCCAGTACCGGCTACCGCGATCTCGGCATAGACGCGCAGCTGATCAAGCCGGCGCGCTCTTCCATTCTTCTCGAAACGCTGGTCGCCACCATTCAGCGCCATCGCCACAGCGCGGCGACGACTCGTCTGACCCCAGCCTCCGGCGTCGATGCCGGGGCTGCCGCCGCGCTGGCGTCGCCGGCGCGGACGGCCGTCGCCGAGCGCGCCATGCTGCAGCCGCCGCCGGCGCGCGCGCGTCCGCGCCCGGCCGGCGAGGAGCGCGGGCTCGACATCCTCGTGGCGGAAGACAATGAGGTGAACCAGATGGTGTTCACGCAAATCCTCGGCGAGACCGGCTATCGCTTCGAGATCGTCGGCAATGGAAGGAAGGCGCTCGACGCGTTCGGCAAGCTAAATCCGCGCATGATCCTGATGGACGTGTCGATGCCGGAGATGAACGGCCTGGAGGCGACCAGCGCCATTCGGCGGCTCGAAGACGAGACGGGAGGGCATGTGCCGATCGTGGGCGTCACCGCGCATGCGCTGAAGGGTGACAGGGAACGCTGCCTGGAAGCCGGCATGGACGACTACCTTCCGAAGCCGATCAGCCCGCGGGCGTTGCTCGAGAAGCTCGAACGCTGGCTCGGCGCCGATGTGGAGATCCGGCGCAGCGCCGGCTAAGATTCCGGGCTTGGCGCGCGCTGAGCTGTGCCCGGATTTCCAGTAGAAACAATAGTTTAGTGAAATGTCGACATGGCCCCAAGAGCCATTGCGGGCGGCGCCTATTTTCGACGCAATGGCGAGCATCGTCTTGGGCGCATTGCGCCGGGATATGGTGCGATCGCACCATATCAAAGTGATCACTGAGCCGGAACAATAGCTATATTGATTCCGCCTTCGGTTACGGGCGGGAGCGGCGACCGCCAACAAGA
>JBFLWR010000066.1:0-7470 GCA_040755925.1 Pseudomonadota bacterium
CGAGGAGGAATCGACCGAGATCACCACCAAATGGCAGGCCGAAAAGCAGAAGCTCGGGCTTGCCGCCGACCTCAAGAAGCAGCTCGACGAGGCGCGCAACGAACTGGCCATTGCCCAGCGCAAGGGCGAATTCCAGCGCGCCGGCGAGCTTGCCTATGGCAAGATCCCGGAGCTGGAGAAGAAGCTGAAGGATGCCGAGGCCCAGGACGGCAAGGCCGGCATGGTCGAAGAGGTGGTCACCCCAGACCATGTCGCCCATATCGTCTCGCGCTGGACCGGTATTCCGGTCGACAAGATGCTGCAGGGCGAGCGCGACAAGCTCTTGCGCATGGAAGACGAGATCGGCAAGCGGGTCGTCGGTCAGGGCGAAGCGGTACAGGCCGTCTCGAAAGCCGTGCGTCGTGCCCGCGCCGGGTTGCAGGATCCGAACCGGCCGATCGGCTCGTTCATGTTCCTCGGACCGACCGGTGTCGGCAAGACGGAACTGACCAAGGCGCTGGCCAATTTCCTGTTCGACGACGAGACGGCGCTTGTGCGCATCGACATGTCGGAGTTCATGGAGAAGCACTCGGTTGCTCGGTTGATCGGCGCCCCTCCCGGCTATGTCGGCTACGAGGAAGGCGGCGCGCTGACCGAAGCGGTGCGGCGCCGTCCTTATCAGGTCGTGCTTTTCGACGAGATCGAGAAGGCGCATCCGGATGTGTTCAACGTGCTCCTGCAGGTGCTCGACGACGGCCGGCTGACCGATGGCCAGGGCCGCACCGTCGACTTCCGCAACACGCTGATCATCATGACGTCGAACCTTGGCGCCGAATATCTGGTCAACCTCAGCGACGACCAGGACGTCGATGCCGTGCGCGACGAGGTGATGAGCGTTGTGAGAGCCTCGTTCCGACCGGAATTCCTCAATCGCGTCGACGAGGTGATCCTGTTCCACCGGCTGCGCCGGCAGGACATGGACCGGATCGTCGAAATCCAGCTCAAGCGGCTGGAGAACCTGCTTGTCGACCGCAAGATCACGCTGTCGCTCGATCACGACGCGATCGATTGGCTGGCGTCCAAGGGCTACGATCCGGCTTATGGCGCCAGGCCGCTGAAGCGCGTGATGCAGAAGGAGCTGCAGGACCCGCTGGCGGAAAAGATCCTGATGGGCGACATCCTCGACGGCTCGACCGTCAAGGTCACCGCAGGTTCCGACCGGCTGAACTTCCGTTCGAAGCCGACCGTGGTGACGGCCGAAGCCGCCGCTTGATCAAGCCAGGGCAATGAACCGAGCGCGTCGCACCGGACCGGTGCGGCGCGCTCTTTGCTTCTTTGCGGGACCGAATCGCAAGACGATAACGATCCCGGTTGTGGTAGGGGGAAATCCGGTGCGGCTCGATGACTACAACGGCTTTTGCGCCTCGCTGCCCCGCGCGACGCATGTCGTCCAGTGGGGCGGCGCCCATGTCTGGAAGGTTGGCGGCAAGGTATTCGCGATCGGCGGCCATGACCAGGGCGGGCAAGTCTTCGTCACCTTCAAATGCTCCGATATCGCCTATGACGTGCTGAAGGAACTGCCGGGCTGCAGGCCGGCGCCCTATCTCGCCTCACGCGGCATGAAATGGATCCAGCGCCAGACAAGCCAGAGCGTTGATGATGCCGCGCTGAAGGACTATCTGCGCGAAAGCCATCGCCTCGTCGTACTCAAGCTGACAAGGCAGGTGCGCAGCGAATTGGGGCTGCGCTGATCCGGCTCGAGATGATGGCAAAACGCCGGGAATCCGCCATCTTCATGCCCGGTTCATGTTGGAACCTTAGTTTGGGTGACTGGTTTGCTGGCGAAGAGTCGCCAGGAAAGACTGCGGACCGGAGAGCTGGACAATCATGCTGCGCACCATCTTCTTGCTGACGGCGCTTGCGGTCGGGCTGGGGTCTTCCAGCGTATTCGCGGCGCCGACTGTTGACGGTGGTCAGCAAACCGTCAGGCCGGCCCGGAACGGCGCCCTTCAGCTCGCGCAGGACGGTAATATCGACATCTACTACGACGCCAGAGGCAACCGGGTGCTCGTCGATGCCGACACGGGCAAGGTCATAGCCATCCAGCCGCCGCAGAGCCGTCTCGACCGCGAGGCGATCCGCCGGCAGACGCGGACGCAGGAACTCGGGCGCGCCTCCGGCGGGGACAACGATCGCTACTATCTGGACAATCCTGATGACATGGCCCGTCTGCGCCGGAGGCAGCTGGAAGAAAACGGCCATTATATCCCGCCGGCCGACGAATATGATCCCAACGGCGACAATTCGGTCGATGCCTATCCGCCCGCGCCGCAAGGCGACGACGGTTATGCCACCACTTATCCCGAGGCGAAGCAGAACTCAATCAAGCGCCAGCCGCTGAACGAAGCCTCGATCGATCCGACGCAGCCAGGCCAGACGACACTTCAGCAGGCCAATCCGGACGCGCAGGCCTCGCTGCCCCCGAACACAGGCGGCAAGGCCAGCGTCGATTCATCGTTGTCGCTCGGCGTGCACCAGGACATTGCCGCGCTGCAGGTACTGCTCGACCGCGGCGGCGCCTCGCCCGGCGTGATCGACGGACGTTTCGGCTCCAATGTCGACAAGGCCCTGGACGCCTACAACCAGATCAACGGCACGAATCTGAAATCGACCGACTCCGTGGGTATTCAGGCAGCCCTTGCGCAGTCGGGTGGCGATGCCTTTGCCTCCTATACGATCACGCCCGAGGATGTCGCCGGCCCGTATGTCGCCTCGATCCCGGAGGACTACAGCCAGAAGGCCAAGCTCGACTGCATGTGCTATACCTCGGTCACCGAGGCGCTGGCCGAACGCTTCCACATGGATCAGGGCTATCTGAAGTCGATCAACAAGGGTCTCGACTTCAATCGCCCCGGCACGATCATCAAGGTCGCCAATTTCGGCAAGCTGGTGTCGACGCCGGTTGCCCGCATCGTTGCCGACAAGGACAAGAAAGAGGTCTATGCCTACGATGCCAACGGCAAGATGGTGGCGGCCTATCCCGCAACCATCGGATCGGCCGACACGCCGTCGCCGTCCGGCATCCACACCGTGTCGCGCGTCGCGCTCGATCCCAACTACACCTACAATCCGAACATCAATTTCAAGCAGGGCAACAACGACAAGATCCTGACCATTCCGCCGGGACCGAGAGGGCCGGTGGGTTCGGTGTGGATTGCGCTGGACAAGCCTACATACGGCATTCATGGGACGCCCGATCCGTCGAAGATCGGCAAGACGCAAAGCCATGGCTGCGTGCGCCTGACCAATTGGGATGCGCGCGAACTCGCCAAGCTGGTGTCGCCAGGCGTTACGGTGGAATTTATCGGCGGTTCCTCGGTCAATGATGTGGCGCAGCAATAAGCCGGGCTGCGCGGCGCGATCTGGTTTCAAGAACAGCGAATCCCTGGCCGGTTGTTGCGCGCGCGCCGGAGGGCTAAGCAGACATTCATGCCCTCCGCAAACGAAGCCGCCGCCGATTCGCCGTCCACCGTACAGCGGGCGAACGGCACGTTCTGTCCGCAATCGCAGCGCAGGTTCGTGCTGGTCGCCGCGATCCTGGCCTCGGCGCTCGGCTTCATCGACGGCTCGATCCTGGCCATCGCCATGCCTGCCCTTAGAATCAGCCTCGGCGCCAGCCTGGCGGAGGCACAGTGGATATCCAACGGCTATGCACTGACGCTTTCGGCACTCATTCTGGCCGGCGGCGCGGCCGGCGATCGGTTCGGCCTCAGGCGCGCGTTCGTAACCGGCATCGCGCTGTTCATCGCCGCGTCGCTTGCCTGCGCTCTTGCTCCCGATGCCGGTGTTCTGATCGCGTTTCGCGCCATCCAGGGCATCGGCGCGGCCATAATGGTTCCGGGCAGCCTCGCCATCATTGCGAAGGCCTATCCAAAGAAGGAGCGGGGCAGGGCTATCGGAATCTGGGCGGCCGCGTCGGCGCTGACCACCGCGCTCGGTCCGGTGCTGGGGGGATTCGTCCTGTCCGTTTTCGGCAATGGCGTCTGGCGCGCCATCTTCGCCATCAATCTGCCGCTCGGGCTGATCTCGATCTATCTGCTCCTGGCAAAGGTTCCCGCCGACCGGCCGACCGAAATGCGCAGCCTCGATCTGGGCGGCGCGGCGCTCGCGACGCTTGCCTTCGGGTCACTGGCCTACGGGCTGACGGCGATGAATGCCGAAGGCGCCGCGATGGCCGGGCCGGCGATCATCGCCGGCGCGATTTTGCTCTTCGTCTTCATCTTTTACGAGCACCGGCAGCACGAGCCGATGATCGATCTCCGCCTGTTCCGGATCGGCGCGTTCGCCGGCGCCAACCTGGCGACCTTCTTCCTGTATTTCGCGCTGTCGGCCAACCTGTTCTACCTGCCGATGCTGCTGATCGCGGGTTGGGGGCTTAGCTCGGCCGAGGTCGGCTTCATTTTCCTGCCACTGTCGGCGTCGATCGCGCTCCTGTCCGGCCCGGTCGGCCAGTGGTCCGACCGAATCGGTCCACGTCTGCCGATTTCCGCCGGCAGCTTCGTCGTAGCCGTCGCCTTTGCCGGCCTCGCGCTGCTCACCCATGGCGGCATCCACCATTTCTGGACCGGTACCTTTCCGCTCATGGCGCTGATGGGGCTCGGCATGGCGCTGGTCGTGTCGCCGCTGTCGACCGCGATCATGACGTCGGTCGAGGACAAGGACACGGGCGCCGCATCCGGCATCAACAATGCGGTGTCGCGCATCGGCGGGCTGATTGCTGTGGCCGCAATGGGCTCGCTCGCGGCTTTCGTCTACTCACATGTGACGGGCAGCACTTCCGGCGTTCCCGGCTTCGGCGAGCCCGTCGCAGGCCTGGCGGCGGATGTCGATGCTTTGAGGGTTGCGGCCAGCGATTCGGCTTTCGCCGCGGTGGCCTCGGTCACGACGCTTCTTTGCCTGCTTTCATCGGTCATCGCCTGGACCACGGTGCCCGGGCAGGCATCACCGTGGCCACGCCGGGCGACCGATACCGAATCGCGCAATTGATTCGAGGGCGACTCAGCCGTCGATCTTGGCGCTGGCAACCTTCAGCGAATTGCCGTCTTCCTGCTTGAGCAGATCGTCGATGCGCTCGCGTTCGCGCTTGAAGGCGACGAGGTCGTCGCCTTTCAGCACCTTGCCGACGGGCAGGCGCACGCGCATCGGGTCGACCTTGGTGCCATTGACTATCAGCTCGTAATGAAGGTGCGGGCCGGTGGCGAGGCCGGTCTGGCCGAGATAGCCGATGGTCTGGCCCTGGCGCACATGGACGCCGGGTTCGATGCCTTTGGCGAAAGCGCTCTGGTGATTGTACGAAGTCTCATAGCCATTGGCATGGCGGATGATGATCTGTTTGCCATAGCCGCCGGCCCAGCCGACCTTCTCGACGACGCCGTTGCCAGCCGCTATGATCGGCGTGCCGATGGGCGCTGCCCAGTCGACGCCGGTATGCATGCGCACGTAGCCGAGAATCGGATGCCGGCGCGCGCCGAAGCCGGAGCGGAATTTGCCGGCGGGCAGGGGATTGCGCAGCAGGAACTGCTCGGCGCTCGAACCGTTCTCGTCGAAATAGTCGGTGCCGCCATCCTGCATCTGGAAGCGGTAGAAGTTGCGTGTCTGGCCGCCGAAGGTTGCCGACACGTAGAGAAGCTCGGAGTTGTCGGAAGTCTGGTCGTCGCCATCGGGTTGCGAGAAAAGCACTTCGAGGCGATCGGCCGGCGAAACCCGCGACTGGAAGTCAACGTCCGAGGCGAGAAGCTTGATCAACCTCTGCGTCATCGCCTTCGACATGCCGTAGGAATAGGCGGCGCGATAGATGCCGTCATAGACGTTCGGCAGGTTGCCGCGCACCACAACCGGCTGCGAATCGTCGAATGCCGTCAGCAATTCGGGATTGGATTCCGGTTCCTGCGCCGGGACGTATTGTCCTTGATCGTCGAGCGCGATGGTCACGATATGGGTACTGCGGTCATATACGCTGGTGCGGACCACCTTGGCGATATCGCCGCGCACCTCGAGGCCGACGCGCAGCACCGTCCCGGCCTTGAGCGCGGGCGCGTTGAGCAGCTTGCCGATCGCCTCCGCCATGCCCGTGGCGTCGTCTCCGGTATATCCGGAATCGGCGAAGGCCTCGGCGATATCGGTATCCTTGGTGAAGGGGATGATTTCCTCGGCGAAGGCCGGCGCATGGTCGTCCAACGCGGCCCGCGGCGCCACCGAGACGTTTTCAGGCGTGATCTTGACGTCGTAGGAACCGGCCATCGATTCGGCGAAGGCCTCGCCGAACCGCTGCGGGTCGACGTAATGGAGCGAGGCAACCTGGACCGCGCCGTCGCTCAGGCCATTGCCGGCCGAGCGCACCACTTTCTCGACCTCGTCGGCGGACAGGTCGCTCTTTTCATCGAAGGATGCCGTCTCGAGCGGGAAGTCGACCGTCTTCAGGCTCATCTCGCTTTCGACCTTGGCGCCATAGATCTGGCCGGCGACCGCGGTGGCCGCGGCCGGCTGCTGGGTCTTGTCGTCGCTGTCGTCGCCAAAGACCTGCATGGGATCGAATGGCGGATAGGGTCGGTTGGTGGTGTGACCGGCGGCCAGCGCCATCTTGATCTGCACGAACGGCATGGTGTGGATGACGTCGCGATCGCCGACCTTGGTGACCATCGACACTTCCATGCGCCGGCGGTCCTTGGCCCGGGCGATCTGGCGCGGCGCGACCAGCCTGGTGGTCTTGGCCTGTTCGCCGGAATCATCGCCGTTGGCGAGGCTGATGAGCTCGGCGATTTCAGGCGGGGTCGCAAGCTGCTGGCGCCCGTCGAGAGCGGCGAACAGGGCGACGCCCATCAGCACGCTCGACGTCACGCCGGTGAGGAAGGTACCCGACAACCAGCGCGCCGAAACCTCGCGGCGATCGGGCGGACCGCTGCGGCCATCCGCGATCAACGGCGGCTCGTTGCCGAGTTCGGCTATGACATCTTCGGTGTCTGGCATCCAGAAAGGCTGCTTTTTCCCCGGGCGAACGGCTTGTCGTTATTCGTTGCGGCCATGACATTTGCCCGTCACGGCGATTGAAGTCAACGAAGCGGCAAGCCGGGGCCGATATCCCCAATCACGCGTCTCGTTTCAGCGGTCTTCTTGTCGTCCGTTGTCGAGGCGCCTCACATACGCGCGCGCCTTCCTTGTTACGCCCCGGTTTCGGACCGCAATGCGGCGGCAATAGGGCTCGTTGTGGACAGTCCCTGGCCTGCCGCAGGGGCAGCCAGCCGCGAAAACCGGCCGCCGAAAAATTTGTCGCAAAAAATTCAAAAAAGTTCGAAATCGGTGTTGACGGTTCGCGTGGGCGCCGACTATATACGCCTCACCAACGAGGGCGGCGCGCCGCTGGCGGCGAGGAAGTTCGCTTCTGAGATTGCCCTCTGCGAAATTCAAGAGAGCCGCGTGAGCGACACTCGGACG
>JBFLWR010000067.1:0-5269 GCA_040755925.1 Pseudomonadota bacterium
GATTACGAGATCGTATGGAGCATCTACATACGCTGCAAAAACATGCAGAAGCTGCGTCGTGTTCACATCCCCGCACTTGAAGCGATCATTGGCCAACCCCACGGTGGACGAGGTTGGGCTATCGAGAAAGAAGAAGATAATCCGGAAGAATTGAGATTGATGGCCGCCGAAACCCTGGCCGGCCCCTACTCTGATGCGATGCTCCTTTCATTGCTCGGGAAACTTTACGCGCTCAAGCCTTATTGGCATCTCACCGCAAGGCTGAACGGCGAGCATCCTCTCGGCGTCTATGCTATGGCCACTTATGAGGAGAAGAAGCCCGGCAGCGCCGCCCCCGCCGTATCCAACGTCATGGGTGAGTTGCAGCCGGACTTCTCAAGCTTGATCGATGGTGAAACATCGCGTCACAGCGGGAGCGGCAAAGCGTTCTGATGACGTCCTTTGTGAGGCTCGTTGGATGGACGCTTCTTCCTATTCTCGGACGTAGATCGCTTGTGGCTATCGGGCCTACCGCGCGTCGGCGTTCTCGCTGAACCGTTCTAAACCCCGGCAAGAAGCCGCGCGCGTATCTCCGCCTCGACCGCCGCGTCCAGGCGCGCCGGCGGCTCGCATTCGAGCGGTTGCGTCTCCCGCAGGGCGGCGAGCGCATCTGCATCGCGGCGGAACTTGGCCAGCGACACGGTGCGACCCTGCTCGAGCCAGCCGGCGGCATGCAGGACGAAATGCGAGCCCGACGCCACCGCCGCCGCAAGCACCCTGCCCCCTTCGGCGCCGGATTGCGCGTCGTCG
The DNA here is from genome assembly GCA_040755925.1 of Pseudomonadota bacterium. GTDB lineage: Bacteria > Pseudomonadota > Alphaproteobacteria > Rhizobiales > Rhizobiaceae > Mesorhizobium. The sequence goes on from JBFLWR010000067.1 coordinate 790, forward strand.
ACCTTGGCCGAGGTGATCGCGCCATCGCCCCTTACCGGAACGCCGAGCCGCCTGCCGAGCCCGGCCGCAAGGAACTGGACGAGTTGCGATGCCGGGTCGCCGAAGTCCGGCAGCATCCGGCGCATGTCGAACGGATAGCCGAGGATGCCCATGACCACCGGCGCGCCGGGCCGCCACAGCTGCGTCAGCGCGAGGCCCGCCAGCACCTCGGCGTAGCCCTGGATGACAGCCCCCGCGACCGTGACCGGAGCCGTAGCGCCCATCATCATGTAGGACGAAACCATGCTCGCCTCGCCCTTCAGCGCGATCGCCCGCAGGCATTTCAGCGGGTTCGGCCAATAGGTGAGCGGCGGCGTGGCGTTGATGAGATGGAGAAGATTGCATTCGCCGGCGCGCGCCGGACGGCCGACAGCCGCCGCCGTCAGGTCGATGATCTCCTCAGCCGTCGACGGCGAGGCGATATTGCCCATGCAGGGCTTGTCCGAAAGGGTGAGATGCGCCAGCAGCATCTCCAGGGGACGCGCCGCTTCCGCGACGTCCTCCATGACGCAGATCATCTGCCCGGTGTTGGCGATCGCCGGGCTGGCATGGGCGGCGGCGACCAGCTTGCCATAGATCCCGCGGCTGCCGGCCACCCGCTTTCCGTCCTCGAGCAGCACGTTCGGAGCGCCGTAGACGGGCGCGAAGACAGCGCCCTCGCCGCCCACCAGCGTGTCGCGCGCGGGATTCCTGCCGCGCATGAGAAATCGTCCAGGCGCATGGCGGCGCACGATGCGGCGCAGCTCGGCGCCGTCCAGCCGCACGATGTCGCCGGTCGCCACACCGCCCGCCTGCTTCAGGATTTCGATGGTCTCCGGGTCGTCCTGGAAGCGGATGCCGGTTTCTTCCAGCACCCGGTCGGCGGCCTTTTCAATCGCCTCCAGACCGCTGTCGTCCCGTTCGAGGCGATAGCCGCCGGCGATGAAATCCGCCGCCTCGCGCTGTTCCCTGGTCAATAAAGCCGACATGCTCGCCCCGCATTGCATCGGTGGATTATCGAGATTCGGCTTGAGGTCGCGACGCTTCCGGCGCGCCCTGGCGCGTCGCATTCCGGGCAAACGACACGGCAAAGCCGCGGATTCCGTCGATCGCCGAACCAAACGGCAATTGGCCGGGGGAAAAAGCGCCGGACTATCAAATGTTAGCGCGCGCGGAGGCGCAACCCCATACCTCGTCAGGCACGCCTGTCCTGAAGCCCTGAGACCGGGTCCTTTGCCCGCTCATGGAAGTTTTGAATGCTCGAATCCCTTTTCCTCAATCTCGGCCAGCACGATTCCTTGTCCGACGAAGAGAAAGCGCTGCTCGGAGGGCTGATGTCCGCCGAGAGGGATTTTGCCGTCGGCCAGGACATCGTGTCATCGGGATCGCGGCTGACCCACAGCACGCTGATCCTCGACGGGCTGGCGGCCCGCTACAAGGTACTGGCCGACGGCGGCAGGCAGATCACGTCGCTGCACGTGCCCGGCGATTTCGTCGATCTCTACGCCTTCCTCCTGAAGACCATGGATCACGGCATCACAGCCCTTTCGCCCTGCCATGTCATCATCGCCGACCATTCCAAGCTGCGCAGCATCACCGAGAAGGCGCCGCATTTGACCAGGCTGCTGTGGCTGGACACGCTGGTCGACGGCGCCATCCACCGCGAGTGGATCGTCGCCATGGGACGGCGCTCGAAGGTCTCGCATCTGGCGCATCTGTTGTGCGAGCTCTTTGTGCGGCTGCAGGTGGTCCGGCGGACCAACGGCATGAGCTTCCATTTACCCGTTTCCCAGGCCGAGCTTGCCGACGTGCTGGGGCTCTCGGTGGTGCATATGAACCGGGTCATCAGCGCGCTGCGCAACAGCGGGGTGATCTCCTGGGCGAACCACACCGTGACGATCCTCGACTGGCACAAGCTGCAGGATATCGCCGAGTTCGACCCGACCTATCTCAGCATGGCGCGCGAGCCGCGCTAGATTAGTCGACGGCATGCCGAGAGACCTGATCAACGCGTTGTCCCTGATCTGCGGATCTATGGATGTCGAAGGCCCGGCCGGCCGCTTTGCCGCGGCGAACGCAATAAATAGCCGCCTCAATGGTTTTCCCAGAAGGAGGCGACCCATGATTTGGTCACCTTCGCGAAGCTTTTTTCGGTTTGGCCGCCGGCTCTTCCACCGGCCCGCGAGCCAATCTGGCTGCGCGAAGCCTGGCCGTCTTTGCGATCCTGGCCGCGGCTTCACCGTCAATTATGGCGCGCGCTGTTTTCGTGGTAGCCTCGTTCTTGGCATCGCCTTTCGGCTTGAACAAACCTGTTTCAGGCATCTTCTACCTCTTTCTCCAAAAAACGAAAAAGGCCGGGCAGTCCCGACCTTTTCCAAAGCTTCCAGAGCCGATGCCAGTACATCCGTGGTCAAAGGCTATGGACGCATTATTTCAGGCGGCCTGGAGATTCTCTGCGGAGCTTTTGCCGTTGCGGGAATCCTTGACGACCTCGAAGTTCACTTTCTGGCCCTCGACGAGAGAACGCAGTCCAGCGCGCTCCACGGCGGAAATGTGGACGAACACGTCCGGCTGCCCGTTGCCCTGCTCGATGAAGCCAAAGCCCTTGGTCGCATTGAAAAACTTCACTGTTCCGGTAGCCATACGATTTCCTTTCAAATCGACGCAAACTATCTGCGCCAGACGAAATGCCAAGCGTCACAATTTCGAAATTGAGAGGGAAGATCGTCAGGGCGCCAAAGCGCTTCAACAAATTTCGTTCAACAAGATCGACTTGGAAAAACATAGCGCTTAATTTTGGCTACGGCAAGGCGAGACTGATAATATTTGAGAAATATGCGGTCAGACGCGGGCCGCGGCGTGAAACAAAGCCCGGTCACGCGCCGGGCTGAGAGATCACGGAAGCAGGGGCCAATCGGGAGGATTGGGCCCCTCGGTTCTGGGCGAGTGCTGTTTCACGCCCACATTCATCGCCACCTGGCCGATCCGGGCGTATGCTTACCACCTCAGAGGTGCCTATCTCGACCGGGAGGGCGGAATGGCCAGAAATGCGGTACAGGACGAGCTGTTGCAGGGCTCCAGTTTTCGAGCGCGTCAGCAGCGACTGTTTTCGCTGGAAGCTGAGCAAGACGACATTCTGGCCGCCCTAAGCAAGCGCGCCTCATCATTCAATGAAGAGATAAATGCGCTGCCGGAATCGGCGGGTAAACAGGAAATTCTCGATCATTTCCAGGAAATCCTGACTTTCATCTTGGTAGCCACAGCCAGAAATCGCGTAATATTTTCGCTGACCGATCCGTGATCGTTGCGAGGAATGCGAGTGCAAAGCTTGCCGGATATCGCAAGGGCAAGCTTGAAACAGGCGCGACTTAAGAGAATGCCCGGGAGCGCGCCGGGCAGAGAGGATCGCGGGAACAAGAGTCAATCGGGGAGGATTAGACATCCCTAATTTGCGTCGGCGTGATGACACTTTGATGACGCCCGGTCCGGCAAGCGTCGACCGTTGGCAGGCACCCACCGAAGGCTGCGGAACAAGAGGTGGCCCGGCCGCTTATCATGGTGACACAGGATTTGCGGGCCGGGCCGTGCCCCGCGGCTTGGACAGCACAGGGGCAGACACCCACCTAGCCCCGCTTTCAGCCAGTCACATTAACAAATGACATTGCCAATGGGCTCCAGAAGGCAGTTCGGCTTTGCCTCCGTGCCGGCCGCCTTTGCCGGTCAATAACAATTGTTCATTTCCGGGCCTTTGCCGCGAAAATTCTCTCCGGAACAAGTCGTTGCCGGCAGGGTTGGTGATGATCAACCCACGGGAGAACCCAATATGGCGACGAACAAAACCACCGCTGGCAAAGGCCTCGACAACCTCTTCCACGACACGCTTAAGGACATCTACTTCGCCGAGAAGAAGATACTCGCAACCCTGCCGAAGATGGCTAAGGCAGCGCAGGACGAAGCCTTGAAGTCGGCATTCGAAAAACACCGCGTCCAGACAGAGCAGCATGTCGCCCGGCTCGAGGAAGTCTTCAAGGTCATCGACAAGAAACCGGTGGGCAAGACCTGTGCCGCCATCATGGGCATCACCGAGGAAGGGGCCGAGATCATGGAGGACTACAAGGGTTCGGCTTCGCTCGATGCCGGCCTGCTCGCGGCCGCGCAGGCGGTCGAACATTACGAGATTTCTCGCTACGGGACACTGAAGACCTGGGCGCAGGAGCTCGGGCTTGCCGATGCGGCCGACTTGCTCGACCAGACGCTGACCGAGGAAAAAGAAACGGACGAGGCGCTGACCGTGCTTGCCGAGTCGGCCGTCAACGTCGCTGCCGAGGCAGCCTGAAGGACGGTTTCACGGGTCGCAATCCCCAGCGACAAGGGCCGGTCATCCGCCGGACGGCGTTTTAAGAGTGGCCGCAAGTCCGGGTGGAAACTGCCGGGCAATGTTGCGGGATTGCACGCGGAGGAA
>JBFLWR010000068.1:0-8805 GCA_040755925.1 Pseudomonadota bacterium
GCGGCACCAACCAGAGCGGCATGCGCGACCATAACGAACGGCTGGTGCTGTCCCTCGTGCGCCAGCACGGCAGCCTTGCCAAGTCGGACATCGCGCGGATGACCGGGCTGTCGGCGCAGACCGTGTCGGTCATCATGCGCGAGCTGGAGGAAGACAGGCTGCTGGTGCGCCAGGCGCCCCTGCGCGGCAAGATCGGCCAGCCGTCGATCCCGATGGCGCTCAACCCGGAAGGCGCTTTTTTCATCGGCCTCAAGATCGGCCGCCGCAGCGCGGAGCTGGTGCTGATCGACTTCCTCGGCAATGTGCGCTCGATGCTGCAGAACTCCTACCGCTACCCGGCGCCGCGCGAGACCGTGGCGTTCGTCACCGAGGGCATCAAGAAAATGCGCGGCGAGCTGACGCCGGCGCAGGACAAGCGTATCGCCGGCCTCGGCATCGCGATGCCATTCGAGCTGTGGAACTGGGCCGACACCGCCGGCGCGCCGCGCGATGTCATGGACGAATGGCGCCACCGCGACATCCGCTCCGACATCCAGGCGCAGTGCGACTTTCCGGTCTATCTGCAGAACGACGCGACGTCGGCCTGCGGTGCCGAACTGGTCTTCGGCCAGGCGGGCGCGGCGCGCGATTTCGTCTATTTCTACATCGGCGCCTTTGCCGGCGGCGGTATCGTGCTGAACGGACGTCTTTACGGCGGCCCCACCGGCAATGCCGGCGCGCTGGGCTCGATGCCGGTGCCGGGGCCGGACGGCAAGCCGGCGCAGCTCATCGACGTGGCCTCTATCGCGATGCTGGAAAAGGCGCTGAGCGCCAAGGGCATCGACGGCTCGTATCTCTGGACCTCGCCACAGGAATGGGGCGAGATCGGCGCCGAGCTCGACGACTGGATCGCCAGCGCCTCGCTGGCTTTGGCCTACGCCATCGTCGCGGCCTCGTCCGTCATTGATTTCGAGGCGGCGGTGATCGACGGCTGGATGCCCCTCCCCGTCCGGCGCCGGCTTGTAGACGCGATCAGGCAGGCGGTCGCCGGCATCGATGCCGAGGGGCTGAAGCTGCCGCTCGTGCGCGAGGGGACCGTCGGCATCCATGCCCGCGCGCTCGGCGGCGCCAGCCTGCCGCTCTCCGAGCGCTTCCTGATCGGCTCGACCACGATTTCCCGAGGTACCTGACATGCTGATCGGCATCCCGCCGCTGCTCGGCCCGGAGTTTCTGGCAATCCTGCGGGCCATGGGCCATGGCGACGAGATCGCGATCGTCGACGGCAACTATCCGGCCGAGGAGCAGGCAAGACGCCTCATCCGCGCCGACGGCCATCCCATCATTCCCGTGCTCGACGCGGTGCTCAGCGTGTTGCCGGTGGACGAGGCGGTTCCGCAGGCGCTGTTCCGCGCCTCGGTCAAGGGCGATCCGGCGCTTGCCGATCCGGTGCATCACGAGATGGAGGCGGTCTGCGCCAAACGCGCGCCGGGGCACAAGGTGATTGCGCTGGCCGGCGCCGACTTCTATGCACGCGTCAAGGCCGCGCACGCGATCGTGGCTACCAGCGAACCCAGGCTCTACGCCAACATCATCATCCGCAAGGGCGTGATCTATCCGCCGGAGACCAAGACACAATGATCCTTTGCTGTGGCGAAGCCCTGATCGACATGCTGCCGCGCACGACCACGGAAGGCGAAGCGGCCTTCGCACCCTATGTCGGCGGCGCCGTGTTCAATTCGGCGATCGCGCTCGGCCGGCTCGGCGCTCCGGCTGGCTTCTTCTCCGGCCTTTCCTCCGACCTGTTCGGCGGCCAGTTCCGCGAGGCGCTCGGGGCAAGCAAGGTGAGCTCCACGTATGCGCACACGTCGCCGAGGCCCACCACACTCGCCTTCGTGCGGCTCAACAACGGCCAGGCGACCTACACCTTCTACGACGAGAACACCGCCGGGCGCATGCTCACGATCGACGACCTGCCGAAGCTCGGCACGGAGATCGAGGCGATGCTGTTCGGCGCCATCAGCCTGATCTCGGAACCGGCCGGGTCCGCCTATGAAGAGTTCATGCGGCGCGAGCATGGGAGCCGGGTGATGATGCTCGATCCCAACATCCGGCCGAACTTCATCCCGGACAAGGCGAAGCATCTGCGGCGGATCCGCGAGATGATGGCGATGGCCGATATCGTCAAACTGTCGGACGAGGACCTCAACTGGTTCGACGAAGCCGGCTCGCATGAGGACGTGATCCGCAACTGGCTGGAGCGCGGCCCGAAGCTGATCGTCGTAACCCATGGCAGCGAGGGCGCGGTCGGCTACAGCAGGGAGCACCGCGTCACGGTCATGCCGCGGAAGGTGACGGTGGTCGATACGGTCGGGGCCGGCGACACCTTCAATGCCGGCATCCTTGCCTCGCTGCACGAGCAGGGCCTGCTCACCAAGGCCGCGATCGGAAGCCTGCCGGAGGATGCGATCCGCAAGGCGCTGGAGCTCGGCGCTAAGGCGGCCGCCGTGACGGTTTCGAGGGCCGGCGCCAACCCGCCATGGCGGCACGAGATCCACTGATCCGGCATCGACGCAGGGCTCGAACCGCCCTCTCCGGCCGATCACTTTATGTTTCCTACGAGCGCAGCGATGCGATAAGAGAGGCGCCAAACGCCTCTCGAAGCATGGATTTCCGGCTTTTTCAGGCATTGCGCCGGCAAAAACGGTAACAGCCTGCGACACATAAGCAATTTGCCTTGGCGGTGGTCGGCTTTCTCAGCCGCGCCAAACCTGATACCAGCGGGCCGGTTTTATTGGCATTCGAGGCCGACATGCAGTTCATCGATCTTGGCGCGCAGCGCGAACGAATCCGCGACCGGCTTAAGGCCGCAATCGACCATGTGGTCGAGGACGGCCGCTATATCCTCGGCCCTCAGGTCGCCGAATTCGAGAAGAAGCTCGCCGCCTACATCGGCGTCAAGCATGTGGTTGCCTGCGCCAACGGCACCGATGCGTTGCTCCTGCCGCTGTTTGCGGCCGGCATCGGCCCGGGCGACGCGGTGTTCGTGCCGAGCTTCACTTTCGCGGCGACCGCCGAGGTGGTGGCCCTCGCCAAGGCCGAGCCGGTCTTCGTCGACGTCGACGCCGACACCTACAACATCGACATCGCCAGCCTCGAGGCGGCGATCGCGATGATCAAGAAGGAAGGCCGGCTGAAGCCGAAGGCGATCATCCCGGTCGACCTGTTCGGGCTTTCCGCCGACTACGAGGCGATCATGCCGATTGCCAAGCGCGAGAACCTTCTGGTGATCGAGGACGCCGCCCAGTCGATGGGCGGCTCGGCCGACGGCACCATGTGCGGCGCCTTCGGTCATGTCGGCTCGACCAGCTTCTATCCGGCAAAGCCGCTCGGCTGCTATGGCGACGGCGGCGCGATGTTCACCAATGACGGCGATCTCGCCGACAAGCTGCGTTCCTTCGCCTTCCACGGCAAGGGCGAGACGCAGTACGACAACGTCCGCGTCGGCATCAATTCGCGCCTCGACACGCTGCAGGCCGCGATCCTGATCGAGAAGCTTGCCATTCTCGAAGAGGAGATGGTGGCGCGCCAGGTTGTGGCCGACCGCTATGCCGCCGGACTCGGCGACATCGTCAAGGCCTCGCGCAACCTGGGCCACGGTCGCTCGGCCTGGGCGCAATATGCCATCGAGACGCCGAAGCGCGACGGGCTGAAAGCTCATCTCGGCGAAAAAGGCATCCCGTCGGTCATCTATTACGTGAAGCCGCTGCACCAGCAGGTCGCCTACAAGGATTACCCGCGCACGCCTACCGGCCTCGCCGTTTCGGAAGAGCTGCCCAAGCAGATCCTCTGCCTGCCGATGCACGCTTATCTGAGCGAAGCCGACCAGGACCGCGTCATCGAGACGATCCGCAACTACATTGGGTCAAACTCTGCGCATGTAGCTGCGGCATAAAGTAGAGACGTCAGCGCGAGGCACCCCCCCTCTGCCCTGCCGGGCATCTCCCCCTCAAGGGGAGAGATTGGATTTCACCGCCGCTGGCGCTTTCTCTGCGGCCCTGGCGATTGGCGAAGGTCGACAGTTCAGCTGATCTCCCCCCTTGAGGGGGAGATGTCCGGCAGGACAGAGGGGGGTGCTGTCCCGCCAGCATCAATAGTTGGCGACGCTGCGGCTATGCGCCCTTCCCGCTTGCAATGAAATGCGGGTTGGCGAAATCGCTGTCGCTGGCCTGGTTGCGCTTGCCGTAGAGGAGCGGCTCACCGTCCAGCGTGCGCGTCATGCCGCCGGCGGCGCGCAGCACGGCGTCACCGGCCGCGGTGTCCCACTCCATCGTGCGGCCGAAGCGCGGATAGACGTCGGCCTCGGCAGCTGCAAGCAGGCAGAATTTCAGCGACGAGCCGACCGAGACGATGTCGGCCGCACCGAGATCGCGGATGAAGGCATCGGTTTCCGGCGTGTTGTGCGAGCGGCTGGCGACCACGGCAAGCGGCGTGCCGCCTGCCCGCACGGCGATCGGCCGGCGGCTCGCGATATGATAATCGCTATCGACCTCAAGCGCTTCCGCCCTGCCCGGCCGCCCGGCAAAGAAACGTCCCGTGCACGGCGCGTAGACCACGCCGACCTCCGGCACGCCGTGACGGACGAGCGCGATGTTGACGGTGAAATCGGTGCGGCGGTTGACGAATTCCTTGGTGCCGTCAAGCGGATCGATCAGGAAGAAGGCGCCGTCGAGGTCGGGCGTGGCGATGCCCGCCGCGACCTCTTCCTCGGCCACGCAAGGAATATCCGGGTAAGCAGCGCGCAGGCCGGCGAGGATGATCTTCTCGCTTTCGCGGTCGGCTTCCGTCACCGGCGAGGAGTCCGCCTTGCTGTCGACCGCGCAGCCTTCGTGGAAGACGCGCATCACCTCGCGCCCGGCGTCCAGCGCCAGGCGCTCGAACACGCCGAGCATGGCCTCGTCGTCAGATACCGCCGCCATTGTCGTACTGGTCCTCGGCAATGTCGCGCTCGTTCAGCCAGCGCTCCAGGGCTTCCGCCATGTCTTCTGGTTTCCTGCCGAGCGTCTTCAGGTGAATTTCAGCGTTCTGCGGCGCCTCATAAGGCGAATCGACGCCGGTGAAGTTCTTGATCTCGCCGCTCAGGGCGCGCGCGTAAAGGCCTTTCGGATCGCGGCGGGCGCATTCCTCGAACGGGGTATCGACGAACACCTCGACGAACTCGCCCTCGGCCATCAATTCGCGCGCCATGCGTCGCTCGGCGCTGAAGGGCGAGATGAAGGAGACGATGACGATCAGGCCCGCATCGGCCATCAGCTTGGCCACCTCGGCGACGCGGCGGATGTTCTCCACACGATCGGCGTCGGTGAAACCGAGATCGCGGTTCAGGCCGTGACGGACATTGTCACCATCGAGAATGTAGGTGTGCCTGCCCGACGCGAAGAGCTTCTTCTCGAACAGGTTGGCGATGGTCGATTTGCCCGAACCCGACAGGCCGGTGAACCAGAACACCGCCGGGCGCTGGTTCTTCAGGTCGGAGCGCCCGCGCTTGCCGACATCGAGCGACTGCCAGTGGATGTTTTCGGCCCGGCGCAGCGAATGCACGATCATGCCGGCGCCGACGGTGGCGTTCGAGATGCGGTCGATCAGGATGAAGGCGCCGGTGGTGCGGTTCTCGGCGAAGGGATCGAAAGCGATCGGGGCGCGCGTCGAGAGGTTGCAGACGCCGACCTCGTTCATGTCGAGCGACTTCGCCGCCTCATGCGCGAAATCATTGACATTGACCCGGTACTTCAGCTCCGTGACCGTCGCGCTGACCTGGTCCGTCTCGGTGCGCAGGATATAGGAGCGGCCGGGCAGCAGCGCCTGCTCGTCAAACCAGACGATGTTGGCGGCGAACTGGTCGGCGACCTGCGGACGCGCGGCCGGCGACACCAGCATATTGCCGCGCGACACCTCCACCTCGTCCTCGAGCACGAGCGTGATGGCCTGGCCGGCGACGGCCTGTTCGAGGTCGCCGCCCTGGGCGACGATGCGCTTGACGCGGGATGCCTTGCCCGACTTGGCGACCACCACCTCTTCGCCTTGCGAAACGGTGCCGGAGGCGATGGTACCGGCGAAGCCTCGGAAATCGAGGTTCGGGCGGTTCACATATTGCACCGGGAAGCGGAACGGCAGCTCGACGGCCGCTTCGTCTACCGAGACGGTTTCCAGATGCTCGATCAGCGACGCCCCGGAGTACCACGGCGTGCGCTCGGAACGGCTGGTGACATTGTCGCCGAAGCGCGCCGACATCGGGATCGGCACGATGCTGGCAAAGCCGAGGCTTTGCGCGAACTCGCTGTAATCGGCGACGATCTGGTCGAACACGGCCTTGTCGAAGCCGACGAGGTCGATCTTGTTGACCGCAAGAACGATGTGGCGGATGCCGAGCAGCGAGGCGATGATCGAATGGCGGCGCGTCTGGCGCAGCACGCCCTGGCGCGCGTCGATCAGCACGATGGCGAGATCGGCGGTCGAGGCGCCGGTCGCCATGTTGCGCGTGTACTGCTCGTGGCCGGGCGTGTCGGCGACGATGAACTTGCGCTTCGGTGTGGCGAAGAATCGATAGGCGACGTCGATGGTGATGCCTTGCTCGCGCTCGGCCTCCAGCCCGTCGACCAGGAGTGCGAAGTCGATATCGTCGCCAGTGGTGCCGTGCTTGCGCGAATCCTTCTCGAGCGCGGCGAGCTGGTCCTCGAAAATCTGCTTGGTGTCGGAGAGCAGCCGGCCGATCAGCGTCGACTTGCCGTCATCGACCGAGCCGCAGGTGAGGAAGCGCAGCAGCGACTTCTTCTCCTGCGCGGCCATGTAGTCGCGGATGGAGTCGGTCGGGGCGAGGCTCTTTGCCATGATGTGGCGCATGCTCAGAAATACCCCTCGCGCTTCTTCTTTTCCATGGAGCCCGCCTCGTCACGGTCGATAAGGCGGCCCTGGCGCTCGGAAGTGCGCGCCGTCAGCATCTCGCCGACGATGGCTTCCAGCGTGTCGGCGTCGGAGTCGATCGCGCCGGTCAAAGGGTAGCAGCCGAGCGTGCGGAACCGCACAAGGCGGTTCTCGATCGTCTCGCCGGGACGCAGTTGCATGCGATCATCGTCCTTCATGATCAGCATGCCGTCGCGTTCCACCACCGGCCGCTCCTTGGCGAAATAGAGCGGCACGATCGGAATGTTCTCCTGCAGGATGTACTGCCAGATGTCGAGCTCGGTCCAGTTGGACAGCGGGAAGACTCGGATCGATTCGCCCGGCGCGATGCGGGTGTTGAATATCTTCCACATTTCCGGCCGCTGGTTCTTCGGGTCCCAGGAATGCTGGGCGTTGCGGAAAGAGAAGATGCGCTCCTTGGCGCGCGACTTCTCCTCGTCGCGGCGGGCGCCGCCGAAGGCCGCATCGAAGCCGTATTTGTCGAGCGCCTGGCGCAGCGCCACTGTCTTCATCACGTGGGTATGGGTGTTGGAGCCGTGATCGAACGGGTTGATGCCGTCGCGCACGCCGTCCGCGTTGACATGGACGAGCAGGTCGAAGCCAAGTTTCTGGGCCATCTGGTCGCGAAAGGCGATCATCTCGCGGAACTTCCAGGTCGTGTCGACATGCAGGAAGGGAAATGGCGGCTTGGCCGGATAGAAGGCCTTCATCGCCAGATGCATAAGCACCGAGGAATCCTTGCCGACCGAATAGAGCATCACCGGCTTGGAGAAGGAGGCCGCGACCTCGCGGAAGATGTGGATGGATTCGGCTTCGAGCCGCTGCAGATGCGTGAGCGCGATGTTCATGGACTGTCGTGCGTTCTTTCGTGCCGGCCAGGCCTTGCATCAGGCGGTTGGCGCGGTTTCCCTGAAAACAGCCCGTCAAGCCCTGGACACTTCTTGCGGGCGTTCTAGCAGATCGACATGGTTTGGAACAATGCCAGACAGGCGTGTCGAAGCCCAGTTACGGAACGAATTTTCCACTGAGCGCTCGCATCGCGGAAAATCCTGCCAAGGAAACAATGAGACCCGCTAGGGGAAGAAAAACCGTTGCCCCGGCCGGAGATTCTTACGCCATGCGCAGGGCGGTCTTCGCGCCCGCCGCTGGTTTTTTCAGCTGGACAGGCCAGTCGCCCTATCGGAGACCGGCACCAGCCGCTATACCCGGCGAGGGGATCTGGAAGCGGCAACGGCACCACGACGGAAGGGGTCGTGCGAGGCACGCCATCCGCCACCGGCAGGGCAGCGCACAACCCGAAACTGCGAAGCAGAGCAATTGAACCCGTTTGCACCGCTCCGGCGACACCTCACACCCGCACGGATCAACATCTACTTCTCGATCGTCTGTTTCCTTTCGCCCGTGATCGGGTCGGGAGTAAGCTTCGCGTTCAACGCCGGCGGCGTGTGGTCGGCGCTGTTGGTTGCCCTGAAGCGGCGGCGGCTCAACATCGACCGGCCGATGCTGGCGTTGACGGCGGCGATCTATGCCTATTGCGCGGCACAGGTGCTGGCGTCGACCGTCAACGGCGCCATCCCGGCCGACCTCCGGCACTTCGTGCCGCTGATCACCTTCCTCTTCTTTCCCCTCTCCTATTCGACCTGGAGCATCACGCAAAAGACGACGCTGATCCGCATAGCGGTGCTCACCAGCGTGGCGGCCTGTTTCGGCGGGCTCGCGCTGGCCCTCCTGCAATATTACTGGCTCGGCATCAGGGCCAAGGGCGGGGCCGGAAACGCCATCGTCTTCGCAACGGTCGCAAGCCTCGCCGTCATGATGTGCCTGGCGGGAGCCCTGTCAGGCATCGAGAAGCGCTGGAAATTGCTGGCG
>JBFLWR010000069.1:0-4376 GCA_040755925.1 Pseudomonadota bacterium
TACCCAGCCTCTGCAGCACCTGTTCCATATCGCTCTGCAGCCCGTCGGCGGGGAAACGCGGGCGCACATGCGCCAGCGGCCGGCCGACATCGCTTTCGACCAGCCGGAACATGTCGCGCGCCGTCGGCGTGAAGCTCTTGATGCACAGGTCGCGGTCAAGAAAGACGGTGGCGATCTGCGTACTTTCGAGCAGGTTGGCCATATCGTTGTTAGCGCGGCTCATCGACCCGGATGTTGAGCTCGGCATTGACGGTCTGCAGCTCCTCATTGATCGACTGCAGTTCTTCCTTCGAGGTTTCCAATTCCTCGTTGGAGGATTGCAGCTCCTCGTTGATTGAGGACAGCTCTTCGTTCGAGGACTTCAGTTCTTCATTGGAGGATTCGAGTTCCTCCGTGGTGATCTGCAGCCGCTCCTTGGTTTCCCTCAGTTCCCTTTCGAGCTGGCTGACATTGGCGCTTTCGACATCGTCGGTCGTGTGGACCGGCTCGCTCTCGGACTCGGCCTTGATGCCGCCGATGTCCCGGAAGATGAGCATGTACAGCGGGTCCGCCGAGCCATCCGACGGCAGCGGCTGAACGGCGAGGCTGATCGTCTGGCGGCCGCCATTCGTGCCGATATTGATCTTGTTCTGGATCGCCACCTGTCCGCTGCTGGCTGCCTTGTGAAGCGCTGCCCGCAAATCCATGCGCAGCCCACGCCGTGCCATGGAAAACACGTTGTGGTCGGGAGCGCCGGCCGCGAGCTCCAGATATTTGCCGGTGCCCCCAGAACTGTGCATCAATTCGCCGGCGGCGTTGGTCACCACATAGGCGGGCGCATAACGCTCGACGAGTAGCCGTTCGGCAACTTCCTGCAGGCTTCCTGTTGTCGTCCGCTGACGAGCATGCGGAGCGGTTTGCCTGGTCGCGGCGGCGAGCGGAAATTCCGGCAACCGCTGTGCCGTCACTCCACCCCGCTTTTGGAAGATGCGGCTCGCCTTGTCGGGGGTCGAGAACAGGCGAACATGTCGCGTGACGTTCTCCGAGGAGCCGAGGAAGAGATAGCCGTTGTTGCGAAGCGCGTAGTGGAAGATCGGGATGATCTTTTCCTGAAGCTCCGGGCCCATATAGATCAGAAGGTTTCGGCAGGCGATCAGGTCGAGCTTGGAGAAGGGCGGGTCGCGCAGGAGATTGTGCGCCGAAAACAGGCAGACCTCGCGCAGATCCGACGAAACGCGATAGGTGCCGTCCTCGCGTGAGAAGAACTCCTTAAGCCGCTTCGGCGTTATGTCCGTGGCGATCGTCGCCGGATAGCGCCCGGCGCGAGCAACTTCCAGCGCGCGCTCGTCGATGTCGGTGGCAAATATCTGCAGATTGGGGGAAGCCGCCCCGCGCGGCGCGCTCTCCTTCAACAGCATGGCGATTGAATAGGCCTCTTCGCCCGTCGCGCAGCCCGGCACCCATACCCTTATCGTCTCATCCGGTTTGCGATTTTCGAACAGCCGGGGAATGACCAGCCTTTCCAGCACATCGAAGGCGTGCTCGTCACGGAAGAAGCTGGTGACGCCGATCAAGAGGTCCTGAAACAGAAGGTCCACCTGCTGCGGTTCGTCGCGCAGCCGCTCGTAGAAGGTCGTTGGATCGTCGATCTGCAAGACCTGCATGCGGCGCTGGATGCGACGCAATATCGTGTTATCCTTGTAGCCGCTGAAATCATGGCCGGTGCGCACGCGCAGGAGCGCCGCGATGCGCGAGAGCTGCTCGGCGACATCGCGCTTACGGCGGTCGCGATCGCTCTCGGTATGATTGGAATGGCGGAAATAGCCGATCAGCTTGCCGGCCATCTCCTCTGCCGGAAGCACCATGTCGACCAGGCCGCTCTGGACGGCGCTGCGCATCATGCCGTCATACTCGGCGCTTTCCTGCGCCAGGGTCAGGCCGCCGCGCTCCTTGATGGCTCTCAATCCGATGGTGCCGTCGCTGCCGGTGCCGGACAAAATGATCCCGGCCGCATTGTCCATGTTCCCGTGCCAGTGACGTGAAGAAGTCGTCGATCGGCGTTCGCTTGGCGCGCGTGCTGGCCATCTTGGCGACGTGAAAGCGGTGCTTCTCGATCGTCACCGAAACGCCGGGCGGCACGACATAGATGTTGTTCGGCTCGACCTCCATGCCTTCGGCCGCAGTCTGCGTTTCGATTTCGGTGCAGCGCTGGATGATGCTGGCAAGCACACTTTCATGCTCCGCGTCGAGATGCTGGACCACAACATAGGCAAAGCCGCTGTCGGTCGGCACTTCCGGGAAGAATTTCTGCAGAGCCCCGATGCCGCCCGCCGACGCTCCTATGCCGATGATGGGAAAGGAAGCTGGCTCTTTCGCAGCGGCGCGCCAATTAGTCCCTACCTTCCGCGCGCTTGCTTTGCGTGGGCTTGTCTTTCTCGGCGACTGCGTCATTGCCCGCTACCTGAACCCGTCTGCTTTCCAGGATGCGCTCGATCACAGCGGCATCCGCCTCGTACTCCTTCGCCCGCCTGCCCATTTCGGCAGCGAGTTGCGAGCGCTGCTTTGCCCGTTCTCGCTCGGCCATCCGCCGCGCAAACGCCGCACGCTGCTGATGCGAGCGCAGCAGGCTCCATAGGATTTCATCCTGCTCGATCGCTTGCGCTTCCATCACCGCGTCGTCGGTAAAGGCGTGCCCGGTATGGCACCGATAGCGCAGCATGTCACCGTCTTCGATCTCCCACAGCGGTCCGTGGCATTCCGGACATGTAAACATCGACAGTTCGCCAAGTCGATCTTCATCTTTCATGGTCGAATGCTCCTGTGCGGCAAGCGCCGCTTCCAAACGCACGCCTGAGGGGGCGGGTAGGGTCTTGCCAGCCGGCTCGGCTGCGAGCTTCGCCAGCAAAGCGCCTAGCTCGGCTGCGGGGAGGCAATGGTCGATCTCGACATAATGCAGCGCGCTTTCCACCATTGCGGGCACCAGTGCATCCTGCGGGTGCTGGACGACCGTCAGCCCGCCGACGGCCTTGACCGCCCTCAACCCGGCGGTGCCGTCGGCAAGCGAACCGGACAACAGAACGCCGATCACGCTGGCGCCGTAGCTCAGTGCTGCCGAGCGGAACAAGGGATCGATGGCCGGTCGGGCAAGATTTTCGCGCGGACCGCGCCGCAACAGCATATGCCCGTCATGCAGAAGCAGGTGGAAGCCGGGCGGCGCCACGTAGATGCAACCGGCCTTGAACTCTGCTCCATTCCTGGCCGCGCGGGCACCAAGAGCGCCGGCGCGATCGAGGATTTCCGGCAGATAGCTGACCTGGCCGACATGAACCACCACGAACACCGTGGCCGATAGGTCAGGGGGAAGGTCGCTGACGATTTGTTTCAAGGGCTCGATGCCGCCGGCTGACGCGCCGATGACGATGATCCTATCGTCATTCACAGGGCCTTTGGCATGAGCCATTCCGCGAACGAACCTCCGATTCTGAGGCAGACATTTCCGGCGGCAATAATAGCGCGTGCGATCCGACCGACAGGCATTCTGGTTTAAACAACGCAATGTCCTCAATGTTCCATTGCCGGCGCTCGCGGGGAAAGCGCGACGCAGGAGCAAGCCGCGTTTGCAAGCCCATTTCCGTGGAACATCGCGGATCGCTGGCAGTTCGGGTTGGCTTCAGACGTGCCGAGCGTCTGTCGAAGGCCGGTGAGCAACACTTGATCGGCCCGCGCCGGCCATGGCCGCCGTGCCGCCGCTGTAACGACAGGAGACAGCGATGAAGCATCAGACATCTCATGAACTCGAATCGGTCGCCGTTTATCGACCGGCTTGGATTGATCCCTCTCACAACGAGAAAGCAGCGGATAGAGAGGTGGACGGAGCTGGGTTGCTGGATGTGTGCGTCGGATCATCACCGGCAACAAGGTCCTGGCTCAGTAGCAGTCTTGTGCAATTGAAAGCCGCCGATGACACGGCCCGCCGCCAAGACGGGCCGTGTCTAGAACATATTTCGAGGCTCTTTACCCGCCGTGCCTGTTGGAGGCGGGATCCGAGCCGACACTCACCAGAGGGTCCGGCGTCACGGGACCGCGCTCGGCTTCCGAACCTTCCGTCTCGATCTCCTGCACGGCCTGATCCCAGTGCTCCTGTTGGCGTCCGTCGGGGCGGCCCTCCCGCTCCCAGATTTCGTGGGCGCGTTGTTTGATGCGTTCTTCCCTATCCAAGCGTGCCTCCTCATGCTGCGGGTCGCCTTTTGCGCGCGCCCTAATCGCCTCCGGCGGCCTTTGTTCCAAATAATGTGAAGAGAACAGAACCGCAAAAATCCACAGGCCCGCCTCTTCGAAGGCGGGCCTTTTTAGTCACGGTGAGGACCTATTTGTTGCAGTTCTGCATGTTCGACGTG
>JBFLWR010000007.1:0-16599 GCA_040755925.1 Pseudomonadota bacterium
CGAGAACCGGAGCGGAGCGTACTTAAGTACGTGAGCACCGGAAGCGCAGGTAGCCGCTACTTGCAGGCCGGCCTGACCTGAATATCAATACACCTCAGATCATGTCCGACAGATCGGAGAACGCCATCGCCTTGCGCAGCACCTCGGCGAAACGCTCGCCGGCAATCTCCTTGTCGCCGCTGTTGTCGATCGAGGTCACGTCCGATCCGGAGAGTTTCACGGTCGTGCCACGCGCCAGGCGCGCAAGCACCTCGCCGCGTGATTCGCGGCCGCGCGCCGCCAGCCGCTCGGCGAGGATTTCGGGCGCAGCGGTGATCTCGACCACCGCGAGGTTGGCGTAGCGCTCGCGCAGCGCCGGGATGACGGCGCGGGAGACATTGGCAACGGCGACGTGGCCGTTGGAGACAGCCCAATCGACGTCGGCGGGCAGCCCGTAACGCAGGCCATGCGCGTCCCAGCAGATGGCGAATGCGCCGTCGGCCTCCGCCTCGGCGAAGGCGGCGTCGGCCAGCGTGTCATGATCCTCGCTGGCGGAATCGCTCGGCCGGGTGATGACGCGGCGCACGAATTCCAGCCGCGTCTCGTCAGGGAAGCGCGCCTTGGCGTAGCCGATGACGGTGTCCTTGCCGGCGCCGCTCGGCCCGACGACCGCGACGAAGACGCCGTTACGGATCGGATGTGTCTCGGCGAGCTCGCGCTCGATCAGGGCCGAGACCATCATGCGACCCGGCGGCCCTGGCGCCACACGGTACGGACAACCGGCACATGGTCGTCGACGCGCACGCGCACGAGGTCGGCGCGCCGGCCTTGCTCGATGACGCCGCGGTCGGCGAGGCCGACAGCCTCGGCCGGGTTCTTCGAGACCATGGCGACCGCCTGCGGCAACGAGATGCCGTCGACGACATCGCCGAGGAAGAAGGCCGACTGGATCAGACTGAAGGGGATGTAGTCCGACGACAGGATGTCGAGCAGGCCGTCGGCGGCAAGCGTGCGGGCCGAGACGTTGCCGGAATGCGAAGCGCCGCGCATGACGTTCGGCGCGCCCATCAGCACACCGAGACCGGCGGCTTTCGAAGCCTTGGCGGCTTCTTCCGTGGTGGGGAACTCGGCTACGCGCACGCCCTGCTCGATCGCCTCGTCGACATGAGCGGCGGTGGCGTCGTCATGGCTGGCCAGAACGATGCCGCGCTCGTGGCACGCGGCGGAGATGAAGACGCGGTTCGGACCGGAATTCCGTGCCGATTCTCCCATCCGCTTCTCGCAGAATTTCTGGAAGTCGCGATCGGTCAGCTTCAGCTTGCGCTGGTAGTAGTAGGCGTAGGTCTCGAGATTGACGAACTGCCGCTGTCCAGGTGCATGGTCCATCAGCGAAGCGAGCTTCACCCGGTCGTCGGTCTCGAAATTGGCGAAGGCTTTCAGGCAGTCCGGCGCCGAGACCTCGCAGCGCAGATGGATGAAATGGTCGGCCCTCAGGCGATCCTCGCGCACGCTGTCCTCGATGGCGTCGGCGAGCTTGCGGATGTCGTCGGACGTCAGGTCGGCGTCCTCGTCCATGCCGACGCGCAAGGCGTCGAGCACGGTGGTGATGCCGGCGGTGGCGACCTGCGCGTCGTGGGCGAGCACGGCGGCGATCGGATTCCAGCGCACCTTCGGGCGCGGCGCGTAGTGGCCTTCCAGATGATCGGTGTGAAGCTCGACGAGACCGGGGATGATGTAGTCGCCACCCATGTCCTCGCCCGCGCGGCCGGAGCCCTGTTCCACGGCTGCAATCAGGCCATCGCGCAGCACGAGCGAGCCCTCGACGATTTCGTCAGGCAATACGATGCGGGCGTTGTTCAAAACGGTCTCGGCGGTCATCTCAGGCAGTCCTCGATCTCAAGCGGTCCAGTCGGGAGGTCTATGGGCGGTCAATCAGGCGATCTTCCTGGCCGGGCGTCGACCAAGCGCATGGTGGGAAAGAACCATGAACGGGGCGCCCGGCTCGGTTTCGACAAACAATGTCAGCGCATCCACCTGCACCGGCTGCTGCAGCACGTCGGCGAACAGGCTGGCTATTGCTGCGCGAAGACGTGGGCTTTCCTGTGGCCCGGCGCGGCCGGACAGCGTCATGTGGAAGCGGAACGTCTCGAAGACGTAGGGATAGCCCCACTGGCAGAGGTTGCGGAATTCGTCGGGCTTCAGCGAATCCGGGCTGCGCCGCTCGATCTCGGCGTCGGTCAGCGGCGCGCGGAAGCCGTCAAAGGCGCGCACGACATCGCCGGCGAAGCTGTTGAGCGGAGCAAACGGACCTTCGGGCACCAGCGCGAAGAAACCGTCGATCTGGCCGACGACGAGGCGCGGGATGACGACCGGCGGCGTCGCTTCGGCGAAATGGTCGAGCGCGGCGCGCAGCGAGGCTTCCGTCTCGCTCGGCGCCAGCCGGAACGGCGCCTTCAGCGTCGCATGGAACCCGTAGCGCCTGGCCGAGGCCGTGTGGAAGGCTACTTCCGCGGCCGACAAATCACCCACGGCCTCGACCGGCCGCGTCGCCGCGCCGAAAGGGTCGCGGCCCAGCCAGTTGGCGGCGATCCGCGCCAGCGGCTCGTCCTGCCTCGGGGTGAAATAAATGGCGTAACGCATGAAGCTTCCTCGTCAAAGCGCGTTGCGCCCGAAGGGATCATGCGACGCGCTTCAAATCTTCAGTTTTTCGGCAAGTCGTTGTCCCGAAACGCCTGAGCGCTTGCGGCGACATGCACCGGAACCGCTGCCATAGGTGATTTCCATGACGGATTGACGAAACCTTCATGGGTTTTCGAAGGCAAATCCAGCCTTGAGGTCATTAGCCGACGATTTTTCGGGGCTGGACCAATGGCTCCAGCCGACCTGCCCGGTCAGGCCTTCATCAGCCATTCGTGCTCGGCCGCGTTGTGGAACTTCCACGTCCGCTTCGGGCCGGCCATGACGTTGAGATAATAGAGATCGTAGCCATGGCAGGCAGCACATGGGTGATAGCCCTTCGGCACCAGCACGACGTCGCCGTCCTCGATCGCCATCGCCTCGTCGAGATCGCGGACGCCGTTCCTGTCGGCGTCGGTGTAGACGCGCTGGAAGGCAAAGCCCTGCGGCGGATTGAGGCGATGATAGTAGGTCTCCTCCAGATAGGATTCCGCCGGCAGATCGTCCCTGTCGTGCTTGTGCGGCGGATAGCTGGAGGTGTGGCCGCCCGGCGTGATGACCTCGACGACCAACAGCGAATCGGCCGGCTTGCCCTCCGGCAAGATGTTGGTGACGTAGCGCGTGTTGGTGCCCTTGCCGCGCACTTCCTGGCCGAGATCGTCAGGGCCGATGACACGGACCGGCAGGCCGCCGCCAAGGCCTGGCGCCGAGCAGACGGCGAGCTCCAGTTCGGTGTCGGCGGTCACCGACCAGTCGGAGCCTTGCGGCACATAGACCGACCAGGGCTTGCCCTCGAAGGGCGACATGCGCGCGCCGAGCAGGCCCAGATCCTTGCCGCCGGCCGACGCGTTGCCCTTGCCGGTAACGAAGACCAGGCAGATCTCACGCTGGCCCGTCTTGCCCGACGCCGTCTCGCCCGGACGCAGCCTGTGGAGGTCGAAGCCGACATAGGTCCAGCCGGCGCTCTGCGGCGTGACGTGAGCGACATGGCCGTGGCCCTTGTCGGCCTTGACGAGCAGTTTCGACATTTGAAGCTCCCTGGATCATTCCTTAGGCTCTGCCGGAGGCTCGGCCTCATCGACCGGCTTGTAGAGATAGAAGAACTGCCACACCGCATAGCCGGCGAAGCCTAGCGCGATGACGCCCCAGAAGGGTGTACCGGAGGCGAACTCGATGACCGACCAGACCAGGCAGACCGCGACGACCACGATGCGCCGCCACAGCGGCCGGAAGAACGGGTGCTCATAATCTTTCATCGCGCCATCCGAGAGTTGCCAGACCGGTTCCTCAGATAAGCCACCCGCTGCGGCCAATCCAGCGCTCAGTCATTCGGGAAGCCTTGCGTCTCGACCGTGTAGCCAGCGGCCGTCATCACCCGCATCAGTTCCTTGTGACCGACCTCGGCCATCCTCAGCGGCGGGTTCTTCTTCGGATCCTGCTCGGCCTCGACCACGAACCAACCCTCATAGCCGTAATCGGCGAATTTCTGGACGATGGCGCCGAAGTCGAGCGAGCCGTCGCCCGGCACCGTAAAGGCGCCGAGCGCCACTGCGTCGAGGAAGGACTGCTTCGACCGATCGAGCCCGTCGATCACGCTCTTTCGCACGTCCTTCACATGGACATGGTTGATGCGCTTGTGATGGTTGTCGATGGCGCGCAGCACATCGCCGCCGGCAAAGACGAGATGGCCGGCATCAAGCAGGAGCGGAATGCCTTCGCCGGAATTGCGCATGAATGCGTCGAGCTCCGGCTCGGTCTCGACCACCGCCGCCATGTGGTGATGGTAGGAGAGCGGCATGCCCTGGTCGGCGCACCATTCGCCAAACTCGGTGACCCGGCGGCCATAGGCCTTCATCTCTTCGTCGGAGAGCTTCGGCTTGGTGGCCAAAGGCTTGGAGCGGTCGCCCTGGATCGAGCGGCCGACCTCGCCATAGACGATGCACGGCGCGTTGACGGCCTTGAACAGGTCGATCATCGGCTGGATGCGATCCTTGTTCTTCGCCAGATCCTCATTGACCAGCGTGCCGGAGAACCAGCCGCCGCAAAGCGTGACGTCGGCCTCCTTCAGGATCGGCAGCATCACCTTCGGGTCGTTGGGGAAGCGGCGGCCCATCTCCATGCCGGTGAAGCCGGCCGAGCGCGACTGGCGCAGGCACTCCTCCAGCGACACGTCATCGCTCAGTTCCACGAGATCGTCGTTCCACCACGCGATGGGGGACATGCCCAGTTTGGCTTTCAAGTCGTCACTCCAGCTTCAATCGTTGCAAGGCGAACGCGGTTCAGCCCTGACGGCTGCCCACGGCCTCTTCGTATTTCTTGCGCGCGGCGTTGACTTCGCGTCGCGCCGAGACTTCGGGCACGGCGACATCCCACCAGTGGCCGCCGGCCTCGGTCGACACCAGCGGATCGGTGTCGATGACCAGCACCGTCGTCTTGCTGTTCTTCTTCGCCCTTGCGAGCGCCGTCTCCAGTTCGGCGATCGAGGCCACCTTCTCGGAAATGGCGCCGAGGCTTGCCGCATGCGCGGCGAAGTCGACGTCGGGCATCACCTCGTGGCGCGAGTCCTTCAGGAGATTGTTGAAATTGGCGCCACCGGTCGCCATCTGCAGCCGGTTGATGCAGCCATAGCCGCGGTTGTCGAGCAGCACGATCGTCAGCTTGAGACCGAGCATGACCGAGGTGGCGATCTCGGAGTTGAGCATCAGATAGGAGCCGTCGCCGAGCATGACGACGACTTCCTGATCGGGCTTCGCCATCTTGGCGCCGAGCCCGCCGGCGATCTCGTAGCCCATGGTCGAGAAGCCGTATTCGGCATGGTAGGAGCCCGGCGCGCCGGCCTGCCAGAGCTTATGCAATTCGCCCGGCAGACCGCCGGCGGCATGCAGCATGGTGACGCCGGAGCCCATGACGCGCTGCACCGCGCCGATCACCTGCGCATCGGACGGATAGGCGGCGTTGGTCGAGGCGGTCACCTTGGCGGCCGCGGCCTGCCATTCCTTCTTGCCCTTCAGCGCATTGTCGGTCCAGGCGCTCGGCGCCTTCCAGCCCTTCAGCGCGGCGGACAATTCGGCGAGGCCCTCGGCCGCATCGGCGACCAGCGGCAGCGCCCAATGCTTGCCGGCATCGAAAACCTGCGTGTTCAGCCCGATGATGGTGCGGCCGGCATTCTTGAACAGGGCCCATGAGCCGGTGGTGAAGTCCTGCAGCCTGGTGCCGACGGCAAGCACGACGTCGGCCTCCTCGGCCAGCCGGTTGGCTGCCGACGTGCCGGTGACGCCGACGGCCGCCATGTTGAGCGGATGGTCGTCCGGGAGCGAAGACTTGCCGCCCTGTGTCTCGCAGACCGGGATCCCGGCGTCCTGCACCAGCTTGGCCAACTCGCCGGAGGCCTGCGAATAGAGAACGCCGCCGCCGACGATCACCAGCGGCTTCTTCGCGCCCTTCAGGGCCGCGACGGCGGCCGCAAGCTCATGGCGATCGGGGCGAACGCGTCGCGGCGTCCAGACCCGCTCGGCAAACAGGCTCTCGGGATAGTCATAGGCTTCGGCCTGCACGTCCTGGCAGAGCGACAGCGTGACCGGCCCGCATTCGGCCGGATCGGTCAGCACCTGCATGGCTCGGCTCAGCGCCGGGATGATCTGCTCCGGCCGCGTGATGCGGTCGAAATAGCGCGACACGGCGCGGAAGCAGTTGTTGACGCTTGCCGTGCCATCGGAAAAATCCTCGGCCTGCTGCAGCACCGGATCGGGCAGGCGGTTGGCAAAGACATCGCCAGGCAGCAAGAGCACGGGCAGCCGGTTGACATGGGCAAGGGCCGCCGCCGTCACCATGTTGAGCGCGCCTGGGCCGATCGAGGTGGTCGCGGCCATGAAACGGCGGCGGAAATTGGCCTTGGCGTAAGCGATCGCCGCATGCGCCATTGCCTGTTCGTTATGACCCCTGAAGGTCGGCAATTCATCGCGGACCTGGTAGAGCGCCTCGCCGACGCCGGCGACATTGCCATGGCCGAAGATTGCCCAGACGCCGCCGAAGATCGGCACTTTCCTGCCGTCGATCTCGGTCATCTGCCGGCTGAGAAAGCGGGTCAGCGCCTGCGCCATCGTCAGGCGAATTGTCTTGCTCATGATGTTTCCTCCGCAGTCCTTCGGCGGTCTTGTTATGCTGCCTTGCGGCCGCGCGCGGCAAGCCATGCCTCGGTCAGCTGCTCGAAGCGCGAGGCCATGTCGGCCACGGCCTCGTCATCCGACATCCTGCCGGCCAGCCACTGTTCGGCGGCATTGATGAAGATGGTCCGGCCGACTGCGAAGCCCTTCACGATCGGCGCGTTGCTCGTCGCCGCGAAGGCAGCGACCAGTTCGTCCTGCGGCGCCTCCAGCCCCAGCAGCACGACGCCGCGGCACCATGGATCATTCTTGACGATGACCTGTTCGATCTTCGCCCAGGCACCGGCCGAGGCCTGCGGCTCGAGCTTCCACCAGTCGGGCTTGATGCCCAGCGCATAGAGTTCCTCCAGCGCGCGCGGAATGGTGGTCTCGTCGAGCTTGCCGTGCTTGCCGGCAATGATCTCGACGAGAAGCTCCCTGCCAACCTTTCGCGCGGCCTCGAACAGGGCCCGCAACTTCTGCTGCTGTTCGGTCTTCAAGGCTTCCGGATCGTCGGGATGATAGAAGCACAGGCATTTGATGCAGTGGTCGACCGGCCAGTCGATCAGTTGCGAACCGATGTCCTGCGAGAATTCGAAACGCAGTGGGCGCGAGCCCGGCAGTTCAACCGGGCGACCGAGCCAGGCGAAGGGATGACGGGCGAATTCGAACATCGCGTCACGGCCATATTTCTCGTCGATCAGCATGCCGTAGCCGTCACGGCCGGCGGCGACCTTGGCCGCCGCCTTGACGGTCAGCACCTTGAAGTCGGGGATGCGCGCAACATCGGCGCCGACTCTGGCCGCGACATCCTCCAGCTGGACGCGATGGTCGCAGGCTAAAGCCATCAGCGAGGGAATGTCGCGCCGGCGCGTGGTCGCCCAATGGATATGGTTGATCGCCTCGTCCTTGCGCAACGCGAGATGCTTGCTGCCGTGCTTGAGGAAGAACTGCATTTCCTCGAAGGTCGGGTACTCCGGCGCGCAGAGCAGGCGCGACACGGCGAACGCGCCGCAGGCATTGGCCCAGGTCGCGGCAGTGGCGAAGCTCTCGCCGCCGAGCCAGCCGCGCAGGAAGCCCGACATGAAGGCGTCACCGGCGCCGAGCACGTTGTAGATCTCGATCGGAAAGCCCTTGCCGACGATGCCGTCCTCGAGATCGTCGCTGATCGGGCCGTCATAGACGATGCAGCCCTTGGCGCCGCGCTTGAGCACGATCGTTGCCGAGGACAGCGCGCGGATCGTCTTCAGCGCGCTCAGGCAATCATCGGCGCCGGAGGCGATCATGATCTCCTCCTCGGTGCCGACGATCAGGTCGCAATCGGGCAGCACCGTCTTCAGCTGCGCCGAGACGCGGTCGGATTTGACGTAGCGCTCAAAACCCTCGGCATGGCCGGCCAGGCCCCAGAGGTTCGGGCGGTAGTCGATGTCGAACACGACCTTGCCGCCCTTGGCTTTCATCAATCGGATCGCCTTGCGCTGCGCGGCGTCAGAGTTGGGGCGCGAGAAATGCGTGCCGGTAACGACGACGGAGCGCGCCGAGGCAATGAAGGCTTCATCGATATCCTCTTCCGCCAGCGCCATGTCGGCGCAGTCGGTGCGATAGAAGATCATCGGCGAAACGCCCTCGCTCTCGACAGAAAGCAGCACCAGGGCAGTCAACCGCTCCTTGTCGGTCTTCAAGCCGTCGACGGAGACGCCTTCACGC
The DNA here is from genome assembly GCA_040755925.1 of Pseudomonadota bacterium. Classification (GTDB taxonomy): domain Bacteria; phylum Pseudomonadota; class Alphaproteobacteria; order Rhizobiales; family Rhizobiaceae; genus Mesorhizobium. The sequence continues at coordinate 8,505 of JBFLWR010000007.1, forward strand.
TTGAGCTGCTCGCGGATGAAGCGTCCCATCTGCTCGTCGCCAACGCGCGTAAGCAATGCCGAGCGCAGCCCGAGCCTCGCCGTGCCTACGGAAATATTGGCCGGGCAGCCACCGACCGATTTGGCGAAGGAGGTGATGTCCTCCAGCCGCGAGCCGATCTGCTGGCCGTAGAGATCAACCGAAGCGCGGCCGATCGTGATGACGTCGAGCGGCGGATATTTCACTTCCACGGCTTCGCCCATTCGAACCTCCCATCGGCCTTGTCGTGCACAGCAGCGTCGTTTTGGGATACACGCGCGAACGGCGGCGTGATGCCGTCAATATGAAATAATAATTCCAATCTGCAGTCAATATGGAATGAGCATTCCCGAGACGAAAAACGTCAACGGCGCGGACGATCAGGCCTTGCGCTTGCGGCCGGCGTCGCGTCGCTTCTCGCCGACGGCGACAGTCAGAGCCATGGCGAGCGCCATCGTCGCCGAGATCGAGCGGAAGCCGCCGAAATCGGCTTCCGCCACCTCGAACCAGACCTTTGCGAACTGGGCGAGCGGCGAAAACGAACTGTCGGTGATCGCCACGATCGGCACGCCCTGCTCAGCGATGGAGCGCGTCTCCTCGATGGTCGCCGGCGCATAGGGCGAGAAAGAGATGGCTATGACAGCGTCGCGCGGCGTGGCGAAACCGATCATCTCGGCATTCAAGCCGGCGGCCGATTCCACCAGCTGGTTGCGGATCTTCAACTTGCCGAGCGCATAGGCGATGTAGGACGCCACCGGATAGGAGCGGCGCTTGGCCAGCACATAGATGGTCTCGGCTTTTGCCAGCAGGGCGACTGCCTCTTCGAAATGCGCATCGTTCAGCGCGCGGGAAATGTCGCCGAGCGAGGTGCTGGCGGCGGCGACGAAGCCGTCGAAGATCGCCCTGTGCCCGCCGCCGTCCTCGGCCTTGGCGCGCAACGCCGCCAGCCGCTCGTCATAGGAGGAGTTGCGTTCGCGCAGCCGCTCGCGAAACACCTGCTGCAGGCTGGTGAAACCGTCGAAGCCGAGTTGCTGGGCAAAGCGGATCAAGGTCGAGGGCTGGACGCCCGCCGAGGCGGCGATGCTCGCGGCGGTGCCGAAAGCGATGTCGTCAGGATTGTCGAGCGCATAGGCGGCGATCTGCGCGATGCGTTTTGGCAGGCTCGCGCGCCGGTCCAGGATCGTTGCGCGCAGCGTCTCGAAATCGCGAGGCACCCGTTCGTCCATCGTCGCTCCGCCTACGGCCATGTTGATTAGCCCCCTCCTGCCCCATCATAGCGGTTTCGCGCAAGAACACTATTAAAAATGATTTGGACGTTCCATTCTCAGCCAAAATGGATTAACTCATCCACAGAGATTTCCTTAGACGCAATTCAGGACAGAAACCGCTTCACGCCTTTCCTGGAATTGCTCCAGCGCGGAGACAAATCGACATGGTCGGAGTGGGCCTCATCGGCACGGGCTTCATGGGCAAGTGCCACGCCATCGCCTGGAACGCGGTCGGCACCGTCTTTCCGGACGTGGACAAGCCGAGGCTGGTGCATCTGGGCGAGGTCAATGACGAGCTGGCCAGACGCAAGGCGGGCGAGTTCGGCTTCGCCAGGGCATCCGGCGACTGGCGCGCCGTCGTCAACGATCCGGAAGTGGACGTCGTCTCGCTGACCACACCCAACCAGTTCCATCCGGAAATGGCGATCGCCATCCTCGAAGCCGGCAAGCATCTGTGGTGCGAGAAGCCGATGGCGCCAAGCTTCGCCGAGGCCGAAACCATGGCGAAGGTGGCTCGCGAATCCGGCAAGGTCGCGGTGCTCGGCTACAACTACATCCAGAACCCCACGATCCGCCACATCGGCGCGCTGCTCGATGAAAAGATCATCGGCGACGTCAATCTCGTGCGCATCGAGATGGATGAGGATTTCATGGCCGATCCGGACGCGCTGTTCTTCTGGAAGCATGAGGCGGCTTCCGGCTATGGCGCGCTCGACGATTTCGCGGTGCATCCGCTGTCGCTCGTCAAGGCATTGTTCGGCCGCGTCGCCCGAGTCATGTGCGACATGGTCAAGCCCTATGCCGACCGGCAGGTCGCATCGGGCGGGCGGCGGGCGGTCGAGACCTATGACATCGCGAGCGTGCTCATGCACCTCGAAAACGGCGTCGCCGGCACGCTATTGGTCAACCGCTCGGCCTGGGGCCGCAAGGGCCGCATCGCCATCCAGATCTTCGGCTCGAAGGGCTCGATCCTCTACGACCAGGAGCGGATGAACGAGTTCCAGCTCTACCTCACCGCCGACCGGCCGACCGAGCAGGGCTACCGCACGATCCTGACGGCGCCGCACCACAAGCCCTATGATTCCTTCCTCCCGGCGCCCGGGCATGGGCTGGGCTTCAACGACCTCAAGATCATCGAGTGCCGCGAGCTGCTGATGCGGATCGCCGGCAAGCCGGCGCGGATCATCGACTTCGACGAAGGGCTGGAGATCGAGCGCACCGTGCACGCGATGGCGCGCTCGTTCCGGGAACAGCGTTGGGTGGATGTGCGGTAAGCCGATTCCGTTATCCAGGCTTGGCCTGTCCTTGAAGGACGGCTGATGCCAACCGCTTGACGCCAGGCGCCGCGTCCTCACAGCGCAGGGCCGAGAAGCCGAGAAGCAGGCCGTGGCTGACCGCCGACGCCAGATGCATCGGCGAGATCGGCAGCACGGTGACACCGGATCGGCGGGCGGCTTGCGCGATCTGAACATCGTCAAAGCCCGAAGACAGGCGGGTGAGCAGATGAACGCCCTGCATCGGCACTTCGATCGCAAGGGGCGTTTCGTCTGGAAATTCCTCGCGCAACAGCGCCACCAGCATGTCGCGTGACGCCCGATAGGCTTCCCTCAACCTCCGCAGGTGGCTGGAAAAATGCCCCTCGCTCAGGAAGTCGGCGACGACCAGTTGGTGAAATGGCGCCGGGAAGCGGTCGAGCAGGACGCGCATTGCACGAAAGGCCGGCACGAGTTCGGCCGGGACCACTAGGTAGCCCAGGCGCAGACCGGGCAGCAGCGCCTTGCTGAACGTACCCAGATAGATGACCCTGTCATGCTCGTCGACGCCTTGCAGCGCGGCCAGCGGGCGATCATCGTAGCGAAACTCGCTGTCGTAATCGTCCTCCAATATCCATGCGCCCTTCGCCGCGGCCCAATCGATCAGGGCCAGACGCCGCGCCATGGAAAGCACCGTGCCTGTCGGATATTGATGAGAGGGCGTCACATAGACGGCCCGGATGGTTTCAGCACGCTCGGCGAGCAGGTCCACATTGATCCCATGCCTATCAACCGGGATGGGGATGAGGCGGGCGCCACCGGCCGTGAAGGCCAACCGCGCCGGCGGGTAGCCCGGCTCTTCGATCGCGACATTGTCCTCCCTGTCGATCAGGGTGCGAATGGCAAGATCGATCGCCTGCTGCGAACCCGAGGTGATGAAGACGCGGTCCGGATCGCAGTGCACGCCGCGCGCCGCCGCGAGATACGTCACGACCTCGCCGCGCAGCCTCTCCTCCCCTTGCGGGTCGCGATAGTGATCCGAGAGCGCATCGAGATGGCGATGGCCTATGCGCTTGAGGACGGCACGCGTCCTGTCGTCGGGCGCCGCCCGGCCGGTGGCGAAGGGAACCTGAAGCGGCGGATCCAGCAAAGCGTTGCCGATGACGGAGCGCGCGGCGAACGAGACGTCGCCTTTTGCGGTGTCGCGCACGGGAAGGGTCCGGTGCGCACGCTCCGACCGCTCCGGGACATCCGCTGATACAAAGGTGCCGGAACCGTGATGGCCGACAACGTAACTCTCGCTCAACAGGGTTTCATAGGCTTCCACCACGACCCCGCGCGACACGCCCCAAAGCCGGGCCGCCGCCCGCGTCGAGGGCAGGCGGGCGCCCGCGGGCATCCTGCCGTCGACGATGGCGGCGCGCAGGGCGAAATAGAGCTGCCGGCCGATCGAAGCCCGTGACGCCCGGTCGATGGCGATATCGACCAGATGCGTGACGCCATCGTGCCGGCGCGAAACCTTTTCGACCATGCAGATGCTCCCAAGTGGTCCCCGAAATCGGCGCCAAGAGGACCTGTAAATTGATCGAAATTTGCAAGATCACTGTACCACATTTTTCGTAGAGATGCAGGCCATTTGCCAGAAAGGTGCCGCCACAATGCGCACATCGCATGCCTATTTGCTCTTTGTCGCCACCTTGCTCACCTCGATGGGCTACGGCGCAACGTTCCTTCTCACCGAGCATTTTCGAGCGCTCGGCGGCAGCGAGATCGAAACCGGCACTACGCTTGGGGGCGCCATGCTTGGCACGGTCGTCGGCGTTCCCCTTGTCGGCTGGTTTGCCTGGCGCCTTGGGGCTGGCCGCATGGCCGGATTCGGCGCCGCGCTTGTGGCCTGCGGATATCTCGGCCTGGCCTCGTTGTCGGCCCTGACGCCGCTGATCGGCGTCGCCGGCTTCTTCATCGGCCTTGGCTGGGGCATTTTCTTCCTGGCCGCGCCGATGGCGCTTTCGATGCGGGTGAGCGATCAGGATCGCGGTTTCTGGTTTACCCGCTACGGCGCGTTCCAGATGGGCGGGATCGGCCTGAGCCCGATCGCGGCAACCGCGCTCATCAATGATCTTGGGCTTACGACCGGACAGGCCTTCGGGGCCGTCGCCCTGGTCTGCCTGCTTGCCGCATTGCTCCTGGTCGTGATTGAGACGATCGCGGTGCGGCCGCTCGCGGCGGCGATCAAGGCGGCTGGCAATGATTGGGTGCGGGCGCTGCCGGCGTTGCTGCGTACGCGTGCGGTATACCCCATCCTGATGGTCGGGCTTGGCGCCTGTGCGTTCAGCGGGCTGCTGACGTTCCAGACATCGCTGGTCCGCGGCACCGGGCTGGAGGCGAGCACATTCTTCGCCGCCTATGCGATGACCGTTGTCGCGTCCCGTTTCCTGCTTGCCCCGCTGATCGGTCGCGCCAAGGGCGACCACGTCGCGGTGATCCTGCTGGCGGTGATGATTGCCGGCGTCGTCGCGGCGTTCGGTCTTGCCCATGGCGTGGTGGTCCAGATCGCCAGCGCGATCCTCCTGGGCCTGGGCTACGGCCTTGTGTACTCCGTCATCCAGACGCAAGCCGTGAACGACGCTCCAGCCGAACATCGCAATGCCGCGCTGACCTGGTTCGTCGTCGCCTATTTCCTGGGTATCTTCGGTTTCCCGGTGCTCGGCGGATGGCTGATCGTCCATGTCGGAACCGCCGGATTCCTGGTCGCTGTCCTTCTGTTCGCACTCGCCGAGACCGGACTGGCGTTGTTGCGCGGGCAGCGTCTTGCCGGCGAGCGCCTCCAGGCGACATGACCCAGATCATTTCGCCGTTTCTCGGAAGCGGCGAAATGTCTATCTCCTTGTTGTTGCGCAATTGTGGACGGAAAACCGCTCACACTTTTCCTGGAACTGCCTAGCCTGCGGCCTGGCTATTGATCTCCCAGCCGTCGACCCAGACCTGCCGAAGCCGGTCGCCCTCGCCCTTGAACCATTGGCCAGCCGGCTGGCAATCCTCGATGCGGTCGCTGCGGAAGTTGCGGATCGCCTGGCGCAGCTCGCACCAGGCGACGATGTTGGCGGTCTCGGCATAGTAGATGAGCGCTACCGGACGGATGATGCGCCGCGTATCGCGGCCCGCTTCGTCGCGATAGGAAAGCTCGAGCTTCTCCTCGTCACGGATGGCGCGGCGCACCAGCGCCAGATCGACCGCCGAGGCCGAAGGCGCGGCAAAACCCCAGGCATGAAGCGCGTTGGCATCGAGCGTCTGCCGCAGAGGCGGCGGCACCGCGCCGGCGATCTTGGCGCCGACGCGTTTGGCGGCCTGCTTGAGCTCGTCGTCGCCGGTGCGCTCGAGCAGCGCCAGCGATAGCACGATCGCTTCCATCTCCTCAATCGAGAACATCAGCGGCGGCAGGTCGAAGCCGGGGCGCAGGATATAGCCGATGCCGCGCCCGCCCTCGATCGGCACGCGCATGGCCTGCAACGCGGAGATGTCGCGATAGACCGAGCGCACGGTCACTTCGAGCCGTTCGGCGATCGTCGCCCCCGTGACTGGATTCCTGGCCAGCCGCAGGATCTGGATGATCTCGAACAGGCGCGACGCCTTGCGCATTTTCCTCGCTCAACCGAAACGCAACTGACACATCATCGTCAGTTGCGTTGACCTATAGGGCCGCCTAGTCCGCTGAAAAGCAACAGATTCCTTTACGCCCTGGCTGGCGACGCGACAGGCAACTGACATGAGCTACACCGAAAACCTCTGGCTGTTCTTCGTGCTTTTGTTCGGCATCATCGCCGTTCCGGGCATGGACATGCTGTTCGTGCTCGCAAACGCGCTGACCGGGGGCAGCAACAGGGGACTGGCCGCGACGGCGGGCATCATGTTGGGCGGTGCGGTGCATACGCTGAACGGCGCGGTCGGCGTCGGCCTGCTCATGCATTTCGTGCCGATCCTGTTCACGCCACTGCTTATCGTCGGCGCCGCCTACATGGCCTATATCGGCATCACACTGATGCGCAGCTCCATCACCGTCGGCGAGGACGGGCCAGCCGGCAGCCGCTCCACCTGGAAAGCGTTTCGGCAGGGGCTGGTGACATGCCTGATCAACCCGAAGGCCTACCTGTTCATCCTCGCGGTCTATCCGCAGTTCCTGAAGCCGGCTTACGGGCCGATCTGGATGCAGGCGACCGTGATGGGATTGCTGACGGTCGCCACGCAGGCGGGAATCTATGGCGGGCTGGCCATCACCGCCGGCCGCAGCCGGAGGCTGCTGGTCGACAATCCGGGCGTCACCGTTCTTGCCGGACGCATCGCGGGGCTGCTGCTGTTCGCGGTTTCGATATTCACGGCCTGGGAGGGCTTGAGGGCGGCGTGACCGCCGCCCCCGGTCACTCACGCCGCACCCTGGCGGGCGGCGAGCATTTCGCGCCTTACCGACCGGCGCCATTCGACGGCGCCGGCCAGGCCGTGCAGCACCGTCTCGGTTGTCGCCCAATCGATGCAGCCGTCGGTGATGCTCTGGCCGTAGACGAGCGGCTTGCCCGGCGCGACGTCCTGACGGCCGGCGACGAGATTGCTCTCGATCATGACGCCGATGATGCGCTCGTCGCCCGCCGCGACCTGCGCCGCCACGTCGTGCGCGACCTTCGGCTGGTTCTCCGGCTTCTTGCCGCTGTTGGCGTGGCTCACATCGATCATCAGCCGTGGCGCGACGCCGATGCGGTTGAGCTCAGCGGCGGCGGCGGCGACGCTTGCCGCGTCGTAGTTGGGCGCGATGCCGCCGCGCAGGATGACATGGCAGTCCTCGTTGCCGCTGGTCGCCGCGATGGCGCTGCGGCCGCCCTTGGTCACCGCCATGAAATGATGCGGCTGGGCCGCCGACTTCACCGCCTCGCCGGCGATCCTCAGATTGCCGTCGGTGCCGTTCTTGAAGCCGACCGGGCAGGAGAGTCCCGACGCCAGCTCGCGATGGATCTGGCTCTCGGTCGTGCGCGCGCCGATCGCGCCCCAGGCGACGAGGTCGGCGATGTATTGCGGTATCGTCATGTCGAGGAACTCCGTCGCCGCCGGCAGGCCGAGATTGTTGACGGCCGACAGCACGTTGCGCGCCATGCGCAGCCCCTTCTCGATGTTGAAGCTGCCGTCGAGGTCCGGATCGTTGATAAGGCCCTTCCAGCCGACCGTTGTGCGCGGCTTCTCAAAATAGACGCGCATGACGATCTCGAGCCGGTCGGCCAGGGCCTCGCGCAGCGCCGCCAGACGGCTGGCGTAGTCCACGGCGGCGACCGGATCGTGGATGGAACAAGGGCCGACGATGACTACCAGTCGATCGTCGGCCCCCGTGAGGATGGAGTGGATGGCGTTGCGCGATGTGGCAACGGTGCGCGTCGCCGTCAGCGTGCGCGGTATCTCGCGCATCACCTGGTCCGGCGTGCTCAGTTCTCTGATTTCCTGGACCCGAAGGTCGTCTGTGGTGGTCAACACGGCTTTCTGCTCCTGATTTAGGAGACCTGCCGGCTGAAACGAAAA
>JBFLWR010000070.1:0-14024 GCA_040755925.1 Pseudomonadota bacterium
CTTTGCCGGCTGGTGCGACCGCTTTCCCTCACAACGCCTGTAAACGCCCGGTTCTTCCTTGGCAAGACAAGGGGCGGCGGGCCGACGCTGACCATTTTCGGGATCAGTTGGCGCGGTTCCAGGAAAAGTGTGAAACGGCTGGGGCCAGCGCCCTTCGCCGCGGCGTCCATACGGAATTGCATGAAATCAAAGAGATAGAGCGGCTCCCGTCGCCATGAAGCGGCGAGCCGCTTGAGAGCTCAGGCCTCGATTTCCAAGGCCGACAAGGGCCGCGAGCAGCAGGCAAGGATGAAGCCGTCGTCGATCTCGTGATCGAGAATGCCGCCATTGTGATTCATCTCGACATCGCCGGAGACCTTCTTCACCTTGCAGGTGCCGCAGAGGCCGAACTCGCAGGCAGCTGGTATCCTGACGCCCGAGGCGCGCGCCGTCTGCAGCACGGTCTGCCCGGCGACGCATTCGGCATCGACGCCCGAAAGCGAGAAGCGGACCGGTGTGACGGCCTCGATGGCTGTTACGCCGCCGTCGGCCGGGGCGAACGGCGCCGGGACTTCCTCGACGACCGGCGCGGCAAAGCTCTCCTGATGGTAGCGGCCCATATCGAAGCCGGAGGTTTCGAGCATCTGGCGCACGGCGCGCATGAACGGATCGGGTCCGCAGCAGAAAATCTCGCGCTCGCGGAAGTCGGGCGCCAGCAGCGGCAGACGGATGGCATCGATACGGCCCATATGGCCGAACCAACCCTCGCGGCTCGACCGTTCCTCGATCATGAAGCCGAGGGAAAGTCCGGGCATGTGGGTGCCCAGCAGTTCCAGTTCCTTGCGGAAGATGATCTCTTCCGGCCGTCGCGCGCAGTTGACGAAGCCGACATCGGTCCAGGGTGCGCAGTCGTTCAGCCAGCGCAGCATCGACATCATCGGGGTGATGCCGGAGCCGGCCGAGATGAACAGATACTTGGCGGCTGGATGGGCATGCAGCGAAAAGTCACCCGCGGGGCCGTAAGCCTTGACCCGCGCGCCGGGCTTCAGGTTTTCGAACATCCAGCGCGTGCCGACGCTGCCGGCCTGGGCCTTGACCGTCACCGCGATCGAGAATGGGCGCGAGGGTGAGGACGACAGCGTGTAGGTCCGCATAAGCGGACCGTCGGCGGTCGGCAGTTCCAGCGTGATGAACTGGCCGGGCTTGTAACGGAACCAGGTCTGGTTGTCGGAACGGAAGGTGAAGGTCTTCACGTCCGGCGCCTCGTCGCTGATGCCGATCACTTCCAGCACCTGTAGCCGGTCGTTCCAGGGCGTCATCTCGTCGAGATGGCGGTAGAGGCCGAGTTCGGTCATGGCGTTCATCTCCCGGCGCCTCAGGCAACGCTGCGCAGCGCCGGCCGGCCGCGCTCGTCGAGCCGCGGCGCCATGAAGGAGGCGTACCATTCGACGAACTGGATGACGCCGCCTTCATGCAGTTCCGAATAGGGCCCAGGCTCGTAGGCCGGCGACAGGATGCCGAAAGCATTCTCCTCGACGATGCGGCGGTCCTGATCGTTCGTCTCGGTCCAGACATGGGTAAGCTCGGCGAGGTCGTAGTCGACGCCTTCGACCGCGTCCTTATGCACCAGCCATTTGGTGGTGACCGCCGTTTCCGTCGCGCTGATCGGCAGCACGCGGAAGGTGACGGCGTGGTCGCCGAGGACGTGGTTCCACGTCGTCGGATAGTGATAAAGCATCAGCGTGCCGATGCGGTCGGCGCTGACATTGGCCGACAGGTTCTTCCGGACAGCCCGCTTGCCCGTCATGGTGTAGCTGACAGCGTCGCGCAGCAGCGGCGCGCGGGTGGCGCGATACTGGCCAGCCGGGTCGATGCGGAACTTGCTGGGCAGGCCGACCGCCTCGCATTTTGCCCAATGCGCCTGCATTTCGGGATCTGTTTCGGCCCCGTGCACGCCGGTCACCGTCGGCGCCTCCGGAAAGGTCTTGCAGAGTTCGGGATGGTTGCCGGCGCAGTGATAGCACTCGCGGTTGTTTTCCCAGACCAGCTTCCAGTTGCCCTTCTCGATGATCGTGCTCTCGAAGGCGATCTTCGCCTCGCCGAGGCGGTGCGGCAGAAGATAGGGCTCGACGAGGGCGCGCATCGGCGCGAAGTCGGCCGGCTCCCTGGCCAGGCAGATGAAGATGTAGCCGCCGACGCTCTCGCAGGCGACCGGCTTCAGCCCGAACTGGCTCTTGTCGAAGCCGTCCGCCATCTGTCGGGCGAACAGCAGCCGCCCGTCGAGCTCATAGGTCCATTGATGATAGGGGCAGACCAGCTTGGCGGCCGTGCCCTTCTCGGTATTGCAGACGCGGCTGCCGCGATGGCGACAGGAATTGTGGAAGGCGTTGATCTTGCCCTGCTGGTCGCGAACCAGCACCACCGGATAGTCGCCGACCTGGACGGTGATGAAGGAACCCGGCTTCGGCAACTCGCAATCGTGGCCGATGAACAGCCAGTCGCGGTACCAGATCAGCTCCATGTCGAGCTTGAAGAAATCGGGGTCGGTGTAGAAGGCTTGTTCCAGCGAGAAGCCTGGCTTGCGGCTCTGCAGGAGCCTCAGCATGTCGTTGCGCGCGTCCATGTCCTGTCCTCATGTCAAGGACTGAACTGGTGGAGATGGAGAAGAACGGCAGCCGCCGGCGAGCCGGCAAGCGCTATCCGCCTCTTGACCGCCCACCGCGATCAGTCGAGTTCAAACGTCTCGGGCTGGTTTCCGGGCTCTGGAGGTGCCCTTGCGGGCGGTCGCAACACCTTCCCAGGCCAATGGCCCAGTGGTCTCCCGTTGCGACGTCATCTCCACCACCGTTGCGGGGGCAGCGCCGGATTCTGACCGGCTTCCCAATTATCCGCCCCGTTGCGACGAAGCGGCACCTGAGATGCGTTGATCTAATCACGACTGGCAAAACACTGCCGGCATGAAAGCGACATCGCATCCATGCCGCGCGACACGGGCTAGGTCTGACCCCGCGGCACATGCGGAGCTCGATATTCGGTCTGCCGAAGATGCGAGTCCCTATCCCGGGCCAGTCGATTCGGGTCTTCCGGAGCCGGTGAAGTGGCTAATGGTATCGAAAAGTGACTATTAGGAAATTCTAAAATCGAACCGAACGGTTCGTTTCTGTTGACGGTGCGTTCGGGACGGGGTGAACATTGATGCTCCGACACACTTGGTGAGCCAACGGCGCATATCAACTAACTGTCGGATATCATTTATAAAAATAACTCTCGTAGAACCGATTGGTACAATTTCAAGGTGAGGATTCATGGTCCAGCCGGAAAAACTTCGTGATTGGAATCCGGCGGCCGGCTCACCCAAATCAGCGCTGTCCGAACGACGCGATTTCATTCCCAAGACACGCCGCTAGACGGACGGGATAAAATACTGGAGTACCCAAAATGAAAAAGATTGTTCTCACTGCCGCCGCCCTTCTGGCCATTTCCGGCAGCGCCTTCGCTGGTAGCGACAACTACGGTTCGAACAGCGCCAACCAGCCTGCAGCCGCGGTCGACACGTCCTCCACGGCTTCGATCCACAAGTCGCAGGCCGACGTTCAGAAGCCGGCCGCCCAGGGTGCCGACCGCAACCTCTGGGGCAACAACTAATTGCCGAACCATGGCCATGGTCTCGAAGTGACGAGCGTGGCCGGACGGAGACGGACGGCGGGGTGACCCGCCGCCTCCACCAAATTCAGGAGTAACCAATATGAATAAGATCGTTCTTGCCGCCGCGGCCGTTTTGGCCCTGTCCAGCGCAGCTTTCGCAGGCAGTGACAACTATGGCTCCAACAGCGCCAACCAGCCTGCCGCCACAGTCGACACGTCCTCCACGGCTTCGATCCACAAGTCGTCGCAGGCTGACGTTGAGAAGCCGACCACCACACAGGGTGTGAACCGCGACCTCTGGGGCAACAACTAATTGCCGAACCATGGCCATGGTCTCGAAGTGACGAGCGTGGCCGGACGGAGACGGACGGCGGGGTGACCCGCCGCCTCCACCAAATTCAGGAGTAACCAATATGAATAAGATCGTTCTTGCCGCCGCGGCCGTTTTGGCCCTGTCCAGCGCAGCTTTCGCAGGCAGTGACAACTATGGCTCCAACAGCGCCAACCAGCCTGCCGCCACAGTCGACACGTCCTCCACGGCTTCGATCCACAAGTCGTCGCAGGCTGACGTTGAGAAGCCGACCACCACACAGGGTGTGAACCGCGACCTCTGGGGCAACAACTAATCGCCGAACCATGGCCATTGTCTCGAAGTAACGGACGTGGCCGGACGAGACGGACGGCGGGCTGACCCGCCGCCTCCAGCAAATTCAGGAGTAACCAACATGAATAAGATAGTTCTTGCCGCCGCGGCCGTTTTGGCCCTGTCCAGCGCAGCTTTCGCAGGCAGCGACAACTATGGCTCCAACAGCGCCAACCAGCCTGCGGCCGCGGTCGACACCGCACGTACCTCGTCGATCGGCGCCAACTCGACCGCCTACAAGCTGCTGAACTCGTCGAACGACCAGCAGAAGCCGGTCCAGCAGGGCGCCGACCGCAATCTGTTCGGCCGCTGACAGACCCGGACAATACGCAAATGAACAAAGAGCGGCGGGCCAGGCCCGCCGCTCTTTTCTTTTGGCTTGTTAGTCGCGTCAGGCGGCTTTCGCCTCCTCGCGATGCAGCGCGAAGGAATGGCCATCCGCATCGAAGATATGAAGGTCGCCGGCGCTGGCGTTGAGCCTCAGCGTTTCGCCACGCTTGACCTCGACATTGCCCGGCAGCTTGGCCACCAGCGGCAGGTCGGCGCGGCCGATGTCGATATAGACGAGCTGCACCTCGCCGAGCTGCTCGATATAGTCCACCTTGCCTTCGAGCAGGTAGTCCGCGCCTGTGGCGATCACCAGATCCTCGGGACGCACGCCGAAGCTGACCGCGGCGCCGTTCGCCGAGGCGGGTGTCGCGATCGGCACGGTCGCCTTGCGGCCGCCGATATGGCTGACCACGGTGGGATTGCCGGTCTTCTCGACCTTCGCCGGCAGGATGTTCATGGCCGGCGAACCGATGAACTGGGCGACGAACAGATTGCCCGGCCGCTTGTAGAGTTCCATCGGCGTGCCGACCTGTTCGACCCGGCCCTCCTTCAGCACGACGATGCGGTCGGCCAGCGTCATCGCTTCGACCTGGTCGTGCGTGACGTAGATCATCGTCGTGTTGGGCATCGATTCCTTGAGCTTGGCGATCTCGATGCGGGTGGCGACGCGCAGCGCTGCGTCGAGGTTGGACAGCGGCTCGTCGAACAGGAACACCTTCGGATTGCGCACGATGGCGCGGCCGATGGCGACGCGCTGGCGCTGGCCGCCCGACATCGCCTTGGGCAATCGGTCGAGATATTTGGTGAGCTGCAGGATCTCAGCCGCCTGCCGCACCCGCTTGTCGATCTCGGCCTTGCTTTCCTTGCCGATCTTCATCGAGAAGGCCATGTTGTCGTAGACGGTCATATGCGGATAGAGCGCGTAGGACTGGAACACCATGGCGATGCCGCGCTTCGACGGCGGCACGTCGTTTACAACCTCGCCATCGATCTTGAGCTCGCCCGCGGTGATCTCCTCCAGACCTGCGATCGACCTGAGCAAGGTCGACTTGCCGCAGCCCGACGGTCCGACGAAGACGATGAATTCGCCCGATTTGATGTCGAGGTCGATGCCGTGGAGAATGTTCAGGTTGCCGTATGATTTCCTCACCTGGTTCAGTGTGACATCGGCCATGCTTTCGTCCTCCCAGTGAATTTTCGTTACTCGTTCAATCGATACGTCCGAACCAGGCGCCGTAGCCGCCAAGGCGGACAGGCCCGGAGCCGGATTGTCCTGAAAAACCATGGCCCGGCAAGGGCTGGAGCGAGGCTTTGCCGAGATCGACATCGGCCGGCCTGCTGCCCAGGTTGAAGACGCAGACGACGCGCTCGTTGCCCTCGCGCCGGGTAAAGGCGACGGTATCGCCATCGCTCTCGATAAACTGGATGTCGCCCTTGCCCAGCGCCGGATGCTCGCGGCGGAAAGCCAGGAAGCGGCGGTAGTGCTCCAGCAGCGAGTCCGAATCGCTCTGTTGCACGTTCACAGCTTGCGACAGATGCTTGCCCGGCACCGGCAGCCACGGCTTGGCGTTCGAGAAGCCGCCATTTTTGGCCGCGGCATCCCATACCATTGGCGTGCGGCAGCCATCGCGGCCCTTGAACTCCGGCCAGAAGCGGATGCCGTAGGGATCCTGCAGGTCCTCGAAGCGCAGCTCCGCTTCACCGAGGCCAAGCTCTTCGCCCTGATAGATGCAGACCGAGCCGCGCAGTGACATCAGCAAAGCAGAGATCACCTTGAGATAGGCTACAGGGTCGGCTTCGTCGGCGGCCCAGCGCGAGGCCGGGCGCACCACGTCGTGATTGGAAAAGGCCCAGCATGACCAGCCGTCGCTGGCGACCCTGCCGAAGGCCTCCAGCACCGCGCGCACCTTGGCGGCGCTGATCTTTTCCGGCGCCAGGAAGTCGAAGGAGTAGCACATGTGCACGCGCTTGCCCTCGGCGGTGTAGGCGGCCACCACTTCGAGCCCACGCTGCGAGTCGCCCACCTCGCCGACGGCCGCCTGCGCCGGATACTCATCGAGCAGCGCACGGAAACGCTCGAGGAAGGCGAGATTCTCCGGCCGGCTCTTGTCGTAGATATGGTCCTGGTAGTTGTAGGGGTTGACCGCCGGCGCGGTCTGGTCGTTGCGCTCCTCCGGCGGCAGCGGCGGATTGTTTTCCAGGCCCTGGCTGTGGAAGTAGAAGTTGATGGTGTCGAGGCGGAAGCCGTCGACGCCGCGCTCCAGCCAGAAGCGGGTGATGTCGAGCAGCGCGTCCTGGACTTCGCCGTTGTGGAAGTTGAGGTCGGGCTGCTCGGCCAGGAAATTGTGCATGTAATATTGCTGGCGGCTGGTGTCCCACTGCCAGGCCGAGCCGCCAAAGATCGACAGCCAGTTGTTGGGCGGCGTGCCGTCCGGCCGGGCGTCGGCCCAGACATACCAGTCGGCTTTCGGGTTGGTCCGGCTGGAGCGGCTTTCCTTGAACCAGGGATGGATGTCGGCGGTGTGCGACAGCACCTCGTCGATCATCACCTTGAGCCCCAACCGGTGCGCCTCGGCGACGAGCGCATCGAAATCGGCCAGCGTGCCGAACATCGGATCGACGTCGCAATAGTCGGACACGTCGTAGCCGAAATCCTTCATCGGCGATTTGAAGAACGGCGAGATCCAGATGGCGTCGACGCCGAGCGAAGCGACATAGGGCAGCCGCTGCACGATACCTTTCAGGTCGCCGATGCCGTCGTTGTTCGAGTCCTGAAAGCTGCGCGGATAGATCTGGTAGATCACCGCGCCCCGCCACCAGTCGCGGTCAATGGCGGGGTCGGGTATCGAAGTCGCCTTCAAAGCCGATTGCATTGTCTCAACCTCCTTTCACCGAGCCGGCAAGCAGCCCGCGTACGAAATAGCGCTGCAGCGAGAAGAACACGATCAGCGGCACGATGATGGTGATGAACGCTGACGTGGTCAGGATCTCCCAGTTGCCGCCGCGCGAGCCGAGCAGCGCGTTGAGCTTGGCGGTCAGCACGATCTGGTCGGGCGCCGTGCCAAGGAAAACCATCGCCACCAGGAGATCGTTCCACACCCACAGGAATTGGAAGATCGCGAAGGAGGCGAGCACCGGGAAGGACAGCGGCAGCACGATCTTGACGAAGATCTCGAAGTCGCTGGCGCCATCGATGCGCGCCGATTCCATGATCTCGCGCGGCAGGCCGGCAATGTAGCTCCTCAGCAGGTAGATGGCGAAAGGCAGGCCGAAGCCGGTATGCGCCAGCCAGATGCCGAGATAGGTCTTCGACGGCACGCCGAAGAAAGTGCCGACGCCGTTGTAGAGCTTGAGCAGCGGGATCAGCGACATCTGCAACGGCACCACCAGCAGGCCGATGATCACCGCGATCAGCAGGGCCCGGCCGGGAAAACGCATCCAGGCCAGCGCATAGGCCGCGAAAGCCGCGATCAGGATCGGGATGATCGTCGCCGGTATGGTCACCGTCAGCGAGTTCATGAACGAGCGGCCGATGCCTTCCGAAAGCAGCACCGTGTCGTAATTGTCCGTGGTGAATTTCGGCGGCGCCGACGAGGCGAAATAGACGCGTTGGCCGCGATCGCCCTCGAAGGCTTTTGGCGAGGAAAGCGCGAAATTGCCGTCTGCGTTCACCTGCAGGCTGACGCCGTCGCCGAGATCGGCCGTGCTGCCCGCCGGATATTGCGTCGGCGCCGCCGCCTTGATGCCGAAAGCGCTGATGTTGCGAGCCGCGCCGCCGGTGAACAGATTGCCTTCGATGACATATTTGCCATCCTTTTGCTTCTGCGCCGAGGCCGCCGGCAGCCGCCCGGCCCCGTTCTGGCTCGAACTGGCGAACGAGTTCCACCAGCCTGACGCGACGATCTGATCCTTGTCGCGCAGCGAGGAAACGAGAATGCCGAGCGTGGGGATCGTCCAGATCACCACGAATACCAGGACCGCGATATGGACGCCGAGGCGGCTGGGCAGGGACTTTCCGGTCGTGACGGCCATCTCAATGCCCTCCCGTCTCTCTGTTCGCCTGGCGGATGTTCCAGACCATGATCGGAATGACCGCGATCATGATGATGATCGCGATCGTGGCGCCACGGCCGAAATCGCCGCCGCCACGGAACATCCAGTCGAACATCAGATTGGCGAGCACCTGGCTGTTCCACTGTCCGTTGGTCATCGTCAGCACGATGTCGAACACCTTCAGCACCAGGATGGTGATGGTGGTCCAGACCACCGCGATGGTGCCCCATATCTGCGGCACCATGATTTTCCAGAAGATCTGGAACGGGTTGGCGCCATCGATGACCGCGGCTTCCAAGGTCTCCTCGGGAATGCCGCGCAGCGCCGATGACAGGATCACCATGGCGAAGCCGGTCTGGATCCAGATCAGGATGATCATCAGGAAGAAATTGTTCCAGAACGGCAGCGATATCCACACCTGCGGCTGGCCGCCGAAATACTGGATGATGGCGTTGAGCAGGCCGATCTGCACCTGGCCCTGGCCGCGATACTCGTAGATGAATTTCCAGATCACGCTGGCGCCGACGAAGGAGATGGCCAAAGGCAGGAAGATCAGGCTTTTGGCGATCGTGCCCCACCAGATCCGGTCGGTGAGCACGGCAATGATCAGCCCGAGGAAAGTGCATGCCGCCGGCACCACCGCCAGCCACAGCACGTTGTTCAGGATCGAGTTGCGGAAATCCTGGTCGCCAAAGGCCCACTCGTAGTTGGCGAGCCCGACGAAACTGCCGCCGCTGCGGTCGAGGAACGACAGCCGCAGCGTCTCGACCACCGGATAGATCAGGTAGATGGTCAGGATGATCATCGCCGGGCCGACGAACAGCCACGGCCGCACCAGCCCCTGCCGGCGCAGATTGTCCACCGCGGCGGTGCCGGAAACACCCCGCGAGGGGAAGATCAGGTCGAGCAGTCTGTTGGCGCCCCAGAAATAGGCGACACAGCCGCCGACGCCGATGATGATGACGAATATGGCCGAGAAAATTTGAGTCGCCATGGGTTCCTCTCCTGCGCATGAACGGCCAGGCGATGCTGGCGGCTGGATGCACCGATCTCGTTACTCGGAACAATCGAACGCGAAGGCTTCCGGCGTGCCCGCCGGTCGGACCCGGGCCGTGGCCCGGATCCAGTAGGAGGATCAGGAAAGTCTTTGGTGAGCCGCCACGCGCGGCCTACTTGATTGCGTCCCAGCTCTTCTGGATGTCGGCGGCGACATCCTTTGCCGGCTTGCCGCTCACCAGGTCGATCATGCCGGTCCAGAACGAACCCGCGCCGACCTTGCCGGGCATCAGGTCGGAACCGTCGAAGCGCACGGTCGTCGCCCCGACCAGGATCTCGCCCTGCTTCTTCAGCGCGTCGCTGCCATAGGCGTCCTTGTTGGCCGCCTTGAAGGGAGTGACGAAGCTCTTCTGCGCCATCCACAATTCATGCGCGAGCGGCATCTGGAGGAACTTGATGAATTCGCGCGACGCCTTGGAATCCTTGGTGATCATCACCAGCGTCCCGGCCACTTCCAGGGGCGTGCCCAGTTCCGGCTTGGAGGCGTAAGGCGGGAAGGGGAAGAAGTCCGCATCCTGGCCGAGCTTCACGTTTTCCGGGAAGAAGGAGGGGATGAACGATGCCTGGTGGTGCATGTAGCACTTGGGCGGCACCGTAAAGAGGCCCTTCGGGCTGTCGCGGAAGTCGGTCGCCGCGACAGCCTTGGCGCCGCCGTCCACCATCTTGTCGTCTGTCGCTATCTTGGCGAAGATGTCGATGGCGTTGACGACGGCCGGGTCGGTGAACGGAATCTCGTTGGTCACCCACTTGTCGTAGACTTCCGGCGGCTGCGTCCGCAGCATGATGTCCTCGACCCAGTCGGTCGCCGGCCAGCCGGTGGCGCCGCCAGATCCGAGACCGATGCACCAGGGCTTGCCGCCGTCGGCGATGATCTTCTTCTCGAGATCGGCGAGTTCCTCTTGCGTCTTGGGAACCTTGTAGCCCGCCTCCTGGAAGTTGTCCGGCGAGTACCAGACCAGACCCTTCACGTCGATCTTGTAGGGAAGCGCGTAAAAACCCGGCTTGCCGTCCTTGCCCGTATAGGTGCCGAGCTTTGCCCAGGAGTCGCCGGCGGCGTAGTTCTGCTTGACCCAGGCGGCGACATCGTCGCCCAGCGGCGTCAGCACGCCCTTCGTAGCAAGGTCCTGGATGAGGCCCGGCTGGGGCAGAATGGCGATGTTGGGTGGGCTGCCGGCCTGTGTGTCGATGACGATCTGCTGCTCGTAATTCTCGGATGAGGAGTACTTGACATCCGCGCCGGTGGCTTCGGCGAAATAGTCGAGCACCGAACGGGCAAGGGCCTCGTCCTCGCCGCGCCACGGCCCGAAGATCGTCAGCGTCTCGCCCTTGAGGTCTATCTTCTTGAGCGCGTCGAAATCGGCCCAGTGGAAGCGCGGGTCCTCGCCCGGCTTGAACTTCAGTTCGGCCTGCGCCGGCAGGCTAAGAGCGAGCGCAGCGAACGCGGCGCCCAGCAGAAGCATCTTCTTCATCGCAATCCTCCCAGTGGTCAAAAACAGTCCGGACGAAACCTCCATTTCGTCCGCCGACGCCCGTGGAACTGTGACTCAGCGAGAAGGCAACCGCAACCTTTCGAAGAGGCTTCCAAAGCGCTTTGGCTATTTTGATCTCGCCATTGAATCGCCTTGAAGTCAAGAGGCTTATCTTGCTAATCGATTTAAAATTCCGAGAGCGCGGCCAAAATGTGCGTTGCAGCATGCTTTTTCGGCGTTGCAGCAGCAATTTTCACTTCAAACCGGGTCTGCTCGCCTCTAAGGTCATCAAAACGTGGCGTCGTACCAGTCGTCATCGGATCGATTCAAATTGAAAGCGCTTTGAGGACGGAGGCTTCCGATGAACCTCAAACAACTCTCTGACATGCTGGCGCTCTCGCAGACCACGGTGAGCCGGGCGCTCAACGGCTATCCGGAGGTCAACGAGGAGACCAGGCGGCGGGTGATGGACGCCGCCAAGCGCCATGGCTACCGTCCCAATCCCAGCGCGCGGCGGCTCGCCACCGGCAAGTCCGGGATGATCGGCTACGTGCTGCCGACAGGCAATGCCGTCGACATCGACCCGCATTTCGTCGAGTTCCTATCTGGTCTCGGCGATTATGCCCGCTCGCACGATCTCGACCTTGTGCTCTCGCCGGCCGATGCCGACGACCAGGAGACGACCTACCGGCGCATCGTCGCCAACCGGCAGGTCGACGCCGTCTACATTTCCTCGCCGCGTCCGTCCGACCGGCGGCTCGCGCTGGTCAATACGCTCGGCATCCCCTTTATCGTCCACGGTCGCAGCGAGGGGCTCGACTTCGACTATCCCTACCTCGATATCGACAATGAGGGCGCCTTCCATGAGGC
Organism: Pseudomonadota bacterium; assembly: GCA_040755925.1. Classification (GTDB taxonomy): domain Bacteria; phylum Pseudomonadota; class Alphaproteobacteria; order Rhizobiales; family Rhizobiaceae; genus Mesorhizobium. Next base: position 12,046 of record JBFLWR010000070.1, read on the forward strand.
CGGCAGGCTGCTCCTCCAACTGGGCCACAAGCGGCTGGCGCTGATCAATGGCGACGACCGTGAAACTTTCGCCATCCACCGCGAACGCGGTGTGCGCCGGGCGCTCGCGGCAAGTGGCCTGACGCTCGGCGAACGCCACGTCTGCTCGCTGACCATGACCGAGGAGAACGGCTACCGCGCCGCCCGCCGCCTGCTCGGGCTGGACGAACCCCCGACGGCCATCGTCTGCTCCAGCCTGATCATGGCGCTCGGCGTGGTGCGGGCGGTGCGCGACCTTGGTCTCACCATCCCGGGCGACCTGTCGCTGATCGCCCATGACGACGTCTTTCCCTGGCTGCGGCCGGAGAATTTTCCCGTGCCGCTGTCGACGACCCGCTCATCGATCCGCCTCGCCGGCGCGCGCGTCGCCGAGCGGCTCGCGGCGCGCATTTCCGGATTGGAGGAGGGGACGAGGGGTGAGGTCTGGCCGGTCGATCTGGTGGTGAGAGGCTCCGTCGCCGGCGCGCCTGCATAGCTTGGCTACCTTTGGCTCTTGGGCCGAAGCCTATTCTTTCACCGCCTCGGCAGCCTTGGTGTCCAGCAGCCCATAGCCGAAATCATCGTTGCGTCCCTTGTGGCCAAGGTCCCTGGCGGTGGTCGCCAGTGCCTTCTCCACCCAGTCGGCGGTGCGCGCCGGCTGGCTGTGGAGCAAATTGGCGATTGCGCCGCTGACGATCGCGGCGGCGAACGAAGTGCCCGTCACGACATCGGAACCCGCGCCGCTCGGCGCCACCATCTCCACTCCCGGCGCGGAGATGAAGACGTAGGGGCCGCGGTTCGCCTGCGGCATCAGCTGGTCCTTGGCATCGGTGGCGGTCACCGCGATCACGCTGTCGAATGCCGCCGGATAGCCGTAAGGCGCCTTCGGTCCGTTGTTGCCGGCGGCGGCGACCAGCACGATGCCCAGCGCCCGCGCGTTGCGGCAGGCGGTGTCGAGCAGGTCGTTCTTCGGACCGACGAAGCTCATGTTGATGATGCGCACATCCTGGCTCGCCGCCCAGTCGAGTGCCGACAGGATGACGTCCATGGTCGACTTGCCGCCTTCGAAGGCGCGCGCGTGATAGATCCTGGCGCCTGGCGCCATGCCTTCCAGCGGACTGACGCCGGCGATCAGCCCGTCGACCGAGGTGCCATGGTCGCGTTTGACGACCGGTACGTTCGGCATGGCGTCGAACTGGTCGGCGATCACGCCCGCCAGCGCCGGATTGGTGTCGTCGATGCCGGTGTCGATGACGGCGATCCGCACATTCTCGCCGCTCGCCTGCTTGGGGTCGAGGGTGATGTGGTCGAAGGCATAGTTCACGACGCCCGCCGCCTGCTGCAGCGAATAGACGTGGTTGGGCTCGCGCCGCTGCGTGCGTCCGTCGGCGGCAAGCTGGGCCAGCACCACGCCGACCGGCCGCCCATCCGGGATGCCGAAGCGCACCAAAGTGGCGCCGAGCAGCCGCGACTGCCGTTGCGAGCGCACCTGAAGGCCGAAAGACGTAGCGATCTGCTGCACCGCTCCGGCGTCACCGGAAACCGTCACCAATACCTCGTCGGGCACGAATTCGCCGGAAACCGCGCGCGGCGGCTCGGCAAGGTTGAGCCTGGTCGGCGGCGTGACGGGTCCGCCCGACGGTGGAGCAGGCGGCGGAGGAGGGTTGGCTGGGCCGTTCGATGCCGACCCTCCGCTCGGCGATGCCGGCGTCGCTGGCGCGGGCTGTGCCGGCGGGTTCGGGAACAGGTCGACGATCAACGCCGGCATGAACACGGCACCCCCCGAGGGGGCGGCTGTGCCCGGCTTTCCGCCGCCATTGTCGCTACCGCTCTCCTTGCCGCAGTCGGCGCCGGCGGCAGTCGTACGGTTGAGGCAGTCGATCTGCTTTTGCGTCAGGTTGGGATCGTTGGTCTGCGCAAAGGAAGGCGCGGCTCCCATGGCCGCCGCAAGGATTGCCGCA
>JBFLWR010000071.1:0-3303 GCA_040755925.1 Pseudomonadota bacterium
GTCGATGCCGCCGAGCGCGCCGCACAGCGTGTAGGTGAGGAAGCGGATGCGGCCGACATCGACGCCCGCGAGCCAGGCGGCCCGGATGTTCTGGCCGATCGCCAGCACCGAGCGGCCGTAGATCATGCGCTGCAATGCAATGGCCGCGCCGATGGTGAACAGCACCGTTAGCATCGCCAGCACCGGAATGCCGGCGACCTGCCAGTTGGTGAAGTCGGCGAAGCCCGGCGGCGGCTTGATCTGCAGGCCGCGCCCGTAGCTGATGTCGACCGACTGGATGATGAAGCTTGCAGAGAGCGTCGCGATGATCGGCGGAATGCGCAGCGCCCAGATCAGCAGATAGTTGATGGCGCCAATGGCGGCGCCGCAGGCTAGCGCCGCGAGCAGCCCGACGAGGACCATCGAATCGCTGCCGCCCATCACCTTCATGGCGACCGCGCTGGCGAGCCCGATATTGGCCGGAAGCGACAGGTCGACATTGCCGGGTCCGAGCGTGATGACGAACATCTGCCCGACACCGACGATGACGGTGAAGACGGCGAGCGAAAGCGCTGCGGTTATCATGCCCCCGGCGCCATAGCCGCCGGTGAAGATCACGGTCGCCAGCCAGACGACAAACGCCCCCACGAAGGACCATAGCCAGGGTTTTGCAAGAAGCGTTCGCGCGAAGGCCATCGCTTACCTCTCCCTGCGGCTGATCAGGACGCGGGCAGCCAGCACGATGATCAGGATCGCGCCGTTGGCGGCCACCTGCCAGTCTGGCGGGATATGCATGAAGGTGAGCAACGGCGAGGCGGCCAGCGCCAGCGTCAGCGCGCCGATGACGGCCCCGACCGGAGACACCCGTCCCCCGACGAATTCGCCGCCGCCCAGAATGACGCCGGCGATCGAAAGCAACGTGTAGCCGTTGCCGATATTGGCATCGGCCGAGGTGGTGATGCCGATCAGCGCCATGCCTGAAAGCACGCCGAACAGGCCGGTCAGCGCGAACAGCACGATCTTGGTCTTGAGCAGCGACCAGCCGGCGCGCCGCAGCGCCGCGGCATTGCCTCCCGAGCCACGCAGGATGACGCCATAGGAAGTGCGCATCAGGCCAAAATGCACGACGACGGCGATGAGCAGCGCGGCGAGGATCGGAAACGGGACGTAAGGCGGCTTGAACGACATGATCGCCAGCAGCCAGTCCGGCGCCTTGCCGCCCGGCTTCGGCAGGACAAGGATCGCCAGCCCTTGCCAGACGAAGCTCATGCCGAGCGTGACCACGATCGACGGCAGGTTGCGCAGATGGATCAGCGCGCCGAGCAGCGCATAGACGCCGATCGAACCCAGGAGCACAGCGATGCCGATGAGAGGCGTCTCCCTCAGCCATGTCGCGGTGACACAGCCGACGAAGCCTACGAAAGTGCCGATCGACAGGTCGAGCTCGTTGCCCGCGATGACGAACATCTGCGCGATCGTCGCCAGCGCTATCGGGATCGCCAGGTTGAGCATCAGGTTGAAGCCGAAATAGCTGATGGCGCGCGGATTAAGCCAGGCAATCGCAATCAGCACCAGCGCAAGCGACAGCGCCGGAAGGAGGCCGCGCAGCATCCGCGCCCGCGCGGCGTCGTTGCGACGGGATTTTGCGATTGAGCCGGGAACGATCGCTGTCATCTCAGGCTGCGTCGCCGAACGAGGATTGGATGATCTTTTCCTCCGTCAGTTCGTCCCGCCCCAGATCGGCGACGATCCTGCCGTTCTTGAAGACATAGACATGGTCGCAATTGTCGAGCTCTTCGGTCTCGGTGGTGTACCAGAGGAAGGTGCGGCCCTTCGCGGCCTCCTCGCGCACGAGGTCGTAGACCTCGAGCTTGGTGCCGATATCGACGCCCCGCATCGGGTCGTCCATCAGCACGATCCCGGCGTCCGAGCCGAGCGCGCGGGCGAACAACGCCTTCTGCTGGTTGCCCCCCGATAGCGAATAGATGTTGTTGTTCATGTCCGGCGTGCGGATGCCGATCTTGTTCTTCCAGAATTCGGCGAGCTCCGCCTCGCGGCGCGGCGAGACCAGCAGGCCGTTGCGCAGCCGCGAAAGCGAGCGGATGCCGATGTTCTGCGCGATCGACCATTGCGCGAAGATGCCGTCCGACTGGCGGTCGCCGGCGACCAGCGCCACTGGCGCGGTCACCTCGATGCCGGTCCTGGCGCGCGCGGCCGCCGCGAAGATCGCCAGCAGAAGGTCCGTCTGGCCATGGCCGGCGAGCCCGGCAAGCCCGATGATCTCGCCGGCGCGGGCGACGAGCTCCTTGCCGTCCTGTTGCCGTGTCGGGCGCGCCCGCACCCTGAGCGCGCCTGCCTCGGCCTTGCGGGTCTCGACGACGGTTCTCTGATGCCCCTCAGCTCCGCCCATCGCGGCGACCAGCTTGTCGCGGTCGAAGGCGCTCGCGGCATCGGTCGCGACCACCTTGCCGTCGCGCATCACCACGATGCGGTCGGCATTCTGCAGCACCTCGCCCAGCACATGCGAGATCAGGATGCAGCTGCCGCCCTTCTCGACGAAACGCCTGACGAAGGCGAGCAGCTGGCCGGCCGTATGCGCGTCGAGCGATGAGGTCGGCTCATCGAGGATGACGAGGTGCAGCGGCGCGCTGGTCAGCGTGAAGGCGCGCGCCACCTCGACCATCTGCCGCCGCCCGATCGAGAGATCGCCTGCAATGTCGTCGGCGGCGATGCCATGATCCGGGAAGATCTCGTCGAGCTTGTCCCGGATGAGGCCGGCGGCCCGGCGCCGCCAGCCGAAGCCGGTGAGCGAGGCATGGTTGACGCGCGTGTTCTCCGCGACGCTGAGGTTCGGGCAAAGCGACAGCTCCTGAAAGACGCAGCGTATGCCGAGCTCGAGCGCGCGCGCCACGGAGTAGCTCGTCTCCGCGTTGCCGCGCACGGCGATCTGGCCGCCATCCGGCCGCAGCGTGCCGGCAACCATATGCATGAGCGTCGACTTGCCGGCGCCGTTGTGCCCGACAAGCCCCACGCATTCGCCGGCGCCGACATGGAAATCGACACCGTTGAGCGCCCGAACGGCGCCGAAATGCTTTTCGGCGCCGTTCAACCTTACGATATCCGCAATGGCCTGGAGCATCCTCAACGGTATCCGGTTGGCGATGCGGCTGGCAACGTCGCGCCGCTATTGCTTGATGTTGGCCTTGATGGCCGCGATGGCGTCTTCCTGCGTGTATTCGTGGGTGGCGACGCCGCCTTCCTTGATCTTCGGCAGAGCGGCCTCGAAATCGTCCTGGGTGAAGGCGAGATAGGGCACCAGAAGGT